>CAZESN010000007.1:0-38497 GCA_964514775.1 uncultured Rhodovulum sp.
TCGAGGGTTCGAATCCCTCTCTCTCCGCCACTTCGATATAAAACCGGGAACGCCGGCTCCCGCCGATCTCCCTCCCTTAGTGGCTACGAGTGTCCTCAATAGGGTGCTTTTGCTGCCTTTGATGTAGATAGGGTGGTCCGCGACCTCGACGCGTTGGGCGAATGGGCGACGATCCCATGCACGTCATGATGCGACAGATCATGGCGCTGTGTAGAACCGCTTGCGCGTAAACAAGACGCCTGGAAACGAGTCGGTGACGCCGGTGACGCCGGTGACGCCCATGGTTCACTGTCCCCCGTTCTGATGCGGGGCAGCGGGCACCGGCGTCCGGCCGAGAAACCGATCACGGTTCTCAGCCCAGGTGGCAAGGCAATTGGGATCGCTCGCGGCCGCCTCGCCAAGACGCTGACAATCACGCAGGCTCTGGCGCAGCGGATCGGCGGGGGGCGCTTCCCGCGCTGGCATCTGGGTGCGCACAGCAGTCCCGCAGGTGCCCGATAAACCTCTCGGCAAGGAGTGAGGTCGGCTCCTCCCGTAGCCGCAGGATGAAGATGGGCATCGAGAGCGCAGGGCTGAACGGGCGGATAACCACGTTCGGCGATGGACGGTTGGTTGCGCTCTCAGCATCGATGATCCCGATCCCGAGGCCACGATTGACCAATTCGAAGACGGAAAGAGCCAGGGCGACCTCGATCTCGGGGGTAAGCTCGACCCCCTCGTCGGACATCAGGCGCCTTAGCTGAATCGTGGCCACGTCCTGTGCGGACAGACTGATGAACCGCTGATTGCGCAGATGCTGTGCGGTGACGACCTCAAGCGCCGCAAGCGGATGTCCGGCGGGCATGACGCATACGAGAGGCAGGTCCATCAACGGAATCCGTTCCATCGACGGGTCCTCGAGTCGGGACTGCGCAATGCCGAGATCGATATGCCGCTGACCCACGAGCTGCATGGTATGCGACGACGAGGACGCCTGAAAGTTGAACGACGCTTCGGGATACTTCGCGAGGAAGCTGGCGATGACTTCCGGCAGCCATCGAAGCGAGAGGGCGGGAATCACGCTCACGACCAGGCGCTCGTGCCGCATGGAGCGCAGGTCCTGTGCAAAACGTGCGAGCGAGGCCAGCCCGGTGAAGGAGCGGTCCACCTCGGTATAGAAAGCCCTTGCCTCGTATGTGGGGATCAGGCCTTTCGGTGTCCGGGTGAACAGCTTGAGACCGAGGCTATGCTCGAGCAATTGCAATGACTTGGTGACGGCCGGCTGGGATACGCGCAGCGCTACTGCGGCCCGGGTGATCGATCCGCACTCCATAATGGCCTTGAATGCCTCGACCTGACGAAGGTTGAGCATATAACCTCCAGTTATTTCCTTACGAATATTATGAATTTCTCTTTCTGTCACCTCCTGTGTAGCCTGACCGGAAACGCGGCGGCGAGTGCCGCGAAAACAACAACCATACGGCCCGGCGGTGACGTCGGCCGGGAGCCCCAACGAGGAGAAGCACAAGCATGCAAAAGCAGTTCAAACGATTTGTCTTCGGGGCCACGGCGGCCTTGGCTCTCGGCATCTCGAGCACGGCGCTTATGGCCCAGTCGGGCGTCCTGCGCGTCGCGGTCGGTGCCGACCCGGAGACATTCGATCCGCACTTCAACGACCTGCCAACCGGCAACACCGTGGACCTGCTGGTCCTCGAGGGCCTGTTCCGTCTCGATGGCGAGAACAATGTTGTCCCTGACCTCGCCACCGAGTGGAGCTTCTCGGATGACGGGCTGACTTTCACCGTCAAGATCAAGGAAGGGCGCACCTTCAGCAACGGGGCCCCCCTGGATGCAGCTGCGGTGGCGGCTTCCTTCAACCGCCTGCTGGACCCCGCGGTCGGCGCGATCTATCGCGGCCTCTATTCCTCGATCGCCGAGGCAGTGGCGATTGACGATACCACGCTCGAGTTCCGCATGGCCCAGCCGAACGGGCACATCCTGCTGCTGCTCGCTTCGACCACTGGCACGATCGTCAACGTCGATGCCATCGAGGAGATGGGCTCCGAGTACAGCCGCATGCCGGTTGGAAGCGGCCCCTACAAGGTCGAGAGCTTCGTGGGCGGCGAGCGCTATCGTCTCGTACCGAATCCGACCTACGAGGGCGACTACCCGGCCACGCTGGAAGCAATCGAGTTCATCGTCGTCCCCGAGGACGGCTCGCGCATGGCAATGCTGGAGACGGGCGCCGTCCATATCGTCGAGCGCGTTCCGCCCGAAGCCATCGAGACGATCAACGCGCTCGACCATGCCGCGGTGATCACGCCCCCGAGCATGTTCTCGATCAACATGGAGCTCGTGATGCGCGGCCCGCTCGAGGATGTGCGGGTGCGTGAGGCGCTGAACCTGGCGATCGACCGCGAGGGGATGGTGCAGGGTATCCTCGGTGGTCTTGGCACGCCTTCGGTCGGCATGGTCGGGCCGGGCACGCAGGACGAACTGCGGATGACCTTCGACCCCATCCCCTTCGACCCCGACCGCGCCCGCGAGCTGATCGCCGAGGCCGGCTACGGGCCTCGCGAGATCGCCCTTACCATGACCTGCCCGACGGGTCGGTACATCAAGGACGTTCAGGTCTGCCAGGCAATTCAGGCCCAGTTCCAGGCAATCGGCATCGATGCCACGGCGAACATCGTCGATCGCGGGACCTGGTCGCAGGTTGCGGCCACTCCGCCAGCGCAGCGTCAGGACAACATGGCGCTTCTTGGACGTGCAACCGCAGGCATGGATTTCACGCTTTACCGGCTCTTCTATACCGGGGTGAGCGCCAACACGACGGGGTTCAGCGATCCGCGGGTCGACGACCTGCTTACGCGGGGGCGTGCCGCCACCGATCCCGAGAGCCAGCGTGAGATCTATGGAGAGATCCAGCAGATCATCTGGGACACCATGCCGTTCGTGTTCCTGTGGTACCAGACGCAGGCGCTCGGCGTTGCCGACAGTGTCGAGGGCTTTGTGGTGCAGCCCAACGAGACGATGAACTTCGAGAACGTCAGCCTGTCTGACTGACCTGAGCGCGGGAGCCAGGGCAAGTGATCGTCCTCAATCGTCTGATAGCGGCACTGCCGACCCTGTTCATCGTATCGCTCCTGGTCTTCTGGTTCACGGACCTTATCCCCGGGGACCCGGCGAGAATCCTCGCCGGGCCCATGGCCAGCCAGGAGGAAGTCGACGTCATCCGCGACCGCATGGGGCTCAACGAGCCGCCGGTTGCGCGATACGTCCTGTTCCTGAAGGGTCTCGTCGATCCCGAGGTCGCGGTTTCGCTCAGGACCGGCCGTCCGGTTCTCACCGAAATCAGCGAGCGGCTGCCGAACACGCTGATCATCGCCCTCGGTGGTCTGGTGATCGGCGTGCTGCTCGGCACCGTCAGCGGAGTGATCTGTGCGCTGCGGCAGGGATCCTGGCTCGACACGGTCATCACCGTGCTGACCCTGGGAGGCATATCCATGCCGATCTACTGGCTTGGCCTGCTCTGCATCTGGCTCTTCGCCGTTCATCTGGGGTGGCTTCCGGCCGCAGGGGCGGAGAGCTGGTGGCATTTCGTCCTGCCGGTCCTCACGGTCGCCACCCGGCCTGCGGCGACCTTCAGCCGCCTCGTTACCGCGAGCCTGCTCGAGGTGATGGGGCGCGACTATCTCGACACGGCCCGCTCCAAGGGGTTGAGCGAGTATCGGGTGATCGTCCGGCATGCCCTGCGCAATTCGCTCGTCGCGGCGGTCAGTGTCGCCGGGGTGCAGTTCGGCGCCATGCTTGGCGGATCGGTCATCACCGAGACCGTCTTCGGCATCCCCGGCATCGGAAGGATGCTGGTCGATGCCGTGTCGCGGGCGGACTATCCGGTGATCCAGTATTCGATCCTGATGTTCGCCTTCTTCTTCGTAGTCATCAACCTCCTTACCGATCTGATGACGCTCTGGCTCGATCCCCGCACGCGGGAAAGTGCACGAGCGCGTTGACGGCAGGCAACGAGGCTGAACAGTCATGACCGACGTCACCGCTGCGGTAGATCCGCAGGAGGCCCAGGCCGCGCCCTCGCGCTGGAGCCAGATCCGCGAAGTCATCCGCCAGCCGAAGGGCCTGATCGGCCTGTGCATCGTGGGCTTCTACGCGATCCTCACCCTGGTCGGGCCGTGGATCGCACCACATGATCCCTTCGCCCAGAACTTTGCGATGACGCTCCGACCACCATCGGCGGAACACTGGCTCGGGACCGACGAGCTTGGGCGTGACGTGTTCAGCCGCATCGTGACTGGCGCGCGCACATCGCTTGGCATCGGTGTCGGCGGGGTCGTGATCGCCTTTCTCATCGGCGTTCCGATCGGAGTGCTCGCGGCCTATCGCGGCGGTCTTTTCGACTTTCTGGTGATGCGCGCGGTCGACGTGATGCTGAGCTTCCCCGACATCGTCTTCGCGCTTGCCGTGGTCGCGGTGCTGGGAGCGAACACCCAGAATGTGATCCTCGCGGTGGGTCTCGTCTCGGTGCCGGTCTTCGCGCGAACCGCTCGCGCGGTCACCCGCAGCACCATGGCAGAACCCTATATCGAGGGCAGCATCTCGCTCGGCTGCTCACCCGCGCGCGTCGTGCTCCGCCACATTATGCCGAACATTGCCGGCGTGCTGCTCACGCTCTCGAGCCTGCTTTTCGCGTCGACCCTGCTGACGGCGTCCGGTCTCGGCTTTCTCGGCCTCGGCACCCAGCCGCCAAACCCCGAATGGGGCACGATGCTGGGCGAGAGCCGCTCCTATATCCGCTCGCACCCTCATCTCGCGACCTTTACCGGTCTCTTCCTTGCGGTGTCGGCGCTGGGCTTCAACCTGCTCGGCGAGGCGCTGCGGACGGTCTATGACCCAAGCGCGCCCAAGGTGCAGAAACGCCGGGCGGGCGCGTGGCTCGGTGGTGCCAAGGGGATCGCCCGGCGGCTCGCGGATGCAGATAGCGCCCCTGCCGGGGCTTTGGTCGAGACCCGGGACCTGCGCATCTCCTACCTGACCGGGGACGCCCCTCTGGAGGTGGTGCGCGGTGTCAGTCTAAAGATCGAGGCCGGGCGCACGCTTGCAATCGTGGGCGAATCCGGTTCGGGAAAGAGTACCCTATTGCGTGCCATCGCCACGCTGATGCCCCCGGGGCGCGCCGTCATCAGCGGCGGCAGCATCACCGTGTCGGGCGAGCACGTCGAAAGGCTCGGCACAAAGGCGATCCGCGAACTGCGCCGGCGCAAGATCGGCGTGGTGTTCCAGGACGCGTCCAGCGCGCTCAACCCGGTCCTGACCGTCGGGGACCAGATCGGCGAGGCAATCCGATCGGGCAACGATATCTCCGCGGCAGAGGTGCGGCGCCGGTCGGTCGAGCTCCTGCGCGACGTGAACATCTCCGACCCCGAGAAACGCCTCGACCAGTATCCGCACCAGTTCTCGGGCGGCATGAAGCAGCGCATCGTCATCGCCATGGCGCTGGCCCAGGACCCCGAGGTCCTGCTCGCCGACGAGCCCACCAGCGCGCTGGACGTCACCATCCAGCAGCAGATCCTCTCGCTTCTGCGCGAGATGCAGCGCAAGCGCGACATGGCGATGCTGCTCGTCACCCACGACCTCGGCCTCGTCGCGCGTTACGCCGACGACGTGGGCGTCATGTACGCCGGCCGGATCGTTGAGGCTGGCACGGTCAGCGACGTCTTCCGCGCGCCGAGCCATCCCTACACAAAGTCGCTCCGCCAGTCAGCGCCCGCCGTCGCTGCCGCCTCCGGCACGCGGATGCTGCCCGCGATCCCGGGCGAGCCGCCGAACATCGGCCGGCTGCCCTCGGGCTGCGCCTTCCGCCCGCGCTGCGCACTCGGCGCGGGTCGCCTTGCCTGTGCAGAGGAGGTGCCGGAACTCCGCCCGGTCCGCCGGCAGTTCGCGGCCTGCCACTTCGCCGAGGAGGTCGGAGGATGACCGCTTCCGCGCAGACCGACGATGTGATCGTCGCCCGCAACGTCGAGAAGCACTTCCCGGTTCGCGGTGGGTTCTTCGGCCGCAGGTCTTTGCCGCCCATCCGGGCGGTGGACGGCGTGTCGTTCCGGGTCCCGCGTGGAAGCTGCTTTGCTGTCGTCGGTGAATCGGGCTCGGGCAAGAGCACGCTTGCGCGCGTGGTGGTTGGCCTGCTGCGCGCGACAGAAGGCGAGATCGACCTCGACGGGGTTGATGTGTCGGGCCAGAGCGGCACTGCCGCCCGCCAGATGCGTCGCAAGGTGCAGCTTGTGCTCCAGGATCCGCATGCCTCGCTCGACCCCCGGATGACCGTGCGTGCAACCCTTCGCGAGGCGCTCATCGTCCACGGGCTCTGTCCGGGCCGGGACGCGCAGGACAGCCGCATCGAGCAGGTCGTCCGACAGGTCGGACTGAGCCTTGCCCATCTCGACCGATATCCGAATGCCCTCTCGGGCGGCCAGCGCCAGCGCGTGGCGATCGCGCGCGGGATCATCTGCGAGCCCGAGGTGCTGGTGCTCGACGAGCCGGTCTCCGCGCTCGACGTGTCGGTCCAGGCGCAGATCATCAACCTGCTGATGGAGCTTCAGGAGACGCTGAAGCTCACCTACGTCATCATCACCCACGACCTGTCGCTTGTGACCCACATGGCCGATGCCGTGGGGGTGATGTATCTCGGCCGGTTCGTCGAACAGGGGCCGAGCCAGGTCGTCTGCGCGGCACCCGCCCACCCCTATACCGACAGCCTGCTTGCGGCGGTTGCCGGCGTGGACCCGGATGTCGAGAAATCGCGACCCGTGAAAATCCTCCAGGGGGTGATCCCAAGTCCGGCGGCGCTGCCGCCCGGCTGCACCTTCCACACCCGCTGTCCGCGCGCGCGGCTGCTCGGCCCCGGCCTGCCGGCGGACGAGCGCGCTCGGGTCGACGGCGAAGCCATTCCGGCGGTCTGCATGAACAGCGTGCCGGAACCACGGGAGCTGGGCTCGGTCGGCGTGAGCGTGACCTGCCATTTCCCGACAGAACCCGGTGCCGCCAGCGAGCGCGGTGCCACCCACTCCCCAGACAGAGAATGTTGAACACCATGACCAGCAGACAGGACGCCAGCGATTTCGTAATCGTCGGGGGTGGCATCTACGGTGCCAGCATCGCCCATGATCTCGCCCGTTCGGGCAAAAGCGTGACCCTGCTCGAGGCCGGGGAGATCGCCGGCGGCGCCTCGGGCGGCCCCGGCGAGCGCGGTGTGCGCGCGAACTGCCGCGATATCCGCGAGCTGCCGATCGTTTCGGTTTCCCTCGAGCGCTGGCGGCAGTTCCAAGCCTCGATCGAGGGCGGTGTCGGCTATCGCCGCGTTGGCGGGCTGACCGTTGTCGACAAGCCCTACGGGCACCACCAGCATGAGATCCGCGGCTTGATGGAAGCCCGTGCGCAGGTGCAGACCGCGCTCGGAAACCCGACCGAGTTCATCGACCGGGACGCGACGCTCGCCCGCGAGCCGGAGCTCGCGCCGGGGATCCTCGGGGCGCTGTGGTGCCCCAATGACGGTGTCGGCGACCATACCTTCGCGACCCGCCAGTTCGCCAAGGAAGCCGAAAAGGCCGGCGCTGTCCTGCGGACCGGCGCCAGGGTCGTCGAGATCCTGCACAGCGGTGGCGAGGCGACCGGCGTCAAGCTCGCCGACGGTGAGATCGTTCCCGTCGGGCAGCAGCTCATCCTGGTCGCAAATGCGGGTCTCAGGGGCATCCTCGGGCCTGTCCTGAACGCCGACGAGCTGATGCCGGTTTTCGACCTGATGCCGCAGATGATGTACGTGACCAACCCCGAGGGCCGTAAGGTCAATCATCTGCTCGGCCACCTGCACCGTCGCCTCGCCATCAAGCAGCTGCCGGATGGCACAGTGATGCTCTCTGGCGGTGTCAGCGTCGCCTACGACGCCGAGGGCAAGTGGGAAGGCTCGCTCAGCGCGACCGCGATCAATCTCAACGACGCGATCCAGACGATGCCGTTCATCGACCGCTCCAGCTTCGTCAAGGTCGACGCCTCGCGCACCGATACCGTCGCCCTTGACGGCATCCCGATCGTCGATCGTCCGGCGAATCTCGCGAACACGATCTACGGCTATGCCTGGTCGGGGCACGGCTATGCGATCGCGCTCGGCTTCACCAAGTACATGGTGGACTGGGCGCTCGGCGGCGAAAAGCCGGCCGAGCTCGATCCCTTCAGCGTGCGGCGTTTCGTGGATCCGGCCCGGTCGACCAACGCGGTCGTCAGCGAGATGCAGCGCGCCTTCAAGGCAGCCTGAACCGCGCACCACGGGCCCGGCACCGACCGGACCCGTGGTCACCGAACCCCGGCAGCCCCTCCATCCAACCGGTACATCACGGAGTACACACATGCTCGACGGCTTCGATCCGGCCGCTCCCGGCAAGCGAATTCTCGACCTTCGCGCCATCACCCCCGCCGACGACGGCCTGCAGGAGGATGTGATCTGCATCATCAACAATGGTGACGGCCCGAAGGTGATCCTCTGCGGGGGTATTCATGGCGACGAGTACGAGCCCCAGGTCGTCCTGCGACAGATGGTCTCCGAGATCGATGTCGAAGACGTCCGGGGCAGGCTGGTCATCATTCCGACCATCAATCCCCCCGCGTCCCAGCGCGGAAACCGGATCTCGCCCGTCGATGGCCAGAACATGAACCGGACCTTTCCCGGGAAGGCTGAAGGTACGGGAACCGAGCGCCTTTCCGCGTTTCTGCATGATGAGGTCTTCCCGCACGCCGATCTTCTCGTCGACGTTCACTGTGGCGGCGGGGATTATCGCGTGGTTCCGATGATCTTCGGCTTCACCTCGGACAAGTGCCGGATCGATGAGGCGCAGATCGAGAAGATCTACGACGACTGGGGCTACCCCTACATCCAGTACGTCAGCGGCATCGCCAGCACCTCGGCCGGCGCCTCGCCGCTGGTCGGGGTTGCCTCGGTCGAGATCGAGGGCGGCACCGGCGGGGACGTCACCGCGGAGGAGCTGCAGATCATGCGTGACGGCATCCTGCGCGGCCTTCATGCCTGCGGCGTTCTCGTGAAGGGTCCGGCTCCGGCGGCAACGCAGGCGGTCCGCGTCGATGTCGGGCCGGCAAACGACCACCCTGCACCTCGCGACGGTATTCTGCAGCACTGCGTGGCGCTCGGCGACGAGGTCAAGGCAGGCGACCTTCTGGCGCTCCTGCATCCGGCCCATGGCAGGGACGGGACGCCCGCCGAGATCCGCGCGGACGGCCCGGGGATCATCCTGCGCCAGCGGGCGAAAGCCTTCGTCCGCAAGGGTGAGCTGATCTGCAACACCGGCGTGCGTCGCGGCTGAAACTGTACGAGGCCACCCGGCATCAGACCGGGTGGCCTCGTGCCCGGCTACCGTCAATTCCGCACCGGCCCGATGGCGGTCGTCCAGGGCTGCGCACTTTGCCGCCCGATCCATGGGTGCGCTTTGCGGGGGCGCCGGCACGCTGTAATCGGGGCTTCAGGCGGCCACCGCCCGACCGGTTCGGACGAGGATCGGTCCAAGGAAGTGTGCCCGGGACGGCGTGGGCACGCGTGCCCAAATTTCAACATATTGATATGAAATGTCTATTCCGGACCGCTAACCATTAGGAAAGCTCTGTTAACGCGCGCAGGCGCGCCCGGCTCGACCCGATCCGATCAAACGGCGACCCTATCAGATGGATTCGTTCACCGCCGCCAGGAATTGCTGCGTGCGCTCGGATTGAGGATTGCCGAACAGGTCTTGCGGCGCTCCCTGCTCCTCGATCTTGCCCTGATGGAAGAAGCAGATCCGGTCCGAGATGTCGCGGGCAAAGCCCATCTGATGGGTCACCATCAGCATTGTGAGGTTGTGCTTTGACACCAGGCGCCGGATCACTTCGGTGACCTCGCCGGTCACTTCCGGATCAAGTGCCGAGGTCACCTCGTCGAAAAGCATGATCTTGGGGCGCATCGCGAGGGCGCGGGCAATGGCGACGCGCTGCTTCTGTCCACCCGACAGCCGGGCCGGAAATTCGTCGCGCTTGTCGATCATGCCGACCATTTCCAGCAGGTCCTCGGCGCGGGCGACGGCATCCCGCCGGCTGAGGCCGAGCACATGGATGGGTCCTTCGGTGCAGTTTGCGAGCGCCGTCATGTGTGGAAACAGGTTGAAGTGCTGGAAGCACATGCCGATGTTGGCCCGCTGCTGGCGCAGATGATGGCGATCCGCAGGGACCAGCAGGCCGTTCTTCTCCATATGGGTGAGGGGCTGGCCATCGACGTAGATCACGCCCTCGTCGATGGTCTCCAGCGTCATCAGCATTCTCAGCACGGTGGTCTTGCCGGAGCCGGACGGGCCGATGATGGTGACCATCTCACCCTCGGCGATATCGAGGCACAGATTGTCGAGTACCTTGAGTTCGCCGTAGCTCTTCGAGACGCTCCGAAAGCTGATCATCGGCCGGGCGTCGCCGGTGAGCTCGAGGGGAAAATCGGGGGAGGGCGTCATGGCCAGACTCCGAGTTTGCGTCGCAGCCGGGCATCGACGTGACGCACCGCCCAGGCCAGCGGCAGCGAGATGCAGAGGAAGATCACGCCGACCAGCGTGACGGGCTCGAGAAAGCGGTAGGATTCGGCGCCGATGGCGTTGGCGGTATGCATCAGCTCGGCCACTCCGATGACAGACAGCATAGGCGTGTCCTTCAGGATGCCCACGAGATAGTTGCCCATGCCGGGCACCGCATTGGGGAGTGCCTGGGGCAGGATGATCCGCCGGTAGGTGTGGGCGGTCGTGAGGTTGAGCGAGGTCGCGGCCTCCCACTGGCCCGGCGGCACGCTTTCGAGGCCTCCGCGATAGACCTCGGACAGATAGGCGGCGTAATGCAGGCCGATGGCCAGCATCCCCGCCACCCAGGGCGAGAGTGTCACCCCGAACTGCGGCCCGACATAAAAGACGAAGAAGATCTGCAGAACCAGCGGCGTCGACCGGATGAACTCGACCAGTTCGCGCACGGCGATGTTGAGCAGAAGGAAGGGGCTGCGTTGCGCCAGCGCGAAAACGAGGCCCAGCACCATCGCGATCAGATAGCCGATCAGCGCCGCCAGCATGGTCGTCCCGGCGGCCTCGATCAGGCGGGGCAGGACGGCCCAGGTGAAATCCCAGCGCCACCCCATCAGACCCGGCCCATCCGTCGCGCGACCAGCCGCTCCAGCGCACGCATCAGAGGCGTGATGCCGAACCTGCCCAGCACATAGTAGACGATGAGTGCGGTGCCGAAGACCTGT
The DNA here is from genome assembly GCA_964514775.1 of uncultured Rhodovulum sp. GTDB lineage: Bacteria > Pseudomonadota > Alphaproteobacteria > Rhodobacterales > Rhodobacteraceae > Amaricoccus. Next base: position 11,306 of record CAZESN010000007.1, read on the forward strand.
GCGGAAAGATAGGTGGCGCCATTGATCTGGCGGGCCTCGAACATCAGGTCGGCGACCGAGATCAGCGCCACAAGGGCGGTGCCCTTCATCACCTCGATCATGAGATTGCCCCAGGTCGGCAGCATGATAACCAGCGCCTGCGGCAGGATGATGCGCCACATTCGCCGGGCGGGCGAGAGGTTCAGCGCCAGGGCGGCCTCCCACTGGCCGCGCGGAACCGACTGGATCGCGCCGCGAACAACCTCGGCGCCGTAGGCTCCGAGGTTCAGCCCGACGGCGACGAAGCCGGCCGTGAACTTGTCGATCGTGATGCCGAAGAGCGGCAGGACGAAGAAGATCCAGTAGAGTTGCACCAGAAGCGAGGTGCCGCGAAATATCTCTATGTAGAGAGTGGCCGTGGCGCGCAGGGCGCGGGTCGGTGACAGCTTGAGCAGGCCGAAGGTGCCTGCGACGACGACAGCCAGCAGGGCGGCCAGCACGGTCTGCTGCAATGTCACCAGGGCGCCGCCGGCAAGGCGGGGGCCATATGTGAGCAGAAAGTCGGAATAGGACAAACGATGTGTTCCGGTTGCGGGCTGGTTCAGGCCGCCGCCTCCCGCTCGAGGCGGCGGCCCGCGTCACTCAGCGGTTTGCGCAAACCCACTCGGTGGTCGTGTCCTGCGGAACATTGACCGGCCCGTAGCCGTATTCGGCGACCAGGGCCATCATCTGCTCACTGCCCAGCCAGTCTTCCTGTGCCGCGTTGAAGGCATCCACGAAATCCTGATCGGCCTTGCGGAAGCCGATCGAGGCCCAGTTCAGCGTCCAGTCGGGCAATTGGCTGACGTCGGAGACTTCGATGTCGTCGTTGTTTGCCGCCATGTCCAATGCGGTGAAGTGGGTCACGCCACCGCCATCAGCCCGGCCGGCACGGATCGCCGCAAGAATTTCGGTCGGTCCGGGCACCTGCATTATCCGGGCGTCGGCCACGCCTTCGCGCCGCGCGACCTCGACCTGATTGTATCCAACGCCGGTGACGAAGGTCGCCTCCTGGTCGATCAGGTCCTGATAGGTGTTCAGCCCCTTGGGATTGCCGGCCGGAACGATGAAGGCATCGCCCGCCACCAGCATCGGCTCGGAGAAGGCGATGCTCTCGCAGCGCGACGCCATGATGTTCATGCCGCCGGTGACGATGTCGAGCCGCCCCGCATTCAGTGCGGGGATAAGCCCGCCCCAGTCGGTCACCACGACCTCGATGTTGTCATGCCCCATCTCGGCCAGCAGCCCCAGCGCATAGGCGTTGACGAAGCCGAGGGGCTCGCCGCTCTCGCCCGGATAGGCAAAGGGCGCCTCGTTGGCAAAGCCGATCCGGATCGGCTCGCCGGCCGCGATCCGATCGGCCAGAGGACCTGCAGAGGCGGCGCCTGCCGCGCAGAGTGCGATGGCGGTGGCGCCGAGGAGTTCTCGGATGGCGGATTGGGGTCGTGACATGGCAGGTTCCTTCCATTTGCCCGGCACGGGACTTGGCCGGCGTCGGAGCCGCTGACCAGATCACCGGCGCGATGTTTATATATTTAGTTTCACCTAATTTTAATGATGTCAAGGTCGGGTGAGTTGGCCGCTTAATCCCTAGGTTTTGGCTGGAGATTTCAAGATATCCGCGCGCCTTGCGGTGTGCTCGCGATAATATGTTAGCTCTATCTAACTAATATGAGGCTGGACAGTGGGCGCGGCGAGATTAGATCGGGTTCGGATATTTCCTTGCAGGGGCCGAGATGACTGTCAGTACGCGAGACGCTTTTTCCGCCATGCGCCGTATCCTTCGCAGCGTTGAGGCGCAGGCCCGCGCGCTGATGGCGGAGACGGGGCTTACGCCGTCGCAACTCGTGCTGTTGCAGCGGCTGGAAGGCGGGCGCGAGTGGCGGGTCAGTGACCTTGCCGCGGCGCTCGGCATTTCCTCGGCCACGACCACGGTCATGACTCAGAAGCTCGAGGCGAGGGGCCTGTTGCGGCGCCGGCCGGGCAGTACCGACCGCCGCCAGATCTGGCTTTCTCTCAGCGAGGCAGGCGAGGCCGCGCTCCAGGCAGCGCCGGACAGCGTGCAGGCGCGCTTCGCGGCCGGGTTCGAGAGCCTGGCCGGGTGGGAGCAGATGATGATCGTTGCCTGCCTGACGCGGGTGGCAGATCTGCTCGATGCAGAGGTGGATGCCGCGCCGATCCTCGACTCGCGGCCGGTTCTGGGCGATCCACCCACCTGATCCAGGCGCCAGCCTCCGGTTCTGATCGCAGATGATGGTGGTTGCACTCAGAAGCCCGGAGGAGCGCCGGGGTCCCCTTATCCGGAAGGGGCTTCGCTCATCAGCTCCAGCATTGCCTGCGCGGCGCGGCTCTGGTGGCGTGTGCGGTGCCACAGGGCGGAGAAATTGCGGCCCGGCAGCGGGAACGCCGCCTCGGCCGCCATCCCCTGTTGCAGATAGGGCTCCGCCGCGCGGCGGGAAAGCGCGGTTGCCACCTTCCCACCGGCTACGGCGGCCAGACAGGCTTCGTTGGTCGGAAGCTCCATCAGCACGGGCAGTCGCGCCGGGTCCACGCCGTCGCTGCGCAGCTTCGCCTCGAAGGCCAGCAGCGTGCCGGAGCCCTGCTCGCGCAGCACCCACTGGCTGTCGAGAAGATCATCGGCTCCGAGGGGGCGACCGTCTGCCCAGGGATGCGCCGGGCCCACCAGAACCATGAGCATGTCTCGTGCGAGCGGTTTGACGACGAGGTCGCGCTCCGAAACCTCTCCTTCCACCACACCGATATCGGCATCGCCTTTCAGAAGGGCGGTGGCGACAGACGTGGTGTTCCCCGTCCGGAACTCCAGCGCGACCTGCGGGTAGAGATGGCGGTATCTGACCAGAAAGGGGGGCAGCCAGTAGCTTGCCACTGTCTGGCTCGCGGCCACGCGTAGCTCGCCACCAATGCGGCTCCCGAGGTCGGTCAGGGCTCCGGCGGCTTCGGTCGCGCGTTGCAGAACGTCTTGGGCGTGGGGGACAAAACTGCGGCCGGCAGCCGTGAGGGCAATGCCCCGCCCCACCCTGTCGAACAGTACCACGCCGTGCCGGGCTTCCAGGGCCGCGATCGCGGCACTGACGGCGGATTGCGTCATGTTCAGGGCCTCGGCTGCACGCGTGACGTGCTCGCGGTGGGCAACGGCGAGGAAGATGCGGAGTTGGTCGAGGGTCATGAACTAACCTGAAAATCCGAACGATTATCCAATTTTTATTTGTTAGACTGATGGGTTGGTCAAGGCCATAAATCCGCCGGAAGCCGGAGAAGCGCCATGCACCAAAGCCAGGAAATTCGACGTGCCCCATGGGTGGCGTTGTACGCGGGCGGTGTTCTTCCTGGTATGGCAGCCGCTGCGGCTATTGCGCTCGGATCCATGCTTGTCCATGCCGTGACCGGTGCCGCCCTGCTCGGGCCGATGATGGTCGCGGTGATTGCCGGCATCGGCATTCGCATGGCGTGGACGCCGTCGGCCATCTTGCAGCCTGGCATCGCGATGGCGATGCGGCCGGTGCTGCGGGCTGGAGTGATGCTGCTGGGGCTTCAGGTCACGGTTGGCCACATAGCGGAACTGGGCCCCGTCGCGGTGACGATCGCGGCGCTGAGCCTGCTCGCGACCTATCTGGCTGTCCGTGTCCTCGGCGGGATACTGGGGGTTCCGCGTCCCCTCGCGATGCTTCTGGCGGCGGGCACGGCGGTCTGTGGCGCTTCGGCGGTGCTCGCCGCCAATTCGGTCGCGCGTGGCACACAGGAGGATGTTGCCTACGCCGTAGCCTCCGTCACGCTCTTCGGGACGCTGGCAGTGCTGGTGCTGCCGGTGCTGGCGCCGATGCTCGAGCTCGACCCGCAGTCCTTCGGCATATGGGCGGGCGCCTCAGTGCACGAGGTGGGTCAGGTCGCGGCGGTTTCCTTCCAGATGGGGCCGGAGGCCGGCCATGCCGGTACCGTGACGAAGCTGGTGCGGGTGGCGCTGCTCGCGCCGCTGGTGATCGGGATGGCCTTCGCCGCCCGAGGGGCATCTGACGGCGACGGACGCGCGGCCTTTCCCTGGTTCGTCGTCGGGTTCCTGGGCCTTATGCTGCTCAACAGTGGCACAAACCTGCCGGACGCGGTTCTTGACGTCGCCGGAAGTGCTGCGGTGCTCTTCCTGTCGATGGGGCTTGCCGCGATGGGCCTGACCACCAACCTCGCGGGCCTGCGCGCGAGGGGCGTGGCTCCTCTGCTGCTCGGTGTCTGTGGGTGGGTGTTTATCGCGGCTTTCAGTTACGGCCTGCTTCGGGCTTTTGGATAAAGGGTCGCTAGGGAGCTTTCCGTGCGGCGGCGGGGCTACGGTCGCGCGGTCCGGTCCGGCCGGAGCGCAACTGAGCGGTCGAGTACATCAGTTGCAAGCGTGCTTCATGCGAGGTGAGCGAATGAGACCGGGCCGCAGCGCCTGCTGCCTCGGAATCTCCCCGCGCGATTGCCTCCACGATCCTTGCATGCTCGTCGATGGCTGCCGCCGCCCGTCCCGGAAGTGACAGGGTTGTTGGGCCGAGGAAGATCAGGGCTTCCTGCAGGGTCTCGTGCATCTTCTTGAGGAAGCGGTTATGGGCACAGTCAATAATCGCGTTGTGAAACAGCACGTTGGTCGCAGCCAGTCGCTGCGTGTCGTCGAGCAGATCCCGGTCATGCTCGACCATGTGGCGCAGTGACGCGATCTCGGCCGCGTTCGCGTGCTTCGCCGCGAGTTCCGCCGCCGTCCCGTCGAGCACGCTGCGCATGATGTAGAGCTCTGACACGCTCTGCGGATCCAGTTCGGGGACGAAAAGCCCGCGTTGCTCGCCGTAAGCCAGCAGTCCCTGGGCTTCGAGGCGGCTGAGCGCCTCGCGCACGGGGGTCCGGCTGACATTGTAGCGCGATGCGATCTCCGTCTCGAGGATGCGGTCCCCGGGTTTCAGCTCTCCCTCGATGAGGGCACGGTAGAGGAGCTGGTAGAGCTGGACCGCGCCAAGCTTCGCCTTTCGCGCCACCGGCTGCGGATCCTGCGGCTCTGCGACTCGTCGCGCCATCGTGGTCACTTCCTGTCAGTTCCCGTATGATTGCCGTCGACTTTGACCAAACCCCGGGGCGGGTCAATCGGCGCGGTTCGCGGCGGCGCGTGCAAAGCCTGCCTCCAGGTCGGAAATCAGGTCGGCAGGGTCCTCGAGGCCGACGTGAATACGCATCAGCTGGCCGGGCTCGCGCCAGGGGGTGACGGTCCGGTTCGCCGTGGGATCGACGGGGATCAGCAGGCTTTCATATCCCCCCCAGCTCGAGCCCATGCCAAAGAGCTGCATTCCGTCGAGCATGGCGGCCAGCGCCGTCCTTGGCGGCGGTCCGGCCAGCACGAAGCCGAACAGGCCCGATGCCCCCGTGAACTGCTGCTGCCACAGCGCATGCTGCGGGTGAGACGGCAGGGCAGGGTGCAGCACCCGCGACACCTCGGGGCGGGTTTCCAGCCAGCGACCGACGGTGATTGCGCTCGTCTGGTGCCGTTCGAGGCGGGCAACCAGCGTGCGCAGGCCGCGCAGGGCGAGGTATGCGTCGTCGGGACCGCCCGTCAGTCCGCTGGCGGCCACCAGTTGGCGAACGGGGGCCATGGCGGCGGCGGTGCCTGCGACGACGCCGGACATCACGTCGGAATGGCCGCCGATGTATTTGGTCGCCGCATGCACGATCAGATCGACGCCGAGCCGCGCGGGTTTCAGAAAGTGGCCGCCGCTCCACGAATTGTCGATCGCCGTGGGGATCCCGGCGGCGCGCCCGATCTCGGTGATCGCGGGGATATCCTGGATCTCGAAGGTGTGGGATCCGGGTGACTCCAGCCATATCAGCCGGGTCTTCGGACCGATCTGGGCGGTCACGGTGCTGCTGTCGAGCGGATCGTAGAAGCGGGTGCGCGTGCCGGTCGCCTCGGCGAGCCAGTGACAGAACTTTCGCGCCGGGGGGTAGATGGTGTCGGGGAGCAGCAGTTCGGCACCGGGTCCGGCATGGGCGAGCAGCGTGGAGGTCACGGCGGAAAGGCCCGAGGGGAAGAGCGCGGCGGTCTCGACCCCCTCCAGCGCGGCTACGGCCCGCTCGAAGGCCTGCGTGGTCGGGGTCCCGCGCCGTCCGTAGCGCACCGGTGCCTCGGCCTTGCGCTCATAGCCTTCAAGCGTGGGGAAGAGGATGGTAGACGCGTGATAGACCGGTACGTTGACCGCTCCGTCGTGCCCGGCTGGGCGCCCGGCATGGGCCACCAGCGTTGCGTCTGAGCGCCTGTCGGAGGGCGGCGTCATGTATCGTCCCTCGCTGGTGGCGCCGCGTGGAACAGGCGAAAACCGGCGGTGCCGTCGCGGCGGATCTGTTCGGGGAGGCCGAGCTCCCAGTTGAAATAGGCCAGGGTGGCCTGGTCGTTGCCCTTCTGGCGATCGTGAGCCCAGAACAGGTAATCTATGCAATCTCGGTCGGCAGGGACCCCGGGGCTTGCCTCGACCGCGCCGCCGGCGGCGCGCCAGGCGGGTAGCCAGCCCTTCAGCACCGCTATCCGCGTGCGAGGGTGCTGCTCGGCGAGATCGATCGCTGCCAGACAGGCACGTTCGTCACTGTCCGCCATGACCAGGATCGTGTCGCGCCCCGCCAGCTCGGGCGCGTGGGCCTGCAGATTGGGACGGATGGCCCAGAGGGCACCGGCGGCATGCGCCTCGCGGTAGGCCATGCCCGGACCGGCGCAGACGACAGCGGCTCCTTCGCGCGCCAGTGTCACGGCCTTCGGGCCGTCGACCAGGGCGGCAGCCGCGGGCAGGCTCACCGGCGCGGCGGCAATGGGAGGCCCGGCCTCGTCCATCGTGGTCGCAGCGTCGAGATCGAGAATTCGCGCATCGTATCCCATCTGGCGCAGCCAGTGCGCCGCCGATCGTGCCCGGGCGTGCGGGGCGGCGTCGATCAGCACCAGCAGGGCGCGCAGTACCGGCGCACTCCGCCCCACGGCCTGAACAAGCTGCCCGCCCGGCGCGTGCACGGCCCCGGCAATATGACCGGCGGTGAACTCCTCCTCCGCGCGGATATCCAGAAGGTAAGTCGTGCGTCGGCCGGTACGCCGGACCTCCCCCAGGTCGTCGCGGCTGATCCAGGGTATCGGTTCCAGCGACTCGAGCCCGGATCCGAGTGCATCGGCGGTCAGGTCGCTTTGGCGTGTCTGGGGGCCATAGCTGGCTGTGCTGCCCTCCCGCAGCGGGAGGCCTGCCATCCGCCAGCCCTGTGTGCCACCCCGCAGTGCCAGCACCGGGTTGGAGAGGCCGGCATTGATCAGGGTCTGTGCCCCTATGATCGAGCGCGTGCGCCCGGCGCAAGTCACCACCACAGTTGCATCCTCCGGCACCAGATCGCCGACGCGCAGTAAGAGCTCGCCGTTCGGCACGCTGATGCTGTCGGGAATGCTGACGCCGCGATGCTCGGCGGGCGTGCGTCCGTCGAGCACGACGATCCGCTCGCCTTGCGCACGCCGCGCGGCAAGTTCTGCCGGATCGATGTTCGGAGTGCCCAGATCATGCTCCACGATCTCCCCGAACGCCTTGGGGATCACGTCCTCGCCAATGAACACCTCGCCGCCCGCCTCGGACCACGCCTCCATTCCGCCGTCGAGCCAGGCAATCCGCGTGTAGCCAAGGGTCGCCAGGCGCCGTCCCGCGAGCTCGCACAGAGCGCGATCCGCTGCGATCAGGCAGATCTGCACATCACGGCGCGGCAGACGGAGCGGGGCCTGATGCTCCAGATCGCTATAGGCGATGTTGCAGGCATGGAGCATATGCCCCAGACCGAACAGGCCTTTTTCACGCAGGTCCACGATCGTCAGTTCTTCGGTGGACCGGATCAGCTCGGTTAACCGCGCGGCGGAGAGGGAGGCAAGTGTCAAGATGGCACCTTCGTCGGGTCAGAGTTTGATCGGGCCGGCGACATGCGTCACGAAGGCCGGCCGGGCCAGGAGGCGGTCGCGCCATTTACGCAGATGCGGCAGGTCGGGGCCGGGGGCGCCCGGCAGCTGCAGCTCGATCCAGCGATGGACCTGACCACCGAGGGCGATGTCCGCGACACCGAAACCGGTTTCGGTCAGGTAGTCCCGACCGGCCACGGCCGCATCCAGGATGCCCGCCATGGCCGTCACCTCCCTGCGCAGATCGCCGTGCTCGTCTCCCGCCTTGACGCGGTCACGCAACGCTTTCAAGCGCGGGCCGAACGTGATCGAACACCAGTCCATCCACGCCTCCGCATGCGCGCGCTGTACCAGATCCAGCGGGAGCAGGGCCGGGGCGTGGCGCGCGGCGATATATCGCAGGATGCTGTTGCTCTCCCAGAGCACGACATCGCCGTCGACCAGTGTCGGAATTCGGCCGTGCGGATTCAACCGCCGGTACTCCTCGGTGTCGTTGCCTCCGAACTGGCCGCCATGGTCTATGCGGCGCGACGCGACGCCTGCTTCGGCCAGTCCCCACATTACCTTGGCGACATTCGAGGACTCGGGTCTTCCCCAGACGGTGATCACGGCGTTTCTCCTGTCACTGCGGTGCCGCGCTCGCTGGCGTCGCGCAGGAGTTCCAGCGCGGCGCGTACCATCGCCCGGACACCGATGGCGATGCAGTCTTCGTTGGGAGTGTAGGTGGCCGTGTGCACGGCATCGCGGTATCCCGCGCGTGCGGCACCCAGATGGATGCGGAATGCCGGCACCCGTTCCGAGATGAAGGCGAAATCCTCGCTGCCCATGCTGGGGCCGGTATCGATCTCAACATCGCCCAGTTGCGCGTGTACCGCCTGCTTCATGATCGGCAGCAGCCTCGCGTCGTTGACCTGTGCGGGCACCAGCTGCTCGAAGAGAAGCGCGACGGTGAGACCGGTCTCGGCCTCCGTCGCCGCGCAGCAGCGACGTAGTGCTTCTTCGATAACTTGGCGCGCTTCGGGGTGGCGCGTGCGAACGGTCCCGAGAAGCCTGCACTCCCCCGGGATGACATTGTGGCTGGCGCCTCCCTGGATGGCGGTGACAGCAAGTGTTGCCGCCTGTCCGGGCGTGACACAGGTGCCGACGATCGTCGAAAGCCGCCCGGCAAGCGTGGCCGCCGCAAGAACCGGATTGCGGCCCGTATGCTGGCGCGATGCATGACTGCCTGGGCCCGTCAGGGTGACGGTGAAGCGATCGGCCGAGGCCGTGGTCGGGCCGGCGAGGAGACCTATCCGGCCGGTGGGAAGGTCGGGGCGGTTGTGCAGCCCAAGCGCCAGATCCACCCCCTCCAGCACGCCCGCATCTATCATCGCGCGGGCGCCGGCCAGCGTTTCCTCGGCAGGCTGGAACATGAGGCGTATCGCTCCCGGCGGTGCCGGAGCCAGTCGTTGGAGAACCACCCCGGCTCCGGCAACTATGGCCATGTGCAGGTCGTGTCCGCAGGCGTGCATGACGCCGGGCTGCCGGCTGGAGAATGGCAGGCCGGTAGCTTCGGTGATGGGGAGCGCGTCCATGTCCGCGCGCAGCAGCAGGCGCGGGCGCCCGCTGCCCGCATCGGCGATCAGGCCGGTGCCGCCTATCCCGTCCTGCGCGGCGATCCCGCGATCCTGCAGCCATTCCCTGAGGTGGGTGGCAGTGCGATGCTCGCAAAAGGCGAGCTCGGGGTTGGCGTGAAGGTGACGCCGCAACGCCAGAAGCTCGGGCACAAGCCGTGCCGTAAGGTCGTCGATGATCCGGGTCGGGTCAGGTGTCACCATTCAGGTCCGGTATCAGAGCTGCTCACCTTCCGCACATCGGCCGCTGCTGCGGAGGAAGCAGAGGGTCATGCCTGACGGAAAGAAGACAATGCGCTTGCGTGATCCAGGAAATGGATACATATGGATACATACGAGCGCAAGGATGTTGTTTCGCATGTGATTCGATTGAAGCGCTCGTCCGACAAGCTCGGAGAACGGAGGTTTCGCGTGCAGGCCGGTTGGTGGCACGCTGATCCCTGCGGGGCCGGGTTTCAAAAATAAAACCTCGGCGCAAAGCCGGTATGAGACGACAGCCAGACAGGGATCCTCGAATGCCCAAATTGAAGTCCAGCTCACGAAGCCCCCTGCTGAGCGGAGTCTCGCAATCTGCGGACTGAGGCGGATCGGCCGGAGCCGTGGCTTCCGGTGCTGATCGCTGACTGATTGATCCGATCCAATGGAGGTTTCACATGACGGATGATTCGTGGGCAGGACATGCCCGTGTCGACCGGCGCGGCTTTCTGTCGATGGCGGCTGGCACGACGGCGCTTGCCTTCGCGCTTGGGAGTGGAGGCGCTGCACTCGCGCAGGATGCAAGCACGTTGCGCATCGGCGTCTTTACCGAGCCGCCCTCACTCGATCCGCACTGGCAGTCCACCTCGTCCAGCACCTCGCTCTCGCAGCACGTGTTCGACCGCCTGTTTCATACCGATGAAAATCAGCAGATATTGCCTGGACTTGCCACAAGCTGGCGCGCCGTCGATCCTCTGACATGGGAGATCGAACTGCGCCGGGATGTGGTCTTCCACGACGGGTCGCCCTTCACCGCCGACGATGTGATCTTCACCTTCGAGCGGTCGCAGAACGTGCCGAACGCGCCCTTCTCGTTCAAGACCTATCTGGGCGGCAAGGCGGTCGAGAAGGTCAACGATCACCTGATCCGTATCCGCACCGCCTCGCCGAACCCGATCCTGCCGAATGAAGTGACGGTCCCGATCGTCTCGCATCGGGTGGGGGCCGAGGCCACGACCGACAGTTATAACAGCGGCGCGGCCATGATCGGCACCGGCCCCTACCGTTTCGCGGAATGGCGTCAGGGTGAGCACATCCGCCTGACGCGCAATGACGATTATTGGGGTGGTGCACAGCCCTGGGGCGAGGTGCTGATCCGTCCGATCTCGTCCAACCCTGCCCGAGTGGCGGCGCTTCTTGCGGGGGACGTGGACCTGATCGACTTCGTGCCGCCGTCGGCGCGTGAGCGGCTGGAGGGCGATGCCGGGATTGACCTCTTCGACAGTGTGACCAACCGGATGATCTACCTGAGCTTCGATCATGCGAGAGAAACCTCGCCCTTCGTCACGGCCAAGGACGGCAGCCCCATTCCCAACCCGCTCCGCGACGTGAAGGTGCGGCGGGCCATCTCGAAGGCGATCAACCGTGAGGCCCTGACCGACCGTGTGCTGGAGGGGATGGGAGTTCCAGCGGGACAGCTCGTACCGCCGCAGATATTCGGAGCGGCCCCTGATCTGGAAGCGGATGTCTATGACGTCGAGGCCGCCCGTGCGCTTCTGGCCGAGGCCGGCTACCCGGACGGGTTCGCGATGACGCTCCACGGCTCGAATGACCGCTACGTCAACGATGCGCAGGTGGCCGAGGCGATCGCCCAGATGCTGTCCCGGATCGGGATCGCGACACAGGTCGAGACCATGCCCTATTCGGTCTTCGCGCCGCGCGCGACCCGTGGGGGCCCCGAGGACCTGTCGGAGTTCAGCATGTTCGTGTTCGGCTATGGCGGAGGGACCGGCGAGGCGTCGATCGCAATCCGCTCGGTCGTCAGCACATATGACCGTGAGCGCGGGCTGGGCGGCTCGAACCGGGGCCGCTATTCGAACTCGCAGGTGGACGAGATCTTTGCGCGGGCCGTGGTCGAGCTTGACGATGCCCGCCGTGCCGAGCTTCTGGCCGAGGCCACCCGCGTCGCCATGGATGATGTCGCTGTGGCGCCGATCTACTTCCCGGTGAACTACTGGGCGGCCCGGGCGGGACTGACCTACGTGCCCCGCACCGACGAACGCACGATGGCGATGAGCCTGTCGGGTACGTGAGCAACGCCCGGTGGGTGCAGGGCAGCCTGCGTCCACCGGGCAACCAGAGGCCTGGCCGGGGCGATACCCGGCTCTCCAGGTAAGACCGAGGGAAAGAAATGACAGACGGGCGCGTCCGGGTCGCAGTCGATATCGGTGGTACGTTCACCGATGTCGTCCTTCAAAGGATGGACGGGACTTTCGCGAGCGGAAAATTCCTGACCACGCACCAGGCGCCCGAAGAAGCCGTGCTGACCGGCGTCTCTGCCATTGCCGCCGAGGCCGGGGTTGCCCCGGGCGAGATTTCCCTGGTGCTGCATGGTACCACGCTTGCCACCAATGCTTTGATCGAGCGGCAGGGGGCGCGCACCGCGCTCATCACCACCGAAGGCTTTCGGGACTCCCTCGAGATCGCCTTCGAGCATCGCTTCGAGGTCTACGACCTCTACATGGTGCGCCCCGAGCCGCTGGTCCCGCGGGAGTTGCGCTTCGGCCTGCGCGAGCGGGTAGCGGCGGATGGATCGGTTCTTCTGGAGCTGGATGAGGCGGATCTGCGCCGGATAGCTGCGGACCTGCGCGAAGCGGACGTCGAGGCGATCGCTGTCTGCCTCCTCCATAGCTACGCGAATGGCGCGCATGAGCGGCATGTGCGCGACGTGCTGGCCGAGATGCTGCCCGATGTTCCGGTGACGCTCTCGTGCGAGCTCTGCCCCGAGATCCGCGAGTACGAGCGCGCCTCGACCACCTGTGCCAATGCCTATGTCCAGCCGCAGATCGCGGGCTATCTGGCGCGACTGGAGACCCGGTTGGCGGACATCGGCATAGCCGCGCCGGTCATGATGATGACCTCGAACGGAGGGCTCGCCACCGTGGCTCTGGCGCGCAGCCAGCCGGTCAAGCTGGTGGAATCGGGACCTGCGGGCGGGGCGATACTGGCGGCGCATGTGGCGCGACAGAACGGCTTTGGTCAGGCCATGGCCTTCGACATGGGCGGAACCACAGCCAAGCTCGTCCTTCTGGATGACGGTCAGCCGCAGTACGGCCGGACCCTCGAGGTCGATCGCGTCTACCGCTTTCTGCGCGGCAGCGGCCTGCCCCTGCGGATGCCGGTCATCGATCTGGTCGAGATCGGGGCAGGCGGCGGCTCGATCTGCGGTGTCGACATGGCCGGGCGGATCTCCGTCGGCCCTCGCAGCGCCGGGTCGGAGCCGGGTCCCGCCTGTTACGGCCGGGGCGGGATCCATGCCACGGTGACGGATGCGGACCTGATCCTCGGCAAGCTCGATCCCGCGAATTTCGCCGGTGGCAAGTTCGACCTCCTGCCCGACCTCTCGCGCGCTGCGCTGCTGGCGGATATCGGTGAAGGCCTCGGCATCGACGACCCCGCGATCGCGGCCGTCGGCATTGCGGAGGTCGTCGACGAGAACATGGCCAACGCCGCGCGGGTCCACGCCTCCGACAACGGCAAGGAGATCGGCGGCCGCACCCTGATTGCATTTGGCGGCGCCGCTCCCCTGCATGCCGCGCGGATCGCGCAGAAGCTCGGGGCGAGCCGCGTCGTGATCCCGGTAGGCGCCGGTGTCGGTTCCGCGCACGGTTTTCTTCTGGCGCCGGTCTCGTACGAGGCGGTCCGGACGCGGCTGGTTCAGCTCGATCAGATCGACCGGGCTGGCATCGAGGAGATCTTTTCCGAGCTGCGGCGCGAATCCGAAGTGGTCGTGCGCACCGGTGCGCCGGGTGGGGATCTCGTCGAGCGGCGCTCGGCCTGGATCCGCTATCGTGGCCAGGGCCACGAGATCGCGGTCGACATCCCTCCCGAAGGGGGCGACCCGCTTGCCATCCGCAAGGCGTTCGAGGCGAAATATGCCGAGCAGTTCCGCCGGATCATTCCGGGCCTTGAGGTCGAGATCCTGACCTGGACACTGACACTGTCATCGCATTCGCCCGAGGCGGCGGGACAGCCGGGGAGCGATCCCTCGGGCGATCTCCCGCCGCCCCCGGCTGTGGCGCAGCGCGATTTGTGGGATGCTGCCGCCGGCGAGTTCCAGAGTGCGGGGATCTATCGCCGCGAGGACATGGCAGGGGCCGGGCCGCTTGTCGGACCGGCGATGATTGTCGAGGCCGAGACCTCCACCCTGGTTCCCGCCGGTTTCACCGCATGGCTGAACCGTTTCGGCCAGATCGTGCTGGAGCGCGCAGAATGACCACAATCCCCAATGCCACGGCCGTCCAGGGCGCCGACCGCATCCGCTACCAGATCATCTGGAGCCGTCTGGTCGCCATCGTCGAGGAGCAGGCACGCACCCTGATCCGCGCGGGTTTCAGCACCTCTACCCGTGAGGCGGGTGACGTTTCCGCCGGTGTCTTCGACCCGGAGGGGCGCATGCTCGCGCAAGCCCTGACCGGGACGCCGGGGCACATCAATTCTATGGCGCGTTCGGTGAAGCACTTTCTCGACGTCTTCCCGGTCGACACGATGAAGCCCGGCGATGCCTTCATCACCAACGATCCGTGGAAGGCGACCGGCCATCTGCATGATTTCTCCGTGGTGACGCCGTTGCACCGGGACGGCCGGGTGGTCGCTCTCTTCGCCTGCACGACCCATGTCGTCGATATCGGCGGCAACGGCCCCTCGCCGGATTCCGGGCAGGTCTATCAGGAGGGGCTGCTCATCCCGATCATGCCGATCGCCAGTGCCGGCGTGATGAATGACTCCGTCCTCCAGATCGTGCGGGCCAACGTGCGCGAGCCCGTACAGGTCGAGGGTGATATCTATGCGCTGGTGGCATGCAATGACATGGCCTGCGGGCAGCTCGAAGCCCTGATGGGCGAGTATGCCATGCCGGATCTGGCAGACGTCGGCGGCTTCATTCTGGCCTCGAGCGGCAAGGCCATGCGCGACGCGATCGCGCGGCTGCCGGATGGCGTCTGGACCAACCACATGCGTATCGACGGCTACGAGGAGCCGATCGACATCGTGGCCACGCTGACTATCAGCGGTGCGCATATCCATGTTGACTACGCCGGCACCTCGGGACTGTCCCGGTACGGTATCAACTGCCCGATGAGCTATACCGAGGCCTATACGTCCTTTGGGATCAAATGCGTGATCGCGCCGGCCATCCCCAACAACAGCGCCACGCTCGACTGCGTGACCGTCAGCGCGCCGGAAGACTGCATCGCCAATGCGCCGTTTCCCTGTGCGGTGGTCGCGCGCTCGACGATCGGCCAGATGCTGCCAGATGTCGTGCTCGGCTGCCTGCATCAGGTGCTGCGCGACACCGTGCCGGCCGAGAGTACCGGGACGCTCTGGAACCTGCGGCTGGGTGCGGCGCACGGGATCTCGGAAAGCCGCGGGGCGCCGCGCAATCCTTTCATGATCACGACTTTCCATTCCGGCGGCGCCGGAGCCCGACCGCGCCACGACGGGCTTTCGGCCACGCCGTTCCCCTCGGGGATCCGCAACGTACCGATCGAGATCACGGAATCGATCACGCCGCTGGTTTTCTGGCGCAAGGAGCTGCGCGTCGATTCCGGTGGCGCCGGCCGGCAACGCGGTGGCCTCGGGCAGGTGATGGAAGTGGCCAGTCGCGACGACGAGTCCTTTGCCATCTTCGCCCGCTTCGAGAGGGTCGAGAACGCGCCACGTGGCCGCGATGGGGGGGCGGATGGCGCGCCCGGCCGCGTCTCGCTCGCTTCGGGCGCCAGCCTGCGGCCGAAGGGCGTGCAGATCATTCCCGCCGGTGAGCGGCTGGTCGTCGAGATGCCCGGCGGCGGCGGTCTCGGCGATGTCGCGGATCGTGACCCCGAGGCTATCGAGACGGATCTGCGGCGGGGCTACATCACGCCCGAGGCCGCCCGGCGCATCTATGGCGTCGCCCTTGATGCCGATAACCGCCCTTATCGCGCGAAAACTGCGACCTGAACCTCCTGCTGCGAAGGAAAGCTGCCATGACCGCAAAAATCGAACGTGAAGCCGCCATCGCGTCCTTCGCTGCCGACGCAGAAGCCCTGTTGCGCGCAGAGGGTCCGACCCCGGCTGCCCTGGAGCAGGTCCGTGCCAGGGTGGCGGCTCTTGCTGCCCGCAAGGAGCTGTTTCCGCTGGAAGATTTCCGCCTTCCCACCGAAGGGAAGTCCGAGAGGTTCGTCCTTTACATGGGCGAGGGCGATCGCTTCGCGCTCTATCTGAACACGGTCTTGCCGGGCAAGAGCACATATCCGCACAACCACAAGACATGGGCGGTCGTTGCCTCGGTTCAGGGGGACGAGCGCAACCGTATCTGGCGGCGCAAACTTGACGCTGCGGGGAACCACGTCGGTCTCGAACTCGACCGCGAGGTGGTGGTCGCTCCGGGGCAAGCGGTCCTGTTCGGGCCCGAGGACATCCACAGTGTTCATTTCGAAGATGCGGCGCCCGGCGTCCAGATCCACTACTATGGTCAGTCGCTGGAAAGCCTGACCGGCCGTAGCGGTTTCCACCCCGAGACGGGTGAGGAGTTGAACTACAACAAGGCCGTGATGAAGCCCACTGCCGGGAAGGCCTGAGCCTATGCCACGGCGCTGGCGGATCGGCACGGTTGCATCGGCCTGGGATCCACTGGGCGAGACCGCATTCACGCCAGATCACCGTGCGCTGAATGTCGGGCGGTCGCCAGGGTGGACTGATATGCTTGATCCAGTGAGAGCGCGAGAGATGGGCCCTCCCTCTGAAGGCACTCTCCTTGTCTCCGCAGCAGGCCCCATACCGTCCGGCATGCTCGTCCACAGGGTTCTTGGCGGGCTGGCCTCGTCCCTGAACCAGCGGGCGCCCGCCCGATGACCCTCTATATCCTGCGGCGGATCCTGCAAAGCATCATGGTCGCCCTGGCCATGTCGCTGATCGTCTTCCTCGGGATGAATGTCATCGGCAGCCCGGTCGATATTCTGGTGCCCGGTGACGCATCGCAGCGCGATATCGAGGAGGCGATCGTGCGGCTGGGTCTCGATCGACCCCTGCACGAACAGTATCTTTATTTCCTGCGTAACGCCCTGCACGGCGACCTCGGCGTGTCCTTCGTCAGCGGCCAGAGTGCGCTGGGCGCGGTGCTGACCCGGTTACCGGCGACGCTGGAACTGGCGTTCATGGCCATGGGACTGGCTCTGGTGATCGGCCTGCCGCTTGGCTTTCTCGTCGGCCTGAGACCGAATACCGCGCTCTCGCGGTTTATCATGGGTAGCTCGATCGTCGCATTCAGCCTGCCGACGTTCTGGATCGGGATCGTGCTGATCATGATCTTTGCGGTCCAGCTTGGCTGGTTGCCGTCAGGCGGGCGGGGGCCGGTCACCGAGATCCTCGGCTTTCCCGTCAGCTTCCTGTCGGTCGACGGGTTGCGCCATCTGCTTTTGCCGGCGTTGACGCTCGCCTTGTTCAAGATGGCGCTGATCGTGCGGCTGACCGCCGCAGGGACGGTGGAGGTTGCATCGCAAGACTATGTCCGGTTCGCGCGGGCAAAGGGTGTGGCGCGCTGGCGGATCACCTGGATCCATATCCTGCGCAACGTGCTTCCACCGGTCATCACAGTGTCGGCGATGGAATTCGGGAATATAATCGCATTCTCGGTCGTGACGGAGTCGGTCTTTTCCTGGCCGGGCATGGGAAAGTTGCTGATAGACGCGATCCGTCTGAATGATCGACCTGTGGTCGTGGCCTATCTGATGGTCTGCGTTCTGGTTTTTATATTCCTGAATCTGATCGTCGACATACTCTACTCCCTCCTGGATCCCAGGATTTCACTCAAGGCTTCGCAGTCATGACCGGACGCGCCTCCATGCCTGCGGTGCGGCCGCCCCTGTCTCCGGGCGCTTTGTTCTGGTCGAACTACTGCCGCAGCCCGGTAGCCGTCGCCGCCCTCGCGGGGATTGTGGTGATGATGGCCCTGGCTCTTCTGGCGCCATGGATCGCACCGCAGAATCCCTACGCTCTTGAGACGCTCGACATCATGGACGCCCGCCTGCCACCGGGCAGCGAGGCCATGAACGGGATGGTGTTCCTGCTCGGCTCGGACGGGGCCGGACGAGATCTGCTCAGCGCCATTCTCTACGGCATGCGCACAAGCCTTTTCGTCGGAGTGACCAGCGGTCTGCTCGGCCTGGTCGTCGGGATCACCGTCGGGCTTGTCGCCACCTATCAGGGAGGCCGGACGGAAAGCTTCATCATGCGGATCGTCGATCTGCAGCTGTCGTTTCCGACGATCCTGATCGCGCTCATCCTTCTGTCGGTGCTGGGTCGCGGCGTGGACAAGATCATCCTGGCACTGGTGATCGCGCAATGGGCGTACTTCGCCCGTGCCGTGCGCGGTGCGGCGCTCGCCGAGCGCAGCAAGGAGTATGTCGAGGCGGCGCTCGCGCAGCGACTGTCGCATGCGCGGATCCTGTTCGGGCATATCCTGCCCAACTGCATGCCGCCTCTGATCGTGGTCGGGACCCTTCAGACGGCCTCGGCCATACTGCTGGAGGCCACGCTCTCGTTCCTGGGGGTGGGACTGCCGCAGACGGAACCGTCGCTGGGGCTGCTCATCTCGAACGGCTTCGAATCCATGATGTCGGGGCGGTACTGGATCAGTCTCTATCCGGGCTTCGCGCTCCTGCTCCTGATCATGACGATCAATCTGGTCGGTGACCGGGTCCGCACGGTTCTCAATCCGCGGCACGAGGGGTAATCCGCTGATGACCAGTCCCCTTCTCTCGGTCGAGGATCTCGAGGTCGTCTTTGCCACTCGCTCGGAGGAGTTGCGTGCGGTAGACCGCATCTCCTTCCAGATTGCGCCGGGCGAGATTCTGGGTGTGGTCGGCGAATCCGGATCCGGCAAGACGATTGCCGGTCAGGCGATCATGCGGCTGATCGACAGCCCGGCCGCCCGGATTTCCGGAGCGATCAGATTTGGTGGCCGCGACCTTCTGAGGCTTGGGGAGAGTGAGCTCCGCGAGATCAGGGGCAACCGGATCGCGACGGTGTTTCAGGACCCGATGATGACCCTGAACCCGGTGATGCGGGTCGGGGCCCAGATCGTCGAGGCGGTACGCGCGCATCGCGCCATCTCGGCCCGGGCCGCTCGTGACCTGGCGATCGACGCGTTGCGCCGGGTCGGAATTCCCGCGCCCGAGAAGCGCATCGACAGCTATCCGCACGAGATGTCGGGCGGAATGCGCCAGCGCGTGGCCATCGCGATCGCGATCATCAACGAACCCGAGCTGATCATTGCCGACGAGCCGACGACCGCGCTCGACGTGACGATCCAGTCCCAGATCATCTATCAGATGCGCAAGCTCTGCCGTGAGGCGGGCATGGCCATGATCTGGATCAGCCATGACCTTTCGGTAGTGGCGCGCCTGGCGGACCGTCTCTGTGTCATGTACGCGGGCAGGATCGTCGACGCAGGCCCGACGGCGGAATTACTGGCGCGAGCGGCGCATCCCTACACGCGCGGCCTCATGGCTTCGATCCCGTCGGGGACCGAGCCCGGCCTGAGACTTCCCCAGATCCCCGGCATGATGCACCGCCCCGAGCCCGGTGACTGCGGCTGCCGTTTTCGCTCGCGCTGCAGCGAGATGGCGCCGGACTGCGAGAACCCGCCTCCCGAGGTCCGGCTGCCGGGCGATCACGTACTTTACTGCCACCACCCCTGTCCGCCCCTGCCTCGGGAGGCCCGAGCAAGATGACCGAAGTTGCAGGTAGCCCCCCGCAGGGGCCGCTGATGGAAGTGCGCGGCCTTGGCAAGGTCTTTGCCCGCCCGGAAGACATTCTCGCACGGGGACTGCGCCACATCGGTCTCGCTGAAGCGCCGCCCAGAGTGCACGCGCTGGCCGACGTCAACCTGTCGGTCCTGAGGGGCGAGGTTCTCGGTGTCGTGGGCGAATCCGGCTGCGGCAAGTCCACCCTCGGCCGCATTCTCACCGGACTGATGCCGGCCACCACCGGCAGCGTGTCGTACCGCGGCAGCGATATCGCCAGGGACCGGCTGCGCGGAAAGCGCGGCCTCGGCGTGCAGATGGTGTTCCAGAACCCGCACGCCTCGCTCAACGGGCGCAAGCGGGTGGGCGAGATCATTGGCGAAGGGGCTCGGGTCCACGGGGTCGTACCGCGCGAGGATCTGGCCGACCACGTCACCGACATCATGAAAAAGTGCGGGCTGGATCCAAGCTGGAAGCGCCGCTACCCCCACCAGTTCTCCGGCGGGCAGCGTCAGCGGATCAATATTGCCCGTGCCCTGGCGGTGAAACCGGACCTGATCGTCTGCGACGAGCCGGTTTCGGCGCTGGACGTTTCCGTTCAGGCGCAGATCCTGAACCTCTTCCTCGATCTGCGGCAGGAATTCGGACTGAGCTACCTGTTCATCAGTCACGATCTGGGCGTGGTGCGGCACGTGTCTGACCGCGTGGCTGTCATGTATCTGGGCCGGGTGGTCGAACTCGGCCCGGCGCGGGAGATCTTCTCGGCTGCGGCGCATCCCTACACGCGCGCGCTCGTGCGGGAGGTGCCGAGCATGCGCCCCGCGCAGGAGGATTTCCGCGTGATAGACGGCGAGATCCCGTCTCCCCTCGCACCGCCGCCCGGCTGCACGTTTCACCCGCGCTGTCCTCTCGCCCAGGACCGCTGCCGGGTTGATCTCCCCGCCCTGCGCACGGTGTCTCCCGGGCATCAGGCGGCCTGCCACCTGCTCTGATCGTGTCTTTCATCCCGTTGCGGGCCGGGGCGGAGAATATTCTCTTTTGGGTTTGTGCTCTAGTGTATTCATGCGTATTCACTGATGTGCCTGCGTGGGCGCTGCCCGGGATGCGGGCACCGCGGCACCGATCCGGATCGGGTGTGGCGCGGCGAGACAACTGACGAGGGACTTGGGCCGAAATGACGTCGCGGGGCAGTGAGGCTGCGCACCAGGGCTGGGATCTGGTCGTTGTCGGCGGTGGAAACGCCGCGCTCTGCGCCGCGATCACCGTCGCCGAGCAGGGCTCCCGGGTGCTGATCCTTGAGGGGGCGCCGAAGCCTTGGCGGGGGGGGAACAGCCGCCATACCCGCAACTTCCGATGCATGCATCGAACGCCGATGGCTGTGCTGACGGATACCTATGACGAGGACGAGTACTTCAACGATCTCCTGCTGGTGACCGGGGGGCATACGGACGAGAGACTGGCACGGCTGACCATCAGGCAGTCTGAGGAATGCCTGCCCTGGATGCAGGCGCGCGGCGTCCACTTCCAGCCATCGCTGTCGGGTACACTCTCGCTGTCGCGCACCAACGCCTTCTTCCTGGGGGGCGGCAAGGCGCTGGTGAACGCCTATTACAACACCGCCGCCGATCTGGGCGTTGTCGCCCGCTATGAGGCTCAGGTGCGGCATGTCCACATCGAGGGCGACACGTTCAGGGCGGTCGATGTCTCGTTCGCCGGTGGTCCGGTGGAGCGGATAGAAGCGCGGGCCGTGGTGCTGGCCTCGGGCGGGTTCCAGTCGGATATAGAGTGGCTCACACGGGCCTGGGGGCCGGCAGCCGCGAACTTCCTCATCCGGGGCACCCCGTACAATCGCGGAGTGGTCCTGCAGGACATGATGGATCAGGGTTGCCGCACGGTGGGCGACCCGACCCAGTGCCACTGCGTCGCGATCGATGGCAGGGCGCCGCGCTATGACGGCGGGATCTGCACCCGGCTGGACTGCGTGCCTTTCTCGGTCGTGGTGAACCGGGATGGCGACCGGTTCTACGACGAGGGAGAGGACACGTGGCCCAAACGCTATGCGATCTGGGGCCGCCTGATCGCCGCGCAGCCCGATCAGGTCGGCTTCTCGATTATCGACTCGCAGTCGATCGGGCTCTTCATGCCGTCGGTCTTTCCCCCGATCCGGGGCGAGAGCATCGCCGATCTCGCCGGCAAGCTGGGGCTGGAACCTGGCAAGCTTGAAGAGACGATCGCCAAGTTCAATGCGGCATGCCGGCCCGGCCCTTTCCACCCCACGGAACGTGACGGGCTGCGCACCGAGGGTCTGCATCCCGCCAAGACCAACTGGGCAAGGCCGATCGAGCAGCCACCGTTCTATGGCTATCAGCTCCGTCCCGGCGTGACCTTCACCTATCTGGGGCTGCAGGTCGATGAGACGGCGCGGGTCCAGGGGCCTGACGGACCACTTCGCAATGTCTGGGCCGCAGGCGAGATCATGGCCGGATCCATCCTCGGCCAGGGCTACCTCGCCGGGTTCGGCATGGCGATCGGCACGGTCTTTGGACGCATCGCAGGCCGGGAGGCTGCCGCCTATGTCGTTTGACACCTTGCCCGGAGGGATCCTCGGCCTGTCTGCCGCTCAGGCGGATGCGCATCGCCAGCTCGAGATCTGCAACGCCTGCCGCTACTGCGAGGGGTTCTGCTCGGTCTTCCCGGCGATGATGCGCCAGACCGCCTTTTCGCAGGGCGATCTGAGCCATCTGTCCAACCTCTGCCACAACTGCCGTGGCTGCTACTACTCGTGCCAGTACGCGCCGCCGCATGAATTTGCACTGAACCTGCCGGCGGTGCTGGCCGAGGTCCGCCAGCAGAGCTGGGAGGAGCACATCCGGCCCCATGGCCTGGCGCGTGCATTTCAGGCCAGTGGCCTTGCGATCGGGCTCGGCATCGTGCTGGCCACGGCGATGTTGTTCTGGCTGATGGCCTGGATCGGCGAAGGCGCGGGGCAGGGGTTCTACGCCTATATGGCGCACAATCTGATGGTCGGGATCTTCGTCCCGGCGTTTCTCGGGCCGCTGGCGATCGTCGGCCTCGGCCTGCGCAGCTACTGGCGCGAGACGGGCGGCAGGAGGCCCTCCATCGCCGATCTCCGCGACGCCTTCGGGTCGGTTGTCCAGATGCGCAACCTTGCCGGGGGGCACGGCAGGGGCTGCAACTTCGAGCAGGATGACCGCTATTCCAACGCGCGCCGCTATGCGCATCAGGCCGTGCTGCTGGGGTTCGTCCTGTGCTTCATGGCCACCGCCTCCGGGACGGTGCTGCATTACCTGTTCGACTGGCCGGCACCCTATGGGTTGCTCAGTCCGCCGAAGCTTTTCGGCGTTCCGGGGGGGATCATGCTCATGCTGGGCTCTGTCTGGATGGTACGGCTGAAGCTCCGGGCCGATCCCGACCTCGGGTCGCGAAGGGTCTGGCGCGGAGAATTCGCGTTCATCGTGCTGCTCGGGCTGACGGCGGGTTCGGGCCTTGCCCTCTACCTCGCCTCGGGCACTCCTCTGGTGCGCCCCATGCTGGCGCTGCACCTTGGTTGCGTGATGGCCCTGTTCCTGCTCACGCCCTTCTCAAAGATGGTCCACGGTTTCTTCCGCCTCTCGGCCCTGGTGATCGAGGCCCAGAAATCCCGCGCCCGCACCTGACCGGCCGGACACCCATCCTGAAGCCTAGAGCTTGACCGCGGTCCCCTGCTTCACCGGGTCCATCGAGACGAAGGTGCGGAACTTCTTCACATTGCCGCCTGCAAAGAACATGCGGCGGGTGAAGTCCTCGTAGGCGGCCATGCTCTCGATCACCACGACCAGGATGAAATCCGCCTCGCCCGTGACATAGTGGCACTGCTGCACCTCGGGCGCCTCGCGGAACAGGCGCTTGATCGCGTCGATCTCGCTAGGGGTCTCGCTGACCAGCTCGACCTCGACGAAGATCGTCAGTGGCAGCCCGACCGCAGCGGGGGCGACGCGCGCGGTATTGGCCACGATCACGCCCTCGCGTTCCATTCGCCGGATACGGCGCTGAACGGCCGGGGCGGAGAGGTTGACCTCCTCACCGATGCGGCGTTGCGGGATGGTGTTGTCCATCTGCAGCATTCGCAGGATGGCGCGGTCGTAACGATCGAGAGGGGTCATGCGAAACAGACTTGCGTGGTTGCCCCGGATATTCAGCACATTTTGTGCCTCTGGCGCAATAGGATTGCGCCAGACGCAGTCTGCCGGGGAACGGGTATGTACATCTTCAACGATCTGCCGCTGCACGGAATGGCGCTCGATTCACGGGACGCAGTGACGCTCGGTGTGGCGGGAGCGGACCGGGTCTCAGCGATGCTGGGCCTGGATGCGGCCGGGGCAGCGACGCCGCTGCATGCTCTGCCGGGCCTGGCGCGCGAGCTCGGGATCGGCTCCCTCCACATAAAGGACGAGGGGCAGCGGCTGGGACTTGGCAGCTTCAAGGCATTGGGCGGAGCCTATGCGCTGCGGGTCCTCGTTCTGGAAGAGGCCGCGCGCCGGCTCGGCCGCACGGTCGGGCCCGCGGACCTCGGCAGCGATGACGTCCGGGCGATCGCGCGGACCATGACCTTTGCCTGTGCCACCGACGGCAACCACGGCCGCTCGGTCGCGAAGGGAGCCGAGCAGGTGGGTGCCCGCGCGGTCATCTTCGTGCATGCCGGGGTCAGTGCGGGCCGGGTCGCGGCCATCGCCCGGTTCGGCGCGAAGATGGTGCGCGTCGAGGGCACCTACGACGAGTCGGTGGCCGAGGCCGCCCGGGTGGCCGAGGCCGAGGGCTGGACCCTTCTCTCCGACACCTCCTGGCCGGGCTACGAGTATATCCCCGGGCTGGTGATGCAGGGCTATACCGCCATCGTCCGCGAGGCCCTCGCGGAACTGCCGCAGCTGCCGACCCATGTGTTCCTGCAGGCCGGGGTGGGAGGATTTGCCGCCGCCGTCGCCGGCCACATGGCCGTGGTCCTCGGTGCGCGCCGCCCGCACGTGACGGTGGTGGACCCTGCCCGGGCGGCCTGCTTCTACGAGAGCGCGGGGGTGGGGCGGCCGGTGAAGGTCGCCGAAACAGAGCCGACGGTCATGGCGATGCTCGACTGCTACGAGCCCTCTCTCGTCGCTTTCCGGGTCCTCGAGCGGCTGGCCGGCGGGTTCATGATCGTGGACGAGGAGGTGGCCCCGGAGGTGATGCGCAGGCTCGCCGATCCGGTGGATGGCGACCCGGCCGTGGTCGCGGGGGAAAGCGGAGGCGTCGGGCTGGCCGGGCTGATCACCGCCTTGCGTGCCCCCGAGGTGGCGGCACGGATCGGTCTGGGGCCGCAGGCACGGGTACTGGTGATCAACACCGAGGGCGCGACCGACCGCGAGCTCTACACCGCGATCATCGGCCGCAGCCCCGAAGCGGTTGCGGGCATGGTTGCGGCATGAGCGCCGCGATCGACGGGGCGCGACTGGTCGCACGGCTGCAGGCGCTTGGCGAGACCGGGCGGGACGAGGCGGGGCGGCTTTGCCGGCTAGCGGGCTCCGACGCCGATCGCGCGGGGCGTGAGCTCGTCTGCGGCTGGCTGGAGGCGGCCGGGATCCGGGTCGCCATCGACCGGATCGGCAATATTCACGGCATCTGGGAGCCCGAGGGCACGGCGGGCGACCCGGTGATGACGGGCTCGCATATCGACACGGTCATCGACGCTGGCATCTACGACGGCTGCCTCGGAGTGCTGGCGGGACTGGCGGTGGTCGAGGCGATGCAGGCGGCCGGCCTGCGCCCGAAGCGGCCGGTGGCGGTGGTGGCCTTCACCGGCGAGGAGGGCGTCCGCTACGCCCCGGACATGCTGGGCAGCCTCGTCGCGGTCGGCGGGCTGGACCTCGATGCAGCGCTGGCGACCGTCGGGACCGACGGAAGCACACTGGGCGCGGAGCTCGCGCGGACCGGACAGGCGGGACCCCATGCACCGGGCTTCCTGCGCCCGCATGCCTATGTCGAGCTGCACGTCGAGCAGGGCCCGGTGCTGGAGGCGGAGGACTTCGCGATCGGCGCGGTCGAGGGGGTGCAGGGGATCTCGTGGCAGCGGATCACCATCGAGGGAACCGCCAACCACGCCGGCACCACGCCGATGACCATGCGCCGCGACGCCGGCCTTGCCGCTGCGCGCGTCGTGACCTTCGTCGGCGACTGGGCGCAGGCGTCGCCGGGTGCTGTGGCGACGGTCGGGACTATGTGCCTTGCGCCGGGGGCGATCAACGTCATCCCGGCATCGGCATCGTTCACGGTCGACCTGCGCAATCCGGCAGAGGCCGAGCTCTGCAGGGCCGAGGCGGCGCTGGCGGAGGTCCTGGACGGACTGCGGTCCGAGGGTTTCACGGTCACGGCCGAGCGGCTGGCTCGGTTCGAGCCGGTGATCTTCGCCCCCGAGATCGTGTCGGCGGTGGAATCGGCGGCCGGACGGCGCCAGTTGCAGGCGCGGCGCATTACCTCGGGCGCCGGTCATGATGCACAGATGATGGCCCGGGTGGCCCCGACGGCAATGATCTTCGTGCCTTCGCGCGGAGGCATAAGTCACAATCCGGACGAGTTCACCTCGGCGGAGAATCTGGTCGCGGGGGCGAACGTGCTGCTGGACGTGGTGATCGACCTCTGCGGCGCGACCTGAGCTCTCTCGTGCCGCACGAAGCCCGGCACCGCGCCACCCGATGGGGGCGGCCACCGGCGATCCGCGCCTTTACGTAGGATCGAGACGGGCACGGTGATGTTTCACCACCGTGCCCAAGGCCGTGGCGGGCTTCAGGCTGCGGCTGTGACCATGATCTCGACGGTGAACTCGGGCGCGGCGAGCTTGGCCTCGACGCAGGCGCGGGCGGGGGTGTTTCCGGGCGAGACCCAGGCGTCCCAGACGCCGTTCATCTCGGCGAAGGTGCCGATGTCGGTGAGCCAGATGGTGGCGCTCAGGATCTTCGACTTGTCCGAGCCTGCCTCGGCCAGGAGCTCGTCGATGCGCGCGAGGATGTCGCGGGTCTGGTCTGCGACCGAGCCGCCCGCGGCGTTGCTGGCCACCTGGCCGGCGAGATAGACGGTGCCGCCGTGGGCGACGGACTGGCTCATGCGCGGGCCGGTGTGCCTGCGGGTGATGGTCATGGATATTCTCCCGGGATTGGACGATCAGAGATCTGGATTGACGGAAAGGATCAGCTTGCCAGCCACCTGGCGGGATTCGAGGCGCGCATACATCTCGGCAACGTTCTCGAGGGGGAAGACGCCTTCAATCGGCACCGAAAGCCGCCCCTCGGCGACCGCGCCCGTCACGGCGCCCAGGCTCGTCTTCCATATCTCCGAGCCGAAATCGACATGGCCGAGATGGAAGCGGGTGAAGGTCAGCGACTTGCGCACCAGCCGTTCCCAGAGGTTCGGGAGCGGACGGCCCTCGGCCTCACCGAAGCTGACCACATGGCCGAGCTGGCGGATCAGCTCGAAGCTGCGGTCGAGGATGGTGGCGCCGGTGGAATCATAGATCTTGTCGACCGGGCGCCCGGCGATCTCGGCGACGGCCGCCACGAAATCGGTCTCGCCGCGGTCCACAACTGCGGTGGCGCCGAGCTCGAGCGGCCGGTCATTGGGG
>CAZESN010000008.1:0-37698 GCA_964514775.1 uncultured Rhodovulum sp.
CGCAGATGAACCTCTCGGCGATCATCGTCACCCACGACCAGCAGGAGGCGATGGCCGTCGGCGACCGGATCATCTTCCTCTCCGGCGGACGCATCAACCAGGCCGCCACGCCGGTCGAGATCTACAACAACCCCGCCAGCTACGTCGCCGCCGACTTCTTCGGGCGCAACAACCGGCTTCCGGCGGCCTGCCGCGGGACGGAGGGCGACACGGTGGTGATCGAGGGCGGCTTCGGCCAGATCCGCGGCACGGCCCGCGAGCCGATCGCCCCGGGCGACGCCTGCGCCGCGATCCTGCGCATCGAGAAGACCCGGCTCACCACCGAGCCGGGCGAGAACGCGATCCGCGGCGACTATGTGACGTCGATGTATGCGGGCGCCTACTGGGAGCATGTCTTCCGCTGCGGCGATCTGCTCGTCGCCGCGCAGTCGGCGGCCCCGGTCGCCGAGGGCAGCTACTGGCTCGGTGCCGACCAGGCCGATATCTGGGTGTTCCGGGCACCAGCGTGACGCCCCCGCACTTGGACCGGATGAGGCGAGGCATTGCCTCGCCCCGGTCCACGGCCGGAGCGCGCGAGCGCGGAGGCCGTCCTCTTCCTGCATGGAGGGCGCGAAGACCGGGGATCGTGGCGCGTCTGCCTGGCGGGCGCGGAACGCGCCTGCCGGGGGCAGGCAGGCGCGTCACGATTTGCCAACGGTCAAATCGTGCAAGGAAAGACCCGACCCGACCCGCCCCCCGGGAAACGGCCCTACTCCGTCCGGGGCGCGACATATCCCGCGATCTCGGGCGGGATCGGAAGCCCCAGCCGCCCGTAGCCGGTCAGGATGATCCGCGAGCGCAGCGCATGTTCGGCGCGGTCGCTGTCGCCCGATGCGATCGCCTCCAGGAACCCCTCGTGGTGGCGGATGATCTGGTCGAGCCCCACCCGCTGTTCGCCGATCTGCCGGACCAGGAGGCCGATCTGCATGCGCACCAGCGACAGGATACGGTCGAAGAGGGCGCTGTCGAGCATCCCGCAGAGCGTGGCGTGAAAGCTCGTATGGGCGGCGAAGAAGGCCGAGGTGTCCTCGATGGCCGCCGCCGCGCGCATGGCATCGACCTGCGCCCGCAGCGGAGGCAGCGCCGTCCCGGGCCGCCCGGCTGCAAAGCGCGCCGCCAGCCCTTCCATCAGTCCCCGGAGCACGATCGAATTCGCGACCACATCCGGCGAGGGGTTGCTCACGAAGGTGCCCTGCGTGCCCCGGCGCTCGACGAGCCCAAGCGATTCGAGCGAGCGCAGCGCCTCGCGCAGCGGCCCGCGGCTCACGGCGAAACGCTGGGCGAGCCCGGCCTCGGTCAGGCGTTCGCCGGGCTTGAGCTGGCCGCTGACGATCTGCGCCGAAATCGCGCTGGTCGCCTGTTCGGCCAGCGTGGATCTTTCGAGCACGTAGATCGACATCGCTACCTCGTTCTGGTGGCCGGCGGCGGGCCGTTTACCGGACCATGATTGGAATCACAGAACTTCGGCGGGTGCAAACCGGTGCCGGATCTTCCCCCGCCTATGGGGCAGATCTGCCACCTCGGCAACGGGGCCTCAGGCGCCGCCGCCCGCCGCCCCGGGCTCCGCCGTCCGTGTCACCAGGGGTTGCGAAAGGGTTAACAGATCTCGTATAGTCATTTTATATCAGTGACTTGACCTTTGGTGACACTGTGTCACCGCCGGCCGTTCGGCACGCCGGCCACGAGCACCCGGCCGATCAGCGTCATCTCGACGATCCGGCCATGGAACCGGGTCAGGCCATCGAGCACCGCCGCGCGGTCCATGTCGGGCGGCACCGGCGGCCCGTGCGGCGCCGCCTCGGCAAGGGTCATGTCGCGCAGCTCGCTCCAGCCCGCCTGGAAATCCGGCGCCTCGAGTATCGCCGCGACCGGCCCGGCCAGCGCCTCCACCAGTCCCTCCGAGACCGAGAGATGCCGCCAGAGGCTCGGCGGCACCCCGCTCGCCGCCGCCGGCCCCGCCGCCCCCAGCGTCGTGAGTGCCGCCAGCGCCGTCTTCGTCATGCCGCTGCGCGCCGGAATGCCCGGCAGCCCGGTGTCGCGCCGGGCACCCGCCGGCGGCGGCACCGCCGCCAGCTGCCGCTCAGGCCGCTGCAGCGCGCTCAACACCCGCGCGATCCGCACCGCGTTCTCGGCATTGTTGCGGTTGTAGGAGGCGACGATCCGCCGTGCGACCTCGTCGAGCACCGGCCTGGCGGGCCATTGTGTGGCGATGGCGGCGGCGACCCTGTCCGCCCGGTCGGCAAGCCGCCCCGCCGCCGGCCCGGGATCGCTGCTGCGCGCCACCTCCCAGGCCCATTCCGCCGCACCGTCGATCGTGGCCAGGTGCCGCCACACATAGTTGACGACCGCCGACCCGCTCTCCTCCCGCAGCCGCTCGTAGAACTCGGCCACCCTGCCCGAGGCGTCCGCCTCCGCGATTTCCGCAAGAGCCATCTCAGACCACCTCGATCTCGGCCAGCGGGACATGCTGCTGCGCGCCATAGACGTCACTGTCGGCCGGCGCACCCGACGGCACCGGCCGCCGCATCGAGAACTTCACGGCGCGCGCGAAGTCGTAATAAGCAAAGTCGATGATCTCGTTGGGCGAGACCCCATAGGCCGCCGCCACCGTGTCCCGCGTCAGGCACCCGCTCTGCCGCACCCGCTCGAACTCCTCGTCGCCGGCAAAGAGGACATCGAAAGTGAGCAGGAACGGCCCGGCGTTCTTGCTGCGCAGAACCGTCGCGAAATCTCCCAGCCGCATCATTCGATCTCCAGAATTTCGTAGGGGAAGAGGGCGACGGGGTCGTCGAGCTCCATCAGGTGATAGATGTTGAACTCGTAGACCGCCCCCCCGGGCATGTCGTTCGGCGAGAACGGGAAGGCGACATTGCCCGCAGTGGCGATGCGCCCCTCATAGCCCCAGTGCAGCAGCAGCGACCGCGTCATGGAGCACACGATGCGCGCGATCGCCGCGGTCCGCCCCACCACGTCGACCAGCAGTCCAAGCTCGTGCGCCGGAGCCTTGACCGGCTCGAGCGGGCCCATCACCCCGTCGAGCCCGTAGCGCCGGATGGTCAGGACGAACTCATCGGGCTCGACCTGCCCGGCCAGGTTCGCCGCAAGCCGCTGGCGCAGGTCCGCCTCGATCCGGTCGATCTGGGCGATCATCCGGGGCTCGCGAATCCCGCCGATCGAGACATGCCGATACCCCGCCAGCCGCGCCCCCTCGAGCTTGACCGTATAGACCGGCGCCACCTCGAAGGCGGAACCGGTGACCCGCACCCGGCGCTCGTCGATCTGCTCGAAGCGCGTGGCGGACAGATCCACGATCCCGCCGGGCCCGGGCAGCCGCACGGGATGGGTCTTTTCATAGAGGGTGTGGGCCGAAATGGACTCGATGGTACAGGCCTTGTGGGGCTGCGGGCTCTCGACGATGAAGCCGTCCATGGAAAGCCGGCCGACCAGCAGGTCGGATCCCTCCACGGGCAAGGCAGCTTGACCGCCGCATTCGAGGATCTTGCCCAGATGCAGCGCGAGGCCACGCGGATAACCGCGCAGGATCGGCAGGCTCGCCACATTGGCCACGTCCCACGACCGGCCACAAACAAGAATATCCGGGCTCTCGGCCAGCGCCGCCATTTGCGCTTCGGGGCCGATCTGGGCGACGATATGCTCGGCCGCCTCGATATCCACCGCGGTCAGCGCCTGCTCCGTCTCGAAAGTGCGGATGCGGCCTTCGTCGAGGGCACGGCGCACGGTTCCCCCATCCAGTTCGCTTCGGATCACCGCGACACGCTTGCGGACGCCGCGCCGGCGGATCACCTGTCCGATCATGTCGACCAGCGCTTCGAGCTGGCCGTTGCCCCCCGCGCCACCGGCGGAGCCGATGACGATCGGCGCGCCGCAGCGCTCCTGCGCATCAATCAGCAGCTCAAGGTCCCGCACCACCATTGCCTCGGCGCCAAAGATCTCTCCGCTGCCGAGATAATAGGGACCCATGTCGGTGCTTCCCGCGTCGACCGCGATGAGATCGATCGGGTCGCGCAACGCGTTCTCCAGCGAACTGATAGGAAAGCCGTAGCCGAGCATGCCGTGTGACAGGATGCGGAATTCTGATTGGGGGGCGGTCATTTTTCCCTCGGCACGAAGTTGCAAAGATGAGTGCGACCGCCCGGGCAGGTCCGGCCAAACTCACGGTGCGCGAGGGCGAGCCTACGCAGGCGCGACGGTGTTTCCGTTCAAGTCGGATGTCAACCGCATTTGTACGGCCAAATAAACGCGGACGGCGATACCCGGCCGCCCGCAGCCCCTAGCCCGCCGTATCTCACCTGCTTAAGGACGCTGCACGCCGTTCCGCACCAGGGTCACGCGATAGATGCTTGTTGTTGCGGTGATATACATCTCGTGCTTGGCGCGGCCGCCGAAACAGATGTTCGAGACGAGTTCGGGCACAAGCACCTTGCCGAGCAGCCGACCGTCCGGCGCGATGCAATGGACGCCGTCCTTTGCCGACGACCAGACATTGCCGTCCGTGTCGACCCGCATCCCGTCCGCGCAGCCTGGCTCGATCCTGTGGAAGAGCCGCCCATTGGCGGGCCGCCCGTCCAGCATGTCATAAACACGGATGTGCTGGGGATCGTCCGAGAACATGCGCCCAGTATCCGCGACGTAGAGCAGACGCTCGTCGGGCGAGAAGCAGAGCCCGTTCGGGCAGTTCATATCGTCGACCACGACACTGATTTTTCCGGAATCCGGATCAACCCGATAGACGACGCAGGCATTCTCCTGCTCGCCCCGAAAGCCCTCGTAGTCGGTCAGGATCCCGTAATGCGGATCGGTGAACCAGATTGCGCCGTCCGAGGAGACCACGACGTCGTTGGGCGAGTTGAGGGGCCGCCCTTCGAAGGCTGCGGCGATGACCGCGATCGATCCGTCGTGTTCGGTGCGCGTGACACGGCGCGATCCGTGCTCGCAGGAAACGAGACGGCCTTGAAGGTCGCGCGTATGTCCGTTCGCGTAGTTCGAAGGCTGGCGATAGGTCGAGATGCCGACCCCCGGCGTCCAGCGCAGGATACGGTTGTTGGGAATGTCCGAGAACAGCAGGCAGCCTGCATCGCCGAACCAGACCGGCCCCTCGACCCAGTCGAAGCCGGTGGCGATCTGCTTTACCGGCGCGTTGAAGAGAACGAACTTCCCGAACTCCGGCTCGACTATCTCGAAATGCTCCACGGTATCCCCTCCGGTCTTATGTCGTTGCTTGTTGTCAGGAAGCGCGCGTCGCGGCCGGGGCGCGCCCAATGGCCGGCAAGGTGACGAGATGCTCGTCCGGATAGTCGCGCAGGTGCTGCATGAAGATGGGAACATCCGCCTCGAAAAGACGCTGGCAGAGCCCCGACACAAGCCGCGGAATGCCGTAGCGCATGCCCATCACCCCGTTGCAGAGCGGGCCTACGCTCAGCATCGTCGAGATGGTGAAGAGATGGATGCGGCCCAGCACCGGGCACGATCCGGGTGTCTTTTCCTGTAACTCGAAAGACGGCCCGGTGTATGGCGCCGAAAGAAGGCCTTCGTCCACCTCACCCTCGGGCGGCGCGAACCGGTCGCGCCAAAGGGCAATATCGCGCCAGACGTCGGCAAGCTCTGGTCGGAGGCTCAGATCGGTGCGGTACCCGGTCCCGAGCAGCAGGTGATCAAACCGCAAGCTTCTGCCGTCACGAAGCACAACGTCGACGGCATCCCCGACGGCCTCGGCCCGCACAATCGCCGCATCGTAGTGTAGCGCGAAGTTCCGGTGGCTGTGAACGATGTCGTAGGTCTCTTGCGTGGGCAAACCGCGGTGACGGAGCATCTCGCGCGTGAAGCGGTAGCGATCCAGGGCGGGAAGCTCGGCGAAATTCCTCATATACCCGGGGAAATTTGCCCAGAACAGGATCTCCTTGCGTGCCAGTTCAGACTGCCGGACCAGCAGGTCGACCGAGGCCGGCGCCTCGCGCAGCGCGCTTACCGCCCAGTCAAAACTCGACGATGCGCCGCCGATGACGCCGACACGCTTGCCGCTGAGCTGCGAGAGATCGAAAACTTCACCGCTGTGGGTCCAGCGATCGCGGGGAAGCCGGGCGATGACCTCGGGAACGGCAAAGCCTCCGCCGCCCGATATGCCGGTCGCCAGCACCACCCGGCGAGCCAACATGTGCGAACGGCCTTTCGGCGTCTCGACATCAAGGCGCACGCTTCCGTCATCACCCGACAGATTCAGAAGCCGTGTGTCGTTCTCTACCGGGATCGCCATGACGTCGCGCAGCCACTGCACATACGCCATCCAGGCCTTTCGGTCGATGCGGTCGAGCGGCGCCCAGGTATCTGTTCCGAACGAGGCCTCGTGCCACGCGCGGTAGGTCAGACTGGGAAGGCCGAACTCCGGGCCTGCAAGCTGCTTTGGCGAGCGTAGCGTGCGCATCCGCGCGTAGGTGAGCCATGGCCCCTCCATGCCTTTCGGGGCGGCGTCGATGATGCGGACGCGATCGACGCCCCGAAGTTTCAACCCTATGGCTGCGCAAATCCCGCCGTAGCCGCTGCCGACGATCACCACGTTTTCCATGGGCGCGCCGTCGGCGCCGGTATGCACCGGGAGCCATGCGTTTTGCGGCAACTCCAGCAGCATCATCTCGTGTGCGATCCGTTTCCGCAGGGCCGCGAGAGCCTCGGTGTCCGGCCGCGCGCCGGCGGCTGGGGCGGGCGAAGTCATCTGGTCGTCTCCTTGCAGGGAAAAGCGCCGCGCCGGGTCGCTTACCCGATCTTCGGCTTGCGCGAGATCCAGCCGCCGTCGGCCTCGAGGGCAACGGCAAGATCGATCAGGCGCTGTTCATCAAGGTACCGGCCGACAAGCTGGACACCGACGGGAAGTCCCTCCGCCGTGAAGCCGGCCGGGGTGGAGAGCGCGGGGTGGCCTGTCAGGTTGAACGGGTAGAGGAACCCGGCCCAGCGGGCGTAGAAGGCGGTCTCGATGGAGCCCCCCGCGTCGAGACCCACAGAGGGACCGGTCATTGTCGGCGTCGCGATGACGTCGTAGCTCTCGAAGAGATGCTGCACGTTGCGGTGAAGCCGCGTCCGCCGGTCCGAGGCGCGCTGCCAGTCGGCGGCGCTGTATCCCTGGCCCCGGTGCACGCTCGTGATGAGCGAGGGCGTCATCTTTGAACCCGGTGCCTCGGCCAGTGCAGAGAGCCGCGCCGCGTGGGCGGTCGTGGCGATCACGACGTAATAGTCGAACACGTCATCGAAGATGTCCGTCGAGACATCCGTGACAGTCGCACCGCGCGCCGTGAGCAGATCGAGAGCGCCGCGTGTCAGGGCCGCCGTCTCGGGTTTGGCCTCGATTTGTCCGAACCGTCCGATCCATCCGATGCGCAACCCGTCGAAACGTTCCGCCGCGGGGCGCGGCGCGAAAGGGCCGGTGGCGGCGGAATAGGGATCGGTCGGATGCGGTCCGGCGAGTGCCGCCAGCATCACCGGGAGATCGCGCGCTGAACGGGTCATCGGCCCAATGAAGGCATGGTTGGAAAACGAGTCCGGGTATTGTTCGAAAGGGATCCGCCCGAGACCCGCCTTGAGGCCGGACACGCCGGTGCATGCGGCAGGACAGCGGATCGACCCGCCGCCGTCCGTTCCGATGGCGATCGGCGCGACACCGGCCGCCAGCGCCGCGCTTGCGCCCCCGCTCGACCCGCCGGGCGTGAGCGACAGGTTCCAGGGATTGGGGGTGACGCCACTCAGCGGCGAGTCTGTCAGCACCTTGTGGGCGAACTCGGGCAGGGTCGTCGTTCCGATCACGATCGCGCCCGCCGCCTTGAGCCGTGCGGCAACGATGCCGTCATCAGTGGGATGCACGGGCGGAGCCTGAACCGACCCGTTGAACATCGGCACGCCGGCAAGCGCGACATTGTCTTTCACCGTCACCGGGATGCCGTGAAGCGGCCCGACGGGATCACCGCGCATGACGGCCGCCTCTGCCTGCCGGGCAAGATCCCTTGCCTCGTCAAACAGGGGTGTCACAAAGAGGTTGAGTACCGGTTGCAGTCGCTCTGCGCGGCACAGCACCGCGTCCATCAACTCCACGGGTGACAGGGCGCGGCGCGAGATCAACGGCGCGAGCTCGGTGGCGCTGAGAAAGCAGAGCTCATCGTCCTCAAGGGTAACGGACATCAGAGCACCTACCTCGCAGCAACGGAAAGCGAGGCGCCGGACTCGCGGTCGAAGACCTGCAGGCGCGCCGTGCCCGGCTGGAGCGCTACCGTCTCGCCGACCGAGATCGCCTTGTCGTTCGCCGCCCGCAGCACGAACTCGCTGTCACCGACACGCACGCCGATCTGCTGCTCGGAGCCCAGCGGCGAGATCAGCTCGACACGGGCCGCGACCTCGCCTTGGGACACAAGTGCGAGGTCCTCCGGCCTGATGCCGAGGATGACCTCGCGCCCGATATCCGATTCCCGCACGGACGGCGGCAGCGCGACGCGCAGATCGCCCCGGGTGAAGACGAGCCCTGAGGCCGCGCGCTCGATCCGGCCTTCGATCGTGTTGATCTGCGGTCGCCCGAGAAAGGACGCCACATAGAGGTTGCGTGGATGGTGATAGATATCGTTCGGGCTGCCCATGTCCTGGATCCGCCCGTCGCGCATGACGACGATGCGATCCGCCATCGTCATCGCCTCCTCCTGGTCGTGGGTGACGTAGACGAAGGTGGTCTTCATGGTCTGGTGCAGCCGCTTGATGAGCGAACGCATGGTGACGCGCAGCGCGGCGTCGAGGTTCGAGAGCGGCTCGTCCATGAGAAACACGCTTGGCTCGCGCGCTCGGGCGCGCCATCGTGCGCGAGCCAAGCGCCACCCGCTGACGCTGGCCACCGCTGAGCGCCGCCGGCCGGCGTTGCAGGAGATGCGCGATCTCGAGCTGTTCGGCTACCTCGCCGACGCGCCGCCGGATCTCCGCATCTGGCATTCGGCGCAGACGCAGGCTGAAAGCGATGTTCTCGAAGATGGTCTTCTGCGGATAGAGCGCATAGCTCTGGAAGACCATTGCGATCTCGCGCTTGTGGGGCGGGACATCGTTCATCAGCCGGTCGCTGAAATAGAGCTCTCCACCGGAGATTTCCTCAAGCCCCGCGATCATGTTCAGGGTCGTCGTCTTGCCGCAGCCCGAAGGCCCGAGAAGGGTCAGGAACTCGTTGCTCGCGATCTCGAGGTCGAGCCCGTCGACGGCCGTCGTGTCACCGTAACGCTTGACGAGTTTCCTGCAGGAGATGCGCGTCATGGTCAGCCTTTCACGGCGCCGGCAGTCAGCCCGGACACGATGTAGCGTTCGAAAAGGACCGCGACGATGACCGGGGGGACGATGGCCATCACGCCGGCGGCGTTCACGAAGGAGAAGTTGACGGTGAAATCTAGGATGAAGCCCGAGATCACGATCGGCAGCGTCTGCGAGGCAATGTCGCGGGTGAGGAGGAGCGCGAACAGGAACTCGTTCCAGCTCGTCAGCAGCGCGAACATCAGCGAGGCTACGACTGCAGGCATCGAGAGCGGCAGGAATACGTGCCAGAGCACACCCAGATGCGTGCAGCCGTCGATCCGTGCGGCCTTATAGAGCTCGCGCGGCAACGATTCGAAGTAGCTCATCAGGATGAACGTGGTGAAGGGGACCGTGATCACCAGATATGTGAGGATGAGCCCGGTCTTGGTGTTCAGCATCCCGAACTGCCGCATCAGCAGGAACAGCGGCACGATCAGCGCGATGTCCGGAATCACCCGCGTAAGCAGGATCGAATAGAACGCCGTACTGCGTCCGCGGAAGCGGATCTGAGCGATTGCATACCCCGCGGTCGCGGACAGCAGCACGTTCAGCACCGCCACCCATCCGCCGACGATCATGCTGTTTACCATGGACGGGATCAGGTTCTGCGCGCTCGAGGGCACGAAATTGCCGGAGGTGGCCGGGTCAGCGCCGGTCCGGGCTTGTGCGCTCTCGCGGCCGGCATTCACGATCGCCCTGTAATTGACGAGCGAGGGCTCCTGGGGAAGCATTGTCGCCGGTGCCGAGGTGACGAGCGATTCTGGCTCCAGGGACGTCTTTGCCAGCCAGTAGACCGGCCCGACCACGTAGAAGAGGAACACGGCGCTGCAGAGCGCGATGAGCACGCTCGACATCAGGCTTCGCCGCGGCGCAGGTGAGCCACTCATGTGCGGTCTCCCCTGTCCCGCCCGGCGAGGAGGATGATCGTGCCGACGAGGATGGTGATCAGCGCCATGATATAGGCCAGCGCCGATCCCTCGCCGAAGCGGAGGCTGCGGAAGGTGCGCATGTAGATTTCCCACGAGAGGACGGTCGATGCGTTGCCTGGGCCACCCTGCGTCAACAGCATGAAGAGGTCGAAGTGGCGGATCGCGATCATCGCATCGTAGAGAAGCACGAGAATGATGCCCGGTCGCAGCGCCGGCAGGGTGATGTGCCAGAACCGCTGCAGTGCGTTCGCACCATCGATCTTCGCGGCCTTGTAGAGCTCTTCGGAAATACTCTTCATCGTGACGAGCAGAAGGATGGCGGCAAGCGGCATCTGCTTCCAGATCGATGCGTTCGCGATCAGCAGAAGCGTCTTGTTCGGGTCGGCTAGCCAGATCAGATAGGTGTCGATCAGGCCCAGGGACTTCAGGATGCTGTTCAGCACTCCATAGTTCGGGTCGTAGATCCACTTCCACATCAAGCCGTTGACGACACTCGGCGTCGCCCATGGCACGAGGAGCAGGATCGCGAGAAGGCGCCGGCCCCGGAAGGCCTCGTTGAGCAGCAGGGCCGCTGCGAGTCCGGCCAGCAGAGTGCCGATCACCGTGACGACACCGTAGATGGCGGTCATCCTGAGCGCGTGGTGAATCGCGGGATCGCCAAGAAGATCGACGTAGTTCTGCAGCCCAACAAAGGGCCTCTGCGCTGGCCGCGCCAGGTTGATCCGATAGAAGCTGGTGACCAGCGAGTAGACGATCGGAAAGACCGCGACGGCGGCAAGCACCGCAGCAAGAGGCGCCAGCATGAGCCAGGCGGTTGCCGTATCCGAAGTGCGGAACAGCCCGGGCCTGCGTGCATCTGGGGCTTCTGCGCGGGGGGGAGATGGATCTGTCATGGTCATGAATATCCGGCTGGCTGCCGCGGGGTGACCCGCGGCAGTTCGATCGCATCAGCCATACTGCGCCTTGAGGTCGTCCCAGGCGTCGCCGCTCGCGGCAAGACCTTCGGCGGGCGTGACCTGCTGCAGGAAGATCGATTGCCAGGACCGGTTGTTGACGTCGTTCCACTCACCGAACCAGGGCGAGATGACGTCCTTTTTTACTGCAAGCTCGCGCTGTGCGAGCACCACGTCGCTGCCACCCGCCCATTCCTCGTAGAAGGCGGCGACGTCGGGATCGAGCATCAGCGAGTTGGTGCAGAAGGGCACGCCTAGGTCGAGGATCAGCGCCTTCTGGAAGACATAGGTGTCCTCGACCTTGCCGCCGAACCATTCCATCAGCTTCATGACCGCTTCCTCGCGCTCGGGTGTGGAGCGCGCGCGGGGGGTCAGGCCGTAGTAGCGCACCCAGCCGCAGGTCTTGTTGCCGGCGCCCTCGCCGGTGCCCGCAGGCATCAGCGCCATGCGGAACGGGCCTGCGGCCGAGGACTGGGCCGGGTCGTTGAGGACCCGGATGCGGTAGGATGGCAGGATGGCAAAGGCGCCGCTGCCGGCGCCGAACGCCTTGAGCACGTCGATCTCCTGCGTCGTCACCGCGCCGGCGGAGACGATCCCGTGCTCGTGGATCGCGTCAGTGAGGAACTGCGCGGCCGCCAGCGTGCCGTTCTCCGGGGCACGCAGCGTCGATGCACCGTCAGGACCGGTATAGGTTCCGCCGAAGGAATAGACGAACGCACCGAGTACCTCGATCAGCCACGCGTCAGCGGTGAGCGGCACCATCAGCGGATAGTCCGAAAGACCCTTCTCCTTGATCGTCTTGGCCTGTTCGACCAGTTCTGCCCAGGTCGTGGGCGGCGCGTCGAAGCCGGCCTCGGCAAGCATGTCGCGGTTGTAGAAGAAGGCCATGTGGTCGGTGTAGTAGACCATGCCGTACTGACGGCCGTCATAGGTCATGGCGTCGATGCAATAGGCCTTCAGGTCGTCGTTGTAGCCCATCAGCTGCGGCTGATCGTCGATCGGCACGATCCAGCCTGCATCGGCGAACTCCGGAGTCCAGGCGTCGTTCATCCAGATCAGGTCCATGTCCTCGCCAGACACGAATTTCGTGACCAGCGATGAGCGGAACTGCGCGCCCGGGAAGTTCTCATAGGCGACCCCGATGCCGCTGGCCTCCTCGAAGGCCTCGATATGGGCCATCGTCTGATCGACGGCCGCGGACCACGCGGTGTAGTTGAGCATGATGTTCGACTGGGCCATGGCACGATGCCCTGCCGAGCCGAGCAGCATTGCGGCGGCGGTAGTGCTCATGCTGGCGAGGAGTGTTCTCCTATCGACGTCCGCTTTTCCCATGTGAGGCTCCCTGCTGGATGTTCACGGCAACGTCTCGCTTGGTCGCGAGCTCGGTTCGGTCTTGTCCGTGCAGACTAGAGGGTGATTCTGGCCTTAGTCAACCAACCGTTTGGTTGATTGTGAATCGATCTTGCTCAGGGCCGAGGCCGGCCTGTGGGCACAGAATCATCGTAAGCCACTGTATAGAATGATAATATCAGGCGGGGGTGCGCAATGGGTTCCATCTTCTCTGTACGATACTGTATCAGGGGAAATCGAGAGATGATGATTCGATTGGCAGCATGCGAACTGCGGAAGCGGAAGAGGCCAGGTGACAGATCGAAGACAACCGACCCGCAAGCGCGGCGCGGGGGCTGACTACACGATTTCGGCGACGCGCAGGGCCTCCAGCGCGGGCGGCCAGCGAGATGCCGAGCGCACTCGTCGCAACCTGCTTGACGCCGCCTACCGGGAATTTTCGTCCTCAGGCTTCCACGGTGCGAGCATCGAGGGTATCTGCAAGCGCGCCGGCGTCAGTAAGCAGATGCTGTTCCACCACTTCGGCTCCAAGGAGAAGATCTACCTTGCGGTCCTCGAGAAGGCTTACGAAGCCTCTCGCTCCCATGACCCGGAAATCGACCTGAGCCGGCTCACACCGGTCGAGGCCATCCGACACCTCGTTGAAGCGTCCTTCGACCACGTGCGCAACCAGCGCGCCTTCGTTCGGCTCCTGTCCGACGAGAACAACAACAAGGGCCGGCACATCCGCCAGCTACCCCAGTTGCGTGCCATCTACGCGCCGCTGATCGGCCGCATCCAGGAGGTGCTCGATCGCGGCGCTAGTGAGGGGGTGTTTCGGCCCGGCGTCGACCCCAACGAGCTCTACGTCTCGATCAGTGCCCTGTCGTTCTTCTATTTCTCGAACCTCTACACGCTCCAGGCAGCGCTCGATCTCGACATGGAAGATGCCGGCCGCCAGGATGCCTGGCGCAAGCACATCGTCGACTTCGTCGTACGAGCTATCCGGCCGGACCCGTCCGACGATCAGCCCTGACCACCTCGCGGCAGTACACGGCACGCTCGCTTGCGCCGCCCGCCCAGATCGCTTTCTCAGAGAATCCCGCCTCGCCGGCGCCCTGGCTTCACTTGCTGGAGCGCCTCATTGCCGTTGTATGAAAGTTCAGTGGCAGGCCAGCCAACTCGAAACTTCCATCGCCCTGTATAGCCCCGGTGTATGCGCAGCGCCCCGCCGCATCCCGGTGGAGATAGGATGGAAAGAACGGATCGAACTTGAGGCCTTTGAACCCCTTGTCGCGCACGGCCTTTGCGGCGTCGCCGATCTCGCGCGGATCCTCCGTGCCCGGCATCCAGCCGTTGGCATAGACCGGCACCCTGTCGCGGACCTTTCCTCCGAGGAGGTCATAGACCGGCACGCCCAGAGCGCGCGCCTTCACGTCGTGCAGCGCCCCGTCGATCCCGCTCATCGCGGAGCGAAGCACCGGCCCGCCTCGCCAGTGGGCCTTCGCCTGACCTCCTTTCCGGAGGTAAGGATGGCTCGTTTTGATCTGACGGATTTCGAATGGTCTGTGATCGAGCCGCTGCTGCCGACGAAGGTTCGCGGGGTGCCGCACGCCGATGACCGGAAGGTTCTGAGCGGCATCTTCTGGCGGCTGCGCACCCGAGCACCATGGGCCGACATTCCGGCGCGCTACGGTCCGCACACGACCTGCGTCAACCGCTTCAACCGGTGGCACAAGGCAGGCCATTGGGCGCGTATTCTCGAAGCGGTATCAGCCGCTTACGACGGCGACGTGCAGATGATCGACTCGTCTTCCATCCACGTGCATCAGCACGCCGCCAACGGCCAAAAAAAGACGAGCGATCCCGTTGCACGGGTCGCTCGCGCGGCGGCCTGCCCCCCAAGATCCATGCGCTGGTCGATGCCGAGGGCCGCCCGATCCGCCTCAAGCTGACCGAAGGCCAGGCTCACGACGGGCGCTCGGCCGCCGACATGCTCGACACCGTCGAGGGCGGCCACATCCTGCTCGCCGACCGAGCCCATGACGGCGATGCGCGCCGCGCTGCGATAGCCGAGCGAGGCGCTTGGGCCAATATCCGCGCCATGCCGAACCGCGTCAAAACCTTCCGGTTCAGCGCTTGGGTCTACTGCCAGCGCAACGCGGTCGAGCGCTTCTTCAACAAGCTCAAACACTTTACGGCAATCGCCACCCGATACGACAAGAGAGACGACAACTTCCTTGCATCCGTCCAACTCGCGTCAATCCGCATCTGGCTGCGAAGTTATGAGCAGGTCACCTAGAGCATAGACCTGCTGATGTCTCTCCCTAGGCCGACTACCATTATAGCGCGACGACACATCCGGAGAAGGGTCCCAGTCGTTGGAATAAGGCTGACGCGCCCCCTTGGTGATCGGGATGAAAACGCCCGCTTGAGTGAGCAGAAGTCTTGCCATTGAAGGCCTAAGTCTGGCGTTCGCGGCAGGCAAACGCCAGACTTGGGATCCCGGCTAGTTCCAGCGGGTCATGTAGAACCGCGAGATGCCGTCGGCGCTCGGCTCAAACCCAAGTTGCTCATCAACCGCATAGAATTCGGGCATCGTATAGAGCGGCACCCAGTATACGCCTTCGCCCAGGGCTGTCAGCGCCTTGCCATAGTGAGCGTCACGCGCTTCCTGGGTTGTGGCGGCGTTACCGGCGCGAATTTCACCCTGAATGAACGGGTCTGTTGCGATAGTGTCACCGCCGAGGAAGTGGCTGGTCAGATGGTTGCCTGCATCGAACATTCCATCCCCGACCCAGCTTTGGTGCGCGAAGGGCAACCGGCCTGCCTGCCAGTTTTCGTCGAGAGATCCATATTGCATATACTGAAGGTTGGCCCGGATACCGACAGCCTGCAGATCCCCGATCAGCGCTTCCGAGATATGGCGATCACGGAATGCAAACAGATCAATCTCAAATCCATCCGGGTAGCCGGCCTCTGCGAGCAGTTCCTTTGCCTTGCCCGGATCGTATTCAAGCTTGAACACGCCGTCGATGCACCCTGGCATCCGGGGGTGGCAATAGGTGTTGAGAGCTTTGCCAACACTGCGGACCAGATGCTCGACCATCGCTTCGCGGTCGATGGCATGGCCGACCGCCTGCCGGACCCTTTGGTCAAGTACCGGGCTGCCCTCAGGCGGATTGACCGGATTGAACATCACGTAGGCGATACGGTTGGATTCGTTCTCGAGGACCTTTTTGCCCGGCGCCGTGGCGAGCTGATCCGCCTGGTCGGCGGAAAGCTGGTGGATCCAGTCGACGCGGCCGGTCATCAGTTCGGCTACCCGGGTATTTGGATCCTGAACCGAGCGTATCACCACCTTCGGGATGACCGGCGTTCCCTTGGGCGAGCCTTCGAAATAATCTTCGTTGATCTCAAGCTCGACTTTAGAACCAGGCTCGAAAGATGCGACGCGGTACGGGCCGGTGCAGACTGGCGCGCGGCCAAATGCCTCGGCCCCGACTTCGGCAAAATGCACCGCGGGATAGATGGGCAGGCCTGCAAGAAGATCAAGAACCGCCTGGTTTGGCTCTTTCAGATGGATCCGGACCTTCAGGTCGTCCAGCTTCTCGACCAGTGAAATCCAGTCGACCATGAACTGCCGAAAGGCCCCCGTTTCGGGCGCAGAGGCCCAGTTGAGGGTGCTCACCACGTCATCCGCGCTCAGAACCGCGCCATTGTGGAAACGGACATCCGCGCGCAGATCGACATCGATCTCGGTCGGCGAAGCCCAAACCCAGCCGGTGGCGAGAAGCGGCTCCAGCTCGTAGGTTAGCGGGTTTCGCGCAATCAGCGAGTCGCAGATGTTATTCGCGACGGTATGCCCTTCGGTCGTATTGGAGAAATAGGCATCCAGCGTGGGCAGGCTGCGCTCCCATGCGATATTGAGGACGCCATCTGCCGGGCCGGCAAAGGCCGGCGCGGCAACGCTGACCCCAGCGATGAGCGCAAGACTAACGACTCTGTTCATTTTTACCCCTGTTGCATTGTTTGCGTTTTGTTAAAATATGAGCGCCCTCAATGTTAATGTCAACAAATCCGTTTGAACAACTGCCGAGCTTCACGATGTGCTGCGCCGTTGCTCAGGTCGGCTCGCGTGATCGCCGCGATTTTATGCAGAACGCATTCGGCTCGGCTGAAATCCGGGCGGCAGGAACGCTCCATGAAGCCCGGAACTCAGCCAACGAGGATGACGGAAACCGAACTGGCGGCCAGTACGATCGCGCGTTGGCTCCGGGCCCGAATCCAGTTCGGCTTCCCAGAAGCG
Organism: uncultured Rhodovulum sp.; assembly: GCA_964514775.1. GTDB lineage: Bacteria > Pseudomonadota > Alphaproteobacteria > Rhodobacterales > Rhodobacteraceae > Amaricoccus. The sequence goes on from CAZESN010000008.1 coordinate 16,881, forward strand.
TCGTTTGCCACGGAGATCAGATCACAGCCGATGCGCCCGGATACGCCGATCAACGCATCGCTAAGGCCGGTGTTGTCCAAATGTACGAGCTTCGCGGCGACCCCTGCCTGCGCGGCCACGGTCTTTACGTGGGCGGGGCCGTGCCGTGAAACCCCGGCCTGCTGCTCCGTATATAGATTGACATCGGTCTGGCCGGACAATCCCGACGCATCGTCGACGCCCGGATACACCGGAAAGCACGGGGCGTGCGGCAACAATGGTTTGGCATCGGTGGCCATTGGGCACTGTGGGCTGCGTTCTGCCCGACACCACTGCATGGCAAATCCAACCATGCACGAATCAATTTTTAATAATGCCAAACATTGAATTTTGAGTGTCTCTGTGCCGCTTCTGTCGTCGGCCCGAACTGCCCAGCCTCCGCTTGACCACCACCGCATAGCCTGCGCCGCCTGCGGCGGTGACCACCTTTGCAGGTGTGTCACCCCGCCTCTCATCCATCACCGGCACCCCGGCCGCGGTCAGAAACGCCTTGGCCTCGACTTCGTTGTCCAGGCACGGCTTACATCCAGCGTCATCGGCGACACATCGGTCGGCGTCCGGTGTTCCGGCAGGAGCCGAAACCAGTTTGCGAGTCTTTCAATGGCCTGCATTGCCAGACCAGCGCCGCTCAGCATCGCGACCCGGATCTTCCGGGATCAGATGCGTCAGTGTTGCACGGTACACACCATATATTCAGCCACTATAGATCTCTCTGTCCACATTCTCAGGTGAATCGTGTTTCCCGCCGCCCACTTCACTGCCAAGCACGGTGGAAATACCATTCGCAACCTCGCGGACGATGCGCCCGACGTTGCTCCTCCGCTCACCGGCAAAGCGGCCGGCTGGACCGGAAACCGAGATCGCGCCCATCGGCTCACCGTTCAGACCGAAGACCGGGGCCGCAATGCAGCAGACGCCGATGCGGTTCTCTTCCAGGTCTTCGGCAAACCCCTGCTGGCGAATGAGTTCAAACTCGCGCTTGATCGCCTCGAGCGAGAGAAGGCTGCGAGAGGTCATCGGCCTCAGCCCGTAGCGGCTGACATATCGTGAGATTTCGTCTCCGCTCCACTGCGCCAGGATCGCCTTGCCCATGCCTGAGTTCAGCGCCGGCGTCCGCCCTCCGGGCAAAGCAAGGGACCGCACCAGCTCGCGGCTTTCCAACTGGGAGACCGTGATGATCTCGCTCTCGTGCAGAATCCCGAGGTTCGCGGTCTCGCGGGTCACGGTGCGCAGATACCGCAAGGCGGGTGCAGCGCTGGCACCAAAGTTCCGATGGCGTAGCAGCGCCGCGCCGACGCTGAACGCCTCGGGCCCGACATGCCAGTTGCGCTGCTTCGCATGAGCAAAGCCCTCATGTTCCAATGTGGTCAAAAGCCGATGCGTGGTCGAGACCGCCAGCCCGGCCTCTCGCGCCAAGGCGCTGAGTGACAGGCCGTCTTCGGCAGCGCTCAGGGCTCTGAGGAGGCACAGGGCGCGCTGGACGGACTGGATCATCCCTCCCGAAGCGGCCCGCTCGCCCTGATCCGCTTGTGGTGGCAACCGGGTTGTCATCGGTGTGTCCCCCAAATCCTCGGCCCCTTCCTGCTCAGGCAGAGAAGGCGTGCAGCGCATCAGGCGTCCAGCTTACCCAAACATTAGTCCCGACCCCTACGGGAAGCGCTTCGGCGACCCGCGCCGTGACCTGCCGCCCCGATGGCAGCCGCACGGTGCAGGCCGAGGCCGCCCCCTGATAGATCGTCTCGACCATCACCCCTGTCAGCGCCGGGCCTTCGGGCGCGCTCACATGCAGCGACAGCTTTTCGGGGCGAAGAGCAACTTCGCATGCCCCCTGAACCTCGGGCTGGCTGCGCAGGCGCGCCCGCGCGCCCTCGAACTCGATCACGTCGCCGGAAAGCTGGGCCGGAAGGAAGTTGGTCAGCCCCATGAACTCGGCCACAAAGCGGCTTCTGGGGGCGCTGTAGATCTCACGCGGGGGGCCGCTTTGCTCGATCCTACCGCCATTCATCACCACCACCTGATCCGAGAGCGTCAGCGCTTCTTCCTGGTCGTGGGTGACGAACAATGCGGTAATCCCGAGATCACGGGTGATCCGGTAGAGTTCCAGTTGCATGGCTTCGCGCAGCTTGCGGTCCAGCGCCGAGAAGGGCTCGTCAAGGATCAGGATCGACGGCTCGACAACCAGCGCCCGCGCCAGCGCCACCCGCTGCTGCTGCCCGCCCGAAAGCTGGTGCGGATAGCGACCGGCAAGATGGCCCAGCTCGACCCGCTCAAGCACTTTGCCAACCCGCGCAAGCTGGTCGGACGCGCCGCGCATCTTCAGACCGAACCGGACATTCTCGGTCACGGTAAGATGGGGGAACAGGGCCAGTGATTGAAACACCATGCCGATCTTGCGTTCCGCCGGGCCCAGCCGGGTGACGTCCTTGCCATCCATCAGGATCTGCCCGCGGTCCGGATGGCTCAACCCTGCAACCAGCCGCAGGGTCGAGGACTTGCCGCAGCCCGACGGTCCCAGCAAGGTGAGAAAGCCGCCGGCAGGGATCGAGATCGAGACATCATCGACCGCGGGGGTGCGCAGGCCGGCATAGAATTTGGTCAGGCCCGACAGGATAACTTCGGCCATAGGTCAACTCCCGAGGAATTTCTTCAGCCCGATCAGCCGTTCGATGACAATCGCACCGACCAGGGTCACAAGGATCAGCATCGAGGAAATGGCTGCGATCGAGGGATCGAAGTTGTATTGCATGTAGGACATGATCGCGAGCGGCAGGGTGGTCGTGCGCCCGTCAACGAGGAAGATGGAGACCGCGGCATCGTCGAACGAGAGGATGAAGCCAAAGGCCGCCCCGGCAAAGATTGCGCCGCGCAACGTCGGCAGGGTGACATGCCAGAGCGTCCTGAGCCGCGAGGCGCCAAGGGTGCGGGCCGCCTCTTCCAGCGCCGGATCCAGACTCTGGAGTGCCGCCAGCGTGGTTCGGATAACATAGGGCATGACGATCAGCACATGCCCGGCCAGGAGGCGCAGGAATGCATCGCGCATCCCCAGGCTGGAGAGCATGACCAGCAAGGCCACGCCGATCACCAGTCCCGGCACGATCAGCGGCGACAGAAAGACCGCCTCAAGGAAGCCCCGTCCCAGAAACTTGCCACGGGCGATACCGAAGGCGGCGGCGACACCCAGCGGGGCTCCGATGGCCACCGCGCAGACCGCAAGCAGCAGGGAGTTGAACGCCGCGCCCATGAAGACCGGGCTGTTCAGGGCCACCGAGTACCATTTCAGCGACAGGCCCTCCGGTGGAAAGCTGGGGGTCGAGCCGGCGTTGAACGAGACAACCAGCACCGCAAGAAGCGGAGCCAGCAGAAAGGCATAAAGCGCAAAGGTACCGACCCGGCGAAACAGGGCAAAACTCATGCGCGGCTCCATTTTCGGGTCATGCTTCCGGCGACCCAGAGAACGGAGGTCAGGGCCAGCAGCGTCGCGGCAAGCAGGATCGTGACCAGCACCGCCCCGAAGCGCCAATCCAGCGTCACTGAAAACTGCTGGTAGATGAACGTGGTCAGCATTCCCGAGCGTTGGCCGCCCATGAGCGCCGGCGTTACGTAGGACGAGATGGCCAAGCTGAAGACGATCGTCAGACCTGAGGCAAGGCCCGGAATCGATAGCGGTAACAACACCTGTGTCAGCACTGCTCTGCGGCCGGCTCCCAGGGTCCGGGCGGCCTCGGGTACCTTGGGATCGATCTTCTCAAGCGAAGTCAGCACGCAAAGCGTCATGAACGGCACGAAGACATGCGTCAGGCCGACGATCACCGCGCCCGGCGTGTAAAGCATCCGCAACGGCTCGCTGATCAGCCCGGCACCCAGCAGCGCCTGGTTGATCACGCCGCGGTCGCCAAGAACGATCATCCAGCCATAGGTCCGCGCCACAAGCGAGACCAGCAGCGGTGACAGCACGATGAGCACCGCTGCGCTGCGCCACTTCGGCGGCGCGGTCCAGATCACCAATGCAAGGGCAAAGCCGATCACGGCTGTGATCAGGGTGGTCAACCCGGAAACCCACAGTGTCTTGATCAGGGTGCCGTAGTAGAAAGGCTGCGCAAAAAACCTGGCATAGTTGGAGAGGGTCCAGGGGCCGTCCATGATGATGGTCCCCGGCATCGACGGTCGCAGGCTGAGCGCCACCAGATAGGCCAGAGGGAGCAGCAGGGCAAAGACCAGCCAGACCAGGCCGGGCAACAGCAGCAGCCGCACCCGCATGGGGCCGGATGCGGATTTCGCCGGGGCGCTCATGGCCAACACGCCGCTATTCTGCCGGAATCGGTCACGATGCCGAAGTAGGTGCGAATCTGCTCGAGGCTGGCGTGGTGCAGGTGCATCACCAGATCCTTCACGGCGACGCAGTCTTCGGCGACGACGACATTGTAATCCGACATGGCCAGATCCCGCGCCGTGGATTCGACGCAGCAGTTTGTCGTCACCCCGGCAAGAATGACCGTTTCAACCCCAAGACTGCGCAGAAGATGCCCGAGACGGGTGTCGATCGCGGCCGAGTACCGATGTTTGCGGACCACGTGCTCACCCGGAACGGGTTGCAATCCGTCAACGAAATCAATTCCCCAACTGCCCTCAAGGCAGACCTCGGTCATATTGCGGTCGAATGCCGGGCTGTCCGGAGCGGCATCGAACGAGGATGCGCTCCAGACCGCGCCCTCGGCGGTTTCCGCGGACGGAAAGCGGTAGGGAGAGCCTTCGGCACGGTAATGCGGTCCATAGGTCGCCTGCACATGGATGACGCCGACACCCGCCGCACGGGCGGCAGTCAAGAGGCCGGATATTCTCGGCAACGCCGCCTGCACCGCTGGAGTAGCCGCGCCGGTTGCAGCGATCTTGCCGCCTGGGGCGCAGAAGTCATTCAGGACGTCGATGAGGATCAGCGCGGTGCGCGCCGGTGCCACCCTGTCCACCAGCGGCCGGGCAAGGCGCTGCATCTTGACCTCGGGCTGCCAGTTCCTGGCCTCTTCGGGGTCCTCCAACCAAGCGCGTGCGATCAGGTCGGCCCGGGTCGTATCCGGCGCCTCGGCCGCATAGGCCCGCCGGCGCAAGTCCTGAACGGCCAAAGCCGGATCCGCTCCAAGCCCGCCGGCGATAACCACGTTGCGAATGCCGTTCGCGCGCAGAACCAGGTCGACATCCGACTCGCCGAAAGGCGATGCACCCTCGTGCCAGACATTGACGCGGTGCGGCGCAAGATCCGGCTGGCTATCAAAGGCCTGGTAGGCCGCAGCATCGGCCCGGCGAGCGACAACTGTATAGATTCCAGCCCGTTCTGCCGCTGCGGCAAGGCCGCTGTCGGGCAAAGCTTCCTCCGCGCCCAAAAGCAACAGCAGAGCACTGTCCAGAGGCCGGGGAGTACCGCTCGAACGGCCCTCCCCGACGACAACCTCGCTGGTTGTCACTTGCCGATCTCCATGTTCCAGCGGTCGGTCAGCATGGGCATTTGCGGCACGATCTTGAACCAGTCGAAGAGGGTCAGCTGGTCCAGAGCCGGTACCCGCTCGGCGGCCTTGCCGGTCAGCACCGCATCGCTGCGCACCGGGCCGGCGATCACCGCATTGCAGAACGCCTCCTGGCTTTCCTTCGAGATCGCATGGTTGATGAACTGCTTGCACAGATCGATGTTCTTGGAGTTCTGCGCGATGTGGTAGGAAACCATGCCGACCATGGCTCCCTCTTCGGGGAATATGAAACTGACCGGCTTGCCGGCGTCGATCAGGGCATAGGGCGGGATGTTTGTGGTCATGCCGACCGCCACGACCTCGCCGGAATCGAGCATCGACATGGCATCGGTCGAGGACGAGTAGAACCGGCGGATGTTCGGCAGAAGCTCTTGCAACCCCTCGAACGCAGGGTCCATGTCCTCTTCGCTGCCGCCGCGCATCTTCGCCAGCATGACCAGCAGCTCCCACGAGCCCCAGGTCCCGATGTCCGGCACCGTGATCTTGTCGCGCAGACCGGCGTCGAAGAGGTCGGCCCAGCTTTTGACCGGCTTCTCGACCAGATCGGTGCGATAGGCGATCCCGTAGGAGGCATAGTCCAGACCGACGGCGCGGCGCTGGTACTGCTCCCACCAGACCGGCTCGATTTCGGCGATGTTGGGAATGTCCTCGGGACCGACTTCAAGGCCGATGTCTGCCAGAACGGCGCGGATGCTGTCCGGATAGGACAGCAGCAGCATGTCGATTTCCGGTCCGTCGCGATTTATCATCGCATTTGTCAGCCACTCGGCCGTCGAGCCGAGATTCAGGTTCACTGTGACCCCGGTCTTGGCCTCGAAGGCATCGACAATCGCTTTGCGGTAGTTCTGCTCCCAGACCCCACCAAAAACGGTCGAGGTGAAGCCGCCGCTGCCCTGCGCGCGAAGCGCGTTGGGCAGCATAACGCCAAGTGACAGCGTGCCGGCTGAGGCAATGAAATTACGCCTGTTGAGTGAGTTGGTCATTCTGGGCTCCCTGGGGCGCTTGGCGGACGCGACCAGGGCATCCGCATTTTTTTGCTCCTGGTGAAATGGTATCCAGCTGCATTCAAATAGCAACACAAATCTCGCATCGCCGGATCATGTTGGGCCGACGCACCCGCAGCCTGATCAATTCCAGTGCGATCGTTGCGGTGCGCTTCCTGACGGGCCCCGAGTCGGCGCTAGATGATCCGGCTGTGCAGCTCCGCCTGACCCCGTTCGAGCCGGCCCAGGCTCTAGACAAGAATCCTGACATCCCGCCGCTCATAGGCCGCAGTATTGCCGACAACATGCGGTGTGACCGTCACTTAGGACATACTCCACATCGACGAAATCTCTGGCAGGGGTTCGGAAGCGAATACATCAAGTGCGGCGCCTCCGACCCTGCCAGCCTCAAGCGCTCGGATTAGCGCAGGCTCATCGACGCCGGCGCCGCGAGCAACATTCACCAGAAGGGCGTCCGGGCGCATCAGTGCTGATGATACCCGCGCGTCTGCTCGGTCAGCGGGCAGGCCAGAAGCACGACATCGACAGCCTGCAGCGGCTTAGGCAAGGCGCTCGCGTCGTGAATCATATCAAAGTCCGCGAGGGACTCTCTGGCTGACCGGCGAATCCCCTCGACCCGACAACCAAGGCCTGCAGCAAGCCCGCCAGATGGCGGCTGATCTGCCCGGTCCCGATTGCGAGGCAATTCGTGCTCGCGATCTCAAATCGGTCGCCGCCGCGGTTTTGACCAGCGGCTTTCGCGCTGGTTTGTTCCGGTTTCATGGAGCCGGCGGGTCAGCGTTAGCAAAAGCCCCACCGCATGCTCGGCCACTGCGGCGGCGTTGGCTCCGCCGTATGTTCGACAGCCAGGCACAGCGCCCGACACTTTCCTCGAGTGCGACTGTCACCGCCGCAGCAATGCCCCCGGCCGATACCGGCCAGGGGCACCATCTCTCAACGTGCAGCGCATGCCGGACGGGCAAGACCCAGATGATCGCGCAGCGTGGAGCCGCTGTACTCGGTGCGGAACAGCCCACGCTCCTGCAGGATAGGCACGACCTGATCCACGAAGTCGTCCAGTCCGCCGGGGAAATACGGCGGCATGATGTTGAAACCGTCCGCCGCACCATCGACGAACCACTCTTCCAGTCCGTCGGCCACGTCCTTGGCAGTGCCAACGATCAGCCGGTGCCCCATGGCCGCCGAGGTATAGTCGCGTAGCTGCCTCAGGGTCATGTTCTCGGCCTTGGCCAGGGCGGTCAGAACCCGCGCATGGCCCTGCATGATGGTGCTTTCCGGAAGCTCGGGAACCGGGCCGTCCAGCGGATAGTCCGTCAGATCGGTTCCCAGACGTTCGGACAGCACTTTCATCGCCGGGACCGGGTCCATCATCGCCCCAAGGTCGGCAAGCCGCGCCATCGCGGCCTCCTTGGTGTCGGCAATGATCGGGCAGACGCCAGGCATTACCTTGATCTCGTCCGGGTTGCGGCCAAAACCGATGGCGCGACGGCGGATGTCGGCCTTGAAGTCGATCCCCGACTGCTTCACCTGCTCGACCGCGAACAGCACTTCGCCGATCCGCGCAGCAAGGTTGCGTCCGGCATCGGAGGATCCGGCCTGGATCAGCACCGGATAGCCCTGCGGCGAGCGCGACAGGTTGAGAGGCCCCTTCACCTTGAAGTTGACGCCTTCATGGTTGAGCTGATTCATCTTGGCCGCATCGATGAAGACGCCGCTGTCCTTATCCATGACCAGCGCGTCGTCTTCCCAGCTGTCCCAAAGGCCCTTGACCACATCGACATATTCTTCCGCCACCGCATAGCGTTCGGCATGCGGCGGATGGGTCGGCTTTGAGAAGTTCAGGGCAGCCTCGCCGAAGGCGCCGGTGACGACATTCCAGCCGGCGCGCCCTTTCGAGATGTGATCTAGGGTGCCGAACATCCGCGCTAGGTTGTACGGCTCGGAATAGGTGGTGTTGGCGGTTGCCGCCAGACCGATCCGCTCCGTCACCATTGCAAGCGCGCTGAGCAGGGTGATCGGCTCATAGCGCACAACCACCGACGGGTGCATTCCGGGCGAGGAGTTCAGCGCGTCGGCGAAAAACACCATGTCGAGTTTCCCGGCCTCGGCCTTGCGCGCGATCCGGCAGAGAAGGTCAAGATTCTCGGCGCCAGCCTCGGCATCCGGAAGCCGCCACCCGCCGACATGGTGCCCGCTGCCCAGCACGAATACCCCGAGGTGCATCTGCTTTCTCGCGTCGCCCATCCTGAGTTCTCCTTTTGACATGTGCCGGGCTGATCGATTCCGGCAGGGCGAAGAATAGGTCCATGCGATCTGGACGCCACGGGTGCCATGGATATTTCTGCATGGTGGAAAACCGGTTGGGCTTCGCTCGTGCCACGAGCCTGACTTGTCGATCGAACTGGCGGCCGGGGCGTTATCCCGCCTTCGGAAGACCGCGATAAATTTCAGCGACCTTCTGCGCGGCCTTGCCCGCCTTTTCGCCCTTGCGGAGGAATGCTGGGTAAAGAGGCTGAGGTGATGGTCGGTTCCAGGTGCTGCAGTGCGGGAACTTGCCACCGAGGCGGGGAGCAGGCCCCGGCTCGGACAGGGTGGCTATCGGCAGGAACCGGCGTTCCCGGTTTTGTACCTGGCCTGCGCCACCGCGCGGATCGGCTCCATCATCCGCACAGGCGATGGCTCAAAAGCCGATCATGCATTTCCGAAGGTGAGGCGACGGAAGGTCTCGAAATTCTCCTTTGCCGCTCCCGGATCGAAGCGCCGCACAAAACTACCGGTTTCCTTAAGGTCGAATCCCTCGAGCGGAAACTGCTGGACCTTGTCGGCATGGAGGCCTTCCAGGCGCTCAGGCCTGGCGAGCGCGACGACCCGGCAGCCTTCGGGCGGCGCTTCGGCGAGCAGGCTGGAGACGAAGGCGTCCTCCCGATACAGTCGCGCCGCGAACATGCTGTTGTCGGCGGCATCGAGAATGATGACGACGAGCGCGTCGGGGGACCGCTTCTGCACCAGCACCGCAGCCTGTTGCAGCCGATGGCGAAACGACACGATGAAGTCGCGATCGCCGGCAGCGGTTGGAAGCAGGATGTCGCACAGGCCCTTGCCAGCCAATTCGTTCGCCAGCTGGACAAGACCGACCTGGTGAAGATGCCTTCGCTCCGACGGGTCGCGATATCGTCCGCCTGCAAATCCGTCGAAAATTACAGCCTCCGACCCTGGAGGAAGGAGGCCAGGGATCCGCTGCGCGATGATGGATTTTCCGGTGCCGCCGCTCGCCGTCACAAGGATCGGACGCTGCGCCTGCCGAATGGCTTCGGCAAGGTCTGGTTCCTGACGCCGGACGACCGCATTTGAAACTAGCTCGAATTCGGGCGCTGCGGGAAACAGCTTTTCCGGGTCGTCGATACCGAATGCCTGGAGCGCCGTTTCCCGCCGGATCGTCGGGTCCTGGCCGTGCGAGGTGGTGCCGAACCGGCGGACGAGATCGCGCAGCACCGTCACCGGCTCGCGCGAGATGGTCGGCAAGACGTCGTTGGCTTCAACCGTCGCGCGGGCGGCGATGGACTCACGCGACCGCTCGCGGTCGCCAAGTTCGACCAGCGCGAGGAATGCCGAAAGCCCTTTGCCATTCAAACCGGTGGCGGCCGGTATCGCACTCATCGCGTTGCCCGCATGCCCCTTAGGTACATTGGCGCTGCGTCCCGCCAGATAGTCGACTGCTTGCAGCACATTGCTCGAGACGGGACGATTGGTGACGAAGCGGAAGCGGAGTTTGGAGCGGGCGGCCTTCACGCCCGCTTTACGCGCATAGGCACGATAGCGCGCGGCGAATTCCCGCAGGACGGGCTCGATATCGCCCCATGGCCAGGCCGTGGCCTCGTGCTGCGTCGAATACTTGAGCTGGTTCAGGACGATCCGGCTCGCCGTGTCGAGATGCTCACCGCCATAATATTCGACCGTGTCCGCAACGAGCAGGCCGGCTGCGATCCGCTTGCCCTTGAAACGGTCCCGGTCGGAAATCCCCTCGACAGCGACAGCCGTCAGCCCCTCGCGGCCAAGGATGCGCAGCGCCCGCCGGGTAGTCCAGTTGATATGAAAGTCCTCGCCGTCATTTCGGAAGCGAACGAGGTCGATAAATTCTTCACCTGACATATGAAGGTCGGCTCATTTAATTTCTCAAAGTAGCACAATTGAACCACGGCTTATGTTCCGCCAAGTCAATTTGGCCCTCGTGACGACGAGGTAACGGTTGGATTGCAGGTCGCCTTGTAGATCATCGCGCCCCTCATGCGGCATGGGGAACCTCGTACTGAGCCGCGCGGCTTGCCATTCCCGGTCCAATATGGCGCGGGGGACTCCTTTTCCGATCGTTCATGCTAGATGCGTCGTCATGCAGGTTTTCGGATCAGGGCCGCGTCTCGATGCGCCGCAGGGAGATGCCGCGCGCCAGGCCGTGGCGGCGCTGCGCGGCTATGCCTATCAGCTCTACGCTTCGAGTCTCGCCTGGTTGGCACTCGGCGACGGTGCGGTCCTCCATCTGGAAGTGGCGGAGGATTATGCGGTCGCGACGCGGCAGGCGCTGGTCGGAACCCAGGTAAAGGACACCGCCGGCAGCGGCAGCATCACCCTCCAGTCGGCGGGGGTCAGGGCCGCGATCGACGCCTATGTCGATCTGGTCGCGCGAAATCCCGATCGCAAGGTTTCGTTTCACTATCTGACGACCTCGCAGATCGGTCTCGAACGTGAAAGCGCGCATCGCGTCGATGGAACGCCGGCGCTGCGTTACTGGCGTCGCGCCGCGGCCGGCGCGGATCTTGCCCCTCTCCGGGCGCTGGTCGCATCGCTCGAACTCAAGGGAGCAACCCGGACCCATCTCGCGTCATTGTCAGACGAGGCATTTCGCAGCGATTTCCTGCAGCGCATTCATTGGGACTGCGGCGCGCCGGGGCTTACCGACATTCACGCGGACCTGGAGGCGGGACTCATCGAATATGTCGCCACCGCCCGGCGGCTGTCGAGCCATGCGGCCCGGAACCTCACGTCCTCCGTACTCGAACGCATCCTGCTGACCGCGGTCTCCGGCGAGGCACGCGCGTTGCGCCGCGCAGATCTGCTGGCGCTGATCGACGAAGCCGCTTTGGTCGCGGTCCCGATCGAGCAGCTCGCGGACGCCTTCCAGGGCCCGGGCGCCACCAGCACGATATTGCGCGGCGGGTTCCTTGCGCCAGCAGGCGATCTGCCGCTGCCCGAGATCCATGCGCCGCGCGAGGCGCTGGTGGCGACGATCGACGCGGGCCGGCGTGCCTGCGGCATTGCCATCGTGAGCGGCGCGACCGGGCTGGGCAAATCGCTGGCGGCACGGCTCGTCGCGGCGCAGAGCGGCCATTCCTGGTCGATCGCCGATTTCCGTTACCTGCCGCCCGTGGAAGCCGCGGCGCGGCTCGGCCAACTGCAAGGCGAGTTGGCCGCCTCGCCCGCGACGCATGTCATCCTCGACGATCTGAACGAAATCGACGACCCTGCGGTCTGCGACGCGCTCGTGCGCGAGCTCGCCAGTCTCAGGCGGCGCGACAGGACCGCGATCGTCACCACCTATCGCGCGCCCGCCAACACAACGCTGCACCAGCTGGCGCCCGGCGCGACACCGCCCGTCGACATGCCCTATCTCGACGAGGAGGAAGTTGCCGGCCTCGTGGCCGCGATGGACGGCGACGCCAAATATGCGGGTCCGGTCTATCGCGCCGCCGCGAACGGGCACCCGCAACTGACGATGGCGGTGCTGCTCCATCTGAAGAGCAGCGACTGGTCGCGCGCCTCGCTCGCGGCGATGCTGGGCGGCCAGCTCCAGTCCGAGCTCGGCGCGGAGCGGCGCGCCGTACGGCAGCGCTTGGTCCGGGCGCTTTCGGCCGATGCGCAAACATTGCTGTTGCGCGCGAGCCTGATCCGGGGCGGCTTCAACCGTGACCTTGCCATCCGCATCGCCGGACTCGACCCAGCGGTGTCGCGCGGCGGGCTGGTGCTCGACCAGTTGTTCGGTTCCTGGATCGAGCCCTTCCAGCGCAACCGGCTTCGCGTCTCGCCCCTGCTTGAGGACGCGGCCGCCGACGTCTTGTCCGCCGACGAGCGCCGTGCCGTGCATCGCTGCGTGGCCGACGCGATACTGGGGGCTGAGGATCTGTCGGCCGCCGACGCGCCGGCGGCCATGCACCATGCGCTCAACAGCGAAGAGGTCAAACTCGTGGTCGCCTTCGCGCAGAGCGTGGTCACCTCCCATGTCGAGATGATCGACATGCTCGCGCCGTTCCTGACCGAGCTCATGTTCCTCTCCACGGACAGACCGATCTTCCCGCAGGATACGGCCGCCTCGGCGATGATGCGGCTTGCTCAGCTGCTCGTGCTGCTCCCCTATGGCACGCCCGAGCAGGCGCGCGCCTGCTGGGGTATGCTCGAGCAGGAGCGCGTCCATATGAAAGGCGTGGTGCTGTTCGAAGGCCTCGCGCTGTCGAAGCTGCTGCTCCATCCGCGCGCTGGCGAGCTGTTCGGGGACTGGCTGGAAATCCTGCTCCGGTTCGACCGGCTCTGCCAGTCCGATCCCCGGCTTGCCGAGACCAGCCGCAACTTCACGTCGAAGGCCGGCGGCAATCCGCATGTCAGCGGCGTGTTGTTCGCCGGCCAGTTGCGTAGCATCCGGACCGTCGCCCGGTTCCGAGCGATCCTGGAGCGGCTCGACCAGGAGACGGCGGAGACGCGGGCGCGCCTCTTCTCGTCGTTCCGGCCTGGCCGCGGCGACATCTCCGTGCTGGTCAAGCATGGCTGGCTCAAGGAATCGCGAACCGAGGGTTTCGACTGGGAGGCCGCACAGCGCGATTATGGTGCTTGCGCCGAGTTGGCGATGCGCTGGGACAATCCGATGCTCGCCTCGCGCTGTGCGATCGCCCAGTCCATATGCATCGATCAAAATGGGGGTGACGCCGAGCGCGCGCTTGCCGCCCTGACCGACGCGGAAGCGCGGATCGGGTTCGACGTGGCGTTCAGCCGTGCGCGCGCTACGATCCACTGGCGGCAGCGCGATCATGCCGCCGCGCTGCCGCTGTTGACCGCGGCGGCCGAAGCAGGCGGCCAGGACACGATCGAGCGTGCCTATATCGCGCGCGAGGCGGGGATCAGCGCAGCGAACCTCGGCGATTGGCCGGCAGCGCAAGGCTGGTTCGAACGCGCCCAGGTGGCGGCTGCGACGGCGTCCGGCATCCCGTCGGTGCGCGCGATGGCGATCGGATTGCTCGCAGACACGGCCCAGGCGGCTTACGAGGCCGGCCGGCCCGACATCGCCATCTTCAGGATGCGCGATGCGCTCGTGGCGCTGCCGACGATCGACGAGGACGGAACGCTCGCCGAGGCATATTGCCATCGGGTGGTGCGCCACGGCCTGCTCTGGTTGTACCGCAAGATCACCGGGACCGAGGCCGGCGGCGAGGAAGAGGTGGTCTATCAGCCCGGTGCCGCGAGCAATTCGGAACCGCTGGAAGCGATCCGGTCGCATCCAGTGATCGCGCTCGACCTCTCCTTCTATCTCCTCGCCGACGCCGACGAGGCGCTTGCCGAGCCGACCGGCTTCTATCGTGAATTCCGCAATTATCTGGTCGACGGCCCCGTTTTAACCTCGGAGATTCCCGCGGCGATCGCGGAGGATCATAAGGTGATCGCGACGCACGACCCGAGCGATTTCGTGGCGCGCGTGCGGCGGCATGCCGCGATGGCGAAGATGGTCGCCTCGGGCCAGGCGCGCGAAACCGTGGATCAGCTCAAGAGCCCCAGGCGCGGCACGATCCCGCTCGCCATAATCGATGCGGATGCACCGAGCGACATCCACCGCGCGGCGGAGGATTATATGCTGAGCTTCGCGACCGGCGCGGCGATGGCGCGCGCGTTCGACGCGATCGACTCCATCGTCGAACAAGGCCTCGCGGCGCCCGAAGTCTCGGCCCTCCATCCGTTGCTGCGTCGCATGGGCGGCGCAGTGAGCACCTTGGCCACCGATCGGGAGGGCGCTGCCAATTCGATCTGGCTAGTGCGTGAGGATTTGTCGGGCCGCCCGGTCGAGTTCTGCTGGGCGGCCGTCTGGCTGCTCCTCCACGTCAACAGCTCGAGACTGCGCGACGGCGTTGCCCAGCCGCTGATCGCATGGACGTATGCGGGGGCCGACCATCTGGTCCGCAACGCGCGGTTTCGCCTGTCACTGCCGACGGTAACAGCTCCGCTGGTCGAAGCGCTGTTGGTCGCACCGGAACGGACGATGGCGTCGACAGCGCGGCTGCTACTCGCGCTGGCGCCTGCGGTCGCGACGCGTTTCATCCCCCAGGTTCGTTCGACATTGGAAGAGATCGCGGGAATCGATCCGGGTACCCAGACGCCGCCTTGATCTGGCTGATCGGCTGCGGGGCGGATCGCCGGACATCCTGGCTCCGTGCCCGACTGCGGATGCCGATGGAGGATGCCCCGTCCCCAAGGCGCTACCGGTTGAGCGTGTCGTTGACCGGATACCAGCGATAGCTCTGTCCGCTTCCGGATCAGTAGATCGAACGCTGAGCGTTTCCGAACGGGTCGCGAAGCTGAAGCACCGGTTCGCTGTTTGAAACGGCAGTCATCCGGATAGTGCGCAGGCTTGGATAGGCCCGCTGCAATACCACAGGAGCGCGTCGCCTTCTTCTCGCACCCAGGCGACCAGTTCCGCAGCTTGGCGTGAAGTATAGGAAACGGCTACCTCATTTGCCGAGTGCCAATGAATTCCGGCGAGCGCTGACCAAAGCTCAACGCCGCATGCGCCATCCGCTCTCACCTGTTCGCCAACGGCACGATCGATGGTGGCTTCGAAGTTTTTTCTCGGTCGAAGCAGGCGCTGGCTGGGCACACCCGCGAAATCGGCTTTGTCGAAAAAGGGGGAAATGAACCTCGGCGGCTCAGCTTTATTGGATCGGGCACTTAATTTTGTGCGGGAAACGGCGGTGTTTGCCGTTCTTAAATAGGGCAAAAACAAGAAGTATGGCGGAGAGGAAGGGATTCGAACCCTCGAGACGGTTCCCCGCCTACGCCCTTAGCAGGGGCGCGCCTTCGACCACTCGGCCACCTCTCCACGGGCGGTGTTATCTGCTCACGCGCGGCAGAACAAGTCGGAATGCCAACTCGTTGCACCCATGATCAACGGATCCGGCGGAGGTAGACGTAATAGGCGCCGCCACCGCCGTGGCGCTGGTGCGCGGAGACCACGTCCAGGACGCGGCCGGCCAGGGGCGGGGCCGTCAGCCAGTGCGGCACGCTGTGGTGCAGGATGCCGTGACGTTGCGGAGCGATGGCGTCATCCGGGGCGCGGCCCTTGCCGGTGATGACCAGGACGAGGCGGAGGCCGCCGGCATGGGCGGAGAGGATGAAGCGGTTGAGGGCGGCATGCGCGGCGTCGGCCCTCAGGCCGTGGAGGTCGAGCCGGGACTCGGGCTCGAGGCGGCCGCGGCGGAGCTTGTCGAAGCGGCGGCGGTCGAGCTGGGGCGCCGCGGGGGCGGGGGTCCTCGCCGGCTTGGCCGGTGGCGTGGGCGGCTGAAGCTGGGGCGGCACCGGCGGGCGTGGCGGCGGTGGCGGGTCGGGCGGGGTGTCGGCGACGGCGGGTGCGGGGCGGATCGGTATGGCCGTGGCGCGTACCCGGTCCCAGAGCGCGCGCTCCTCGGGCGTCAGCGTCCTGCGGCCACGCCGCCCCATCGCACGATCACCGGCGCTTCAGGCGCCGGTGCCGCTCAGGAGCCAGTTGGGATTGTCCGAGGACATGTCGCGCGAGAAGGTCCAGACGTCGCGCTGCTGCTTGAGTTCGTCGGGCGTGCCCTCGACGATGCGGCCCTCGGGGTCCTTCACCACGGAGGTGAGTTCCCCGATGAAGGACACGGTGATGTCGGCCTCGTTGGTGTCGGCGTCGAACTGGGCATCGGTGAGCCGGACCTCGCGTACGCCGGCGAAGCTCGCCTCGACCGTGTAGCCCTTGGCGTTGCGCGCCTCGATGGCGGTGCGGAAGGGCTCGAACACCTCGGGCGCGAGGAAGTCGCGCAGGGTGTCGATGTCGCCGTTCTCGTAGGCCATCACGATCATCTCGTAGGCCCCGCGGGCACCGTGGGCGAAATCGGCGGCGGAGAAGTTGGGATCGACCGCCTTCATCGCGGCCAGCGCCTTGCCGGGCGGGGAGGCGATGTCGAAGTAATGGGCGATGTCCGGATCGCCGGAGCCGCCCTCGATCACCTCGAAGGGATGCTCGCGCCGCTGGGGGGCCGGGGTCTCGACGCCGCGCGGCTTCTCGAACCCTTCGCGGGTGCCGAGCACGTTGCGCAGGCGCAGGATCAGAAAGAGGGCGATCCCCGCGAGGATTATAATCTGGATCATCTGCGAACCCATCGGCCACCCTTTCACTTTCGCACCCCAGGCGATGGCGCGCGACGGTCACACGCCCTATGTAAGGTCCCGCCCCGGCCAAGTCCATGCGCCGACGCGTGGCGAAGCGATAACGAGGTGCGGAATGTGGATCATCGGACTGCTCGGACTGCCGCTCGTCGAGATCGCCCTTTTCGTGGTGGTGGGCGGCGCGATCGGCCTCTGGCCCACGCTCGGGCTGGTTGTACTTGCGGCCGTTGCCGGCGTGGCGCTGATCCGGCTGCACGGATTCCAGGCCCTCGCGGGCATGCGCCGCTCGATCGAGGCGGGCGAGGACCCGGTGGGGCCGCTCGCCCATGGGGCGCTGGTCGTGCTCGCGGGCCTGCTCCTGATCGTGCCCGGGTTCTTCACCGATGCGCTGGGGATCGCGCTCCTGCTGCCGCCGGTCCGGCGGTTCGTGATCGCGAGGATCGGCGCGCGGGTGAGCGTGCGGATGCAGGGCCGCGCGGGGCCGCGGCGGCCGGCGGGGCAGGAGACGATCGACGGCGAGTTCGAATATCTCGACGATACGCCCCCGCCTGGGCCGCCGGGCCGCTCGGGCTGGATACAGCCGCACTGAGACGTGTCCGACGTCGGACAAAGCGGCAATATATTGATTTCAAACGATAACTCCTGGGGCGTTAACCCGCGGGAAACGGATCTTCACACTTCGGACGCGGGCGCGGAGATGAGCCACCAGATCCAGGGGGTCGCAGGGCCTGCCGCGCGGGGGGCGCAAGATATGGGGTAACGATCATCCCCGCCGCCCCCGCCTGCGCGGAACGCCCCGAACGGGCGCGTTGTCCGCGTGAAAGCGGCGTGTTAGACCCCCCACCGATCCGACAAAGGCGAGGACCCGACCATGGCGAACGACACGAACGGCGCGGCGGCGCCGCAGGACCCGACCGCAGGACAGGAGCAGGCCCCGCGCCTGAACATCGTCACGCAGTACACGCGCGACCTCTCCTTCGAGAACATCGCGGTCCAGAAGGGGCTGGCGCAGGACGGCAAGCCCGACATCCGCGTGGCCGTGAACATCGACGCGAAGAAGCGCGGCGAGGAACGCTACGAGGTGGCGCTCAAGGTCAAGATCGACTCGAAGGTCGGCGAGAACCCGGTCTTCATCCTCGAGCTCGACTATGCCGGCCTCTTCAACATCCAGAACGTGCCGGAGAACCAGATCCACCCGGTGCTGATGATCGAATGCCCGCGGCTGATCTTCCCCTTCGTGCGCCGGATCGTGAACGACGTGAGCCGCGACGGGGGCTATCCGCCGCTGAACCTCGACATGATCGACTTCATGGCGCTCTACCGCAACGAGATCGCCCGCCGCCAGCAGGCCGGCGGCACCCCGGTCGCGCAGGCCTGAGCCGGCAAAGGGTGCGCGCGGCACGGGGTGTGCGCGCGTACCCGGGACCCCGACCGGGACGGCGGGAGGCTTCGCGCCGCCAGCGGCGCAGAGGCCCTTGTCCGGGCGCGGGGGCCGGCCCGGATCAGTTCCGCAGGACCTCGGGCAGCCAGGTCACCAGCGCCGGGAACATCACCAGGATCAGCACGCCGATGACCTGGATCACCATGAACTGGATCATGCCGACATAGATGTCCATGAGCTTCCATTGCGGCACGACGCCGCGCAGGAAGTAGGCCGAGAGCGCCACCGGGGGCGACAGCCAGGCGGTCTGCATGGTGACCGCGACGAGGATCGAGAACCACAGCAGGTCGATGCCGAGCTGGCTGACCAGCGGCAGCATGATCGGTACGACGACCATCACGATCGGCACCCATTCGAGTGGCCAGCCGAGGATGAAGACCACCCCGAGGATCAGCAGCAGCATCGAGGTCGGTCCGAGGTCGAGCGCCAGCAGGGCCGCGGCGATCCAGGACGCGCTGCCGAGCCGCGAGAACACCGCGCCGTAGAAGTTCGATGCCGCCACCAGCAGCAGGATCATGCAGGAGGTGAGCAGGGTGGCCATCAGCGCATGCCAGAAGCCGGCGAGCGTCATCCGGCGGTAGACCAGCGTAAGGGCGAGCACGGCGAAGGCCCCGACCGCGCCCGCGTCCGTCGGCGTGGCGATGCCGGCCATGATCACGCCGAGCGTGGCGAGGATGATCACCACCACCGGCAGCATGCCGAGCACGAGTTCGCGCACGATCACCAGCCAGGAGGCGGCCCGCTGGTCCATGGGCAGGGTCGGCCCGAGCGCCGGATTGAAGTGGCAGCGCACCAGCGTGTAGACGATGTAGAGGCCGGCGAGCAGCAGCCCGGGGATGATCGCGCCGGCAAAGAGGTCGGTGACCGGGACGCCGACGACCGGCCCCATCACGATCAGCATGACCGAGGGTGGCAGCAGGATGCCGAGCGTGCCCCCCGCCGCGATCGTGCCCGCCGACATGCGCACGTCGTATCCGCTGCGCATCATCGCGGGCGCGGCCATCACCCCGAGCAGGGTCACCGAGGAGCCGACGATGCCGGTGGCCGCCGCGAAGATCGTCGCCGTCACCAGCACCGCGAGGTAGAGCGAGCCGCGCAGTCCCGCGAACATCATCTGGAAGCCGGCGAACAGCCGTTCCATCAGCCCGGCGCGTTCGAGCAGGTAGCCCATGAACAGGAAGAAGGGGATCGCCGACAGGGTCGGGTCGCGCATCACCGCGAAGGTCTGGAGCACCATCAGGTTGACCACGACCTGCCCGAAGGCGAGCCAGCCGAAGCCGAGCCCGACCATGATCAGCGTGAAGGCGATCGGAAAGCCGATGAAGATCGCGCCGAAGAGGACGCCGAGCGAGACGAGGCCGAGGACTTCGGGGCTCAAGGCCATTCCCCCGTGCGCACGGCCCAGAGGCTCTTGAGGAATTCCGAGAGGCTCTGGAGGATCAGCAGGCCGGCCGTCAGCGGGATCACGAACTTGAACGGATAGACGATCGGCATCCAGGGGCTGGTGACGATCCGCTCGCCCTGGGCGAAGGAGCGCGTGAAGTAGTTCCAGCCGACCCAGAAGAAGATGATCAGCGCCGGGAACAGCAGCGCGTAGCAGATGGCGTCGACCGTTCCCTGCACGCGGGGCGACCAGTTGCCGTAGAAGGTATCGGTGCGGATATGGCCCTTGCGCATCAGCGTATAGGCCGAGCCCAGCATGAAATAGGTGCCGAAGAGCATGAAGGTCAGGTCATAGGCCCAGACCGTGGGGGCCCGGAACGCGTACCGGGCCACCACCTCGTAGACGAGGCCGAGAACCATGGGCAGGACGAGGCAGGCGACCGCACGCCCCGTCCAGAGACTGACCCCGTCGATCGCGTCTGTCAGGCGCAGAAGCGCCGGCCGGGTCGTCACGAGGCCCCCCAGTTCCGTACGTTCTTTTTGTTGCGGCTCGTTGGCCCCTAGTTTGCCTCTAATTCGCCTCGAGGGCGGCATTGCCGAGATTCGAGTAGAGATCGAGGATCTTCGTCCAGTACGGAACGACAGTCTCCGCGAAGACCCGTTGCGAATCAAGCACCTCCTTGAAGAAGGCATCCTGTTCGGCATAGCGGTCGAGCACGACGTTGGTGGCGCGCACGAACTCGGGGAAGAAGTCCGCCGGGGTGTCGTGGATCTCGACGCCGAACTCCTCGCGCAGCCGGACGATCGCCGCCGCGTTGCGCGCGACGTTGAAGGTGTAGGTCTCGGCGATCGAGGCGAGGGCGGCGGCGCGGAAGATCTCCTGGATGTCCTCGGGGAAGCTCTCCCAGACGTCGCGGTTGATCACCACCTCGCCCACGTCCGTCGACTGGTGCAGGCCCTGGAGGTAGTAGTTCTTCCAGATCGCGTTCAGGCCGAGGTTGAGG
>CAZESN010000009.1:0-13294 GCA_964514775.1 uncultured Rhodovulum sp.
TCACCACCGCCGAGAACCAGGTCACCGAACAGGCCGCGCAGATCCAGAACCTGGTGCTCCAGGGCTACGACGCCATCGTCATCAACGCCGCCTCCCCCGACGCCCTGAACGGCGCGGTGCGCGAGGCCTGCGACGCGGGCGTGGTGGTGGTCTCCTTCGACGGCATCGTCACCGAGCCCTGCGCCTGGCGCATCGCCGTCGACTTCCACCAGATGGGCAAGGACGAGATCACCTATCTCGCCGGCAAGCTGCCCGACGGCGGCAACCTGCTCGAGATCCGCGGCCTCGCCGGCGTCTTCGTCGACGACGAGATCTCCAAGGGCATCCACGAGGGCGTCGCCGAGAACAGCCAGTTCAACATCGTCGGCTCGGTCCACGGCGACTGGGACCAGGCCCGCGCCCAGGCGGCCGTCGCCGGCATCCTGCCCTCGCTCCCCGACGACATCGTCGGCGTGGTCACCCAGGGCGGCGACGGCTACGGCGCGGCCCAGGCCTTCGCCGCTGCCGGCCGCGACATGCCGCTCATCATCATGGGCAACCGCCAGGACGAGCTCCTGTGGTGGAAGGAACAGAAGGACGCGTCGGGCTACGAGACCATGTCCGTCTCGATCGCGCCCGGCGTCGCCACTCTCGCCTTCTGGGTCGCGCAGATGATCCTTGACGGCGAGGACGTGCCGCAGGATCTGGTCGTGCCCTTCCTTCGGATCGACCAGGACAACCTCGAGGACAATCTCGCCAACACCGAGGTCGGCGGCGTCGCCAACGTCGAGTACACGCTCGAGGACGCGCAGGCAGTCGTGGCGGCGGCCCGGAACTAGGCCCTGGCGGCGCGCAAGGACCATGTCCAGCGATCACGACCCGCGCCGCGACCTGATCGTCCGCATGGACGGCGTCGGCAAGAGCTTCGGCGCCGTCCATGCCCTTGCCGGCGTCGACCTCGCGGTCAGGGCCGGCGAATGCGTCGGCCTCGTCGGCCATAACGGTGCCGGCAAGTCGACGCTGATGAACGTCCTAGCCGGCACGCTCGCGCCCGACCGGGGCACGATCTCGGTCGGGGGGGGCGACGCGGCCGGCCCCTACGACGTCGGTGTCGCACAGGCGAGCGGCATCCGCTGCGTCTTCCAGGAGCTGTCGCTCTGCCCGAACCTCTCGGTCGCCGAGAACGCCCGCGTCTACCACCCGGCCCTGAAGGGCCTCGGCTGGCGGCGCCGGGCCGGCGATCTCATCACCGCGCGGCTCGACGATATCTTCCCCGGCCACGGGGTCGGCGCCGGTGACATCGTCGGCGACCTCTCGATCGGGCGCCGGCAGATGGTCGAGATCGCCCGCGCCTTCACCGTGACCGACACGGCCGCCCGCCTCGTCATCCTCGACGAGCCCACCTCGTCGCTCGACCAGACCGTTGCGGGACAGCTCCTCGCCTTCGTGCGGCGCTTCATCGCCGGCGGAGGCTCGGTCATCCTGATCTCGCACCTTCTGGGCGAGATCCTCTCCACCGCGACCCGGGTGGTCGTCATGCGCGACGGCACCGCGGGCGCCGCCCGCCCCGCCGGCGAGTTCACCCGCGATTCGCTCGTCGCCGCCATGGGCAGCGTTGCCCGTGAGTCGACGGCCGGAGCCGGGCATCTCTCGCGGCGCGACAAGGGCGAGCCGCGCCTGCATGCGCGCCCCGCCCGCCAGACCGACGGCGCCGACCTTGCCGCCTGGCCCGGCGAGATCGTCGGCCTCGCCGGCCTCGACGGGCACGGCCAGACCGAGATGCTCCTGCGGATCTTCCATGCCGCCGGACGCGACACCCGCGATGCCTCGGTGCGCGATCCCGTGGCGCTGGTCGCCGGGGACCGGCAGAACGACGGGATCTTCCCGCTCTGGCCGATCGCCCAGAACATCTCGATCGGCTCGCTCGGCGACATGCTGCGCGGCTTCCTGATCGACCCGCGCCGCGAGCAGGAGCTGGCGCAGAGCTGGCGCGAGCGTATCGGCATCCGCACGCCGGATGTCGGGCACAACATCCTGTCGCTTTCGGGCGGCAACCAGCAGAAGGCGCTGTTTGCCCGGGCGCTGGGATCGAAGGCCGGGATCGTGCTGATGGACAACCCCATGCGCGGCGTCGACATCGGCACCAAGCAGGAGGTCTACGACATGATCCGCGCCGAGGCGGACGGCGGGCGTACCTTCATCTGGTACACGACCGAGATGGATGAGCTCAGCCACTGCGACCACGTCTATGTCTTCCACGACGGGCGGATCGTCGCTTCGCTCACCCGCGACCAGATGTCGGAGGAGGCCGTGCTGCGCTCTTCCTTCGCGGGGGATGCATGAGCGCCACGACCACCTCTGCCGTTGCCGCAAGGACGCTGCGCAACCTGTTGCCGGCGCTCACGCTTGTCGTCCTGCTCTGCGCGATCTTCTGGCTCCAGCCGCGCACCATGTCCTATCGCGGCCTCGACCTGATGCTGAACATGGCGATCCCGATCGCCTTCGCCACGCTCGCCCAGATGTGCGTGATGACGGTCAACGACCTCGATCTCAGCATCGGCGCCTATGTCGGCTTCGTCGCCTGCGTGGTCGCCAAATATCTCGGTGACCAGCCGGCGCTTGCGGTGCTCTACCTGTCGGGCGGGGTTGCGACCTATGTGGCGGTTGGGGCACTCATCCATCTGCGCAACCTGCCCTCGATCGTTGTGACGCTCGGCATGTCCTTCGTCTGGCTCGGCCTTGCGGTGCTGGTCCTGCCCTCGCCCGGCGGCTCGGCACCGGCCTGGCTCTCGGCACTGGTCAAGGTGAAGCCCGAACTCGTCCCCTTCCCGATCATCGCCGCCGTGGTGATCGCGGTCCTTGCCCATATCGGCCTGATGCGCACCTCCTATGGCGCGATCCTGCGGGGGGCCGGGGGCAATCCGCGCGCGATCGAGCGGGCCGGCTGGTCGCTTTTGCGCGCGCGCATGACGATGTTCGGGCTTGCCGGGATCTTCGGGCTGCTCGCGGGGCTCGCGCTGATCGGCCTCACCACCTCCGGGCAGGCGAACATCGCCGAGCGCTACACGCTCCTGTCGATCGCAGGCGTGATCCTTGGCGGGGGCAGCTTCGTGGGCGGGCGCGTCTCGCCGGTCGGCGCGGTGCTCGGGGCAATCACGCTGACGCTGACCGCGTCGTTCCTCACATTCCTGCGGATTTCGCCGGAATGGCAGATCGGCGCGCAGGGGGCGATCCTGATCCTCGTGCTGGCGCTGCGCGCCCTCATCGACCGGATGGAGCGCCGCGCATGACCCGCATCCTCGAGAAGCCCTGGCTCTGGTCCTGGATCGCCGCCATCGCGGTCTGGCTCGCCACCATGGCCTTCACCCAGGGTCAGGGCGGCGCCGGGCTGATCACCGCGGCTCTGACCTTCGCGACCTTTTTCGTGATCGTCGGGCTCGGGCAGATGTTCGTGTTCACGCTCGGGCCGGGCAACGTCGACCTGTCGATCCCCGCCACGATGACGCTGGCGGGCTCGGTGGCGATGAAGGTCATGGACAGCCAGGATTCGATGATCCTGATCGGGCTTGCCGCCGCCCTCGCCTGCGGGCTGGTCGTGGGCATCTTCAACTACGCCCTGATCCTCGTGCTGAGGATTCCCCCGATCATCGCGACCCTTTCCTCGGCCTTCGTCGTCCAGTCGACCGCCATCGCCTACGGGCGCGGGCTGCGGATCAAGCCACCGCAGGTGCTCGCCGATTTCACCACCGCGCAGATTGCCGGCATCCCGGTGCTCGCTCTGGCGGTGGTGGGCCTGGCCATCGTGATGAGCGTCGTGCTGCACCGGACGATCTTCGGGCGCTCGGTGACCGCCATCGGCCAGAGCCCGCGGGCGGCGGCGCTGGCCGGCATCCCGGTCGAGCGCATCCGGTTCCTCACCTATGTGATGTGCGCGATGCTGGCCGCGCTCTGCGGCTATATGTTCTCGGGGTTCTCGGGGGGCTCGTCGCTGTCGATGGGCGAGCAGTACCTGCTCGCCTCGATTGCGGTGGTGGTGATCGGCGGCACTTCGGTCGCCGGCGGCAACGGCAACGTGCCCGGCCTCTGGGGGGCGGCGCTCTTTCTCTTTCTGCTCCAGTCGATGCTCAACACCTACCAGCTCTCGGCGGGCCTGCGGTATCTCGCGACCGGGCTCATCATCATCGCCGTGATCACGGCGGCGGGCGGCCAGAAGACCGGGCGCTGAGCCGCACAACACCCGCCTTGCGGGAGCCCGCGCGCGCCCATATGCTTACGGAATGTGGTCGCAGAGCGCCACGGAACAGGCGGTGGGCTCCATCGCCTGAAAATTTGTTTGCTGTTGGATACCGCATCGGAGCATGCGGGACGGAGGAAGCGGATGGAAAAGGTCCCGCTCACGGCGCAGGGGTTCGCCCGGCTCGACGCCGAGCTCAAGACGCTGAAGAGCGTCGAGCGCCCGGCTGTCATCAAGGCCATTGCCGAGGCGCGCGAGCACGGCGATCTCAGCGAGAACGCCGAGTACCATGCCGCGCGCGAGCGCCAGAGCTTCATCGAGGGCCGGATCCGCGAGCTCGAGGGGATCATCGGCCGCTGTGACGTCATCGACCCGACCCGCCTCTCGGGGTCGATCAAGTTCGGGGCCACTGTCGAGGTGGTCGACGAGGACACCGACGAGAAGAAGACCTACCAGATCGTCGGCGAGCCCGAGGCCAGCATCGAGGAAGGCCGGCTCAACATGCGCTCGCCGCTGGCGCGCGCGCTCATCGGCAAGGAGCCCGGCGACAGCGTCGAGGTCACCACTCCGGGCGGCGTGCGGTCCTACGAGATCCTGTCGGTCAGCTTCGTATGAGCGGGATGGCGGCGCGCGGGATCGAGCGGTTCCTGGCGCTGCCGCCCTATCGCCGCAGGGCGGCGCTCGTCGGCCTCGTCTGGGTGGTGGTGGTCGTCAGCTATGCGATCGGGTTTCTCGGCAGCGACGGCCCGTCGTCGCGCGGGACGACCTTCATCGACGGGCTGTTCTTTCTGGTCGCGCTGGTCCTGCCGCTGATGCTCGTGTGGATGGCCGCACGGTTTGCCGAGGAGCTCGCGCATCAGCGCCAGATGATCGCGGCGCTTGCCGAACTGACCCCTCCGCTGATCGAGGCGCTGCAGGGAGCGCGGGCGGCGCTCGACCGTCACGGGCCGGCCTCGCCTGCCGCGATCGAGGCGGCCGTTCGCCAGGGCCTTCTCGCGGGCGGTGCCGGAGCGCGGGAGACGGATCCCCGCCCGGTCCTTGCCAGCCTCGCGGCGGCACAGGCCCGGACAGAGGCCACGCTGCGCGACCTTCTCGACCGCCTGTCCGCTCCCCCGCCTGCCGCCGAGCCCACGGCAGAGCCGGAACCCGCGCCGCGCAAGGCATCCCGGCCGCGCAAGGACAATGCGGCGGAGGCTCCGGCCCAGCCGGATTTGCCGCTGTCGCCGCAACCCGCCCCCGCCGCCGCCGATCGCCTCGACTGGCCGACGCTGGTGCGGGCGCTGAACTTTCCCCGCGATCCCGATGATAATGAAGGGTTCCGTGCGCTCAGGACGGCGCTGCGCCACCACAGCCTCGCCCAGATGCTGCAGGCCGCCGAGGACGTGCTGAGCCTGCTCGCGCAGGAGGGAGTCTTTGTCGACGACTTCGATCTGGGCGACGCAGACCCGTCAGCCTGGCGGCGGTTCATCGCCGGCACCCGCGGCCCGGAGGTCGATGCTGTCGGCACCGTGCGCGACCCGAAGGTGCTCGACACCGCCGCGCGGATGGTGACGGCCGACCCGATCTTCCGCGACACCGCGCTCTTCTTCCACCGCCGCTTCGACGCTGTGCTGATCGAATTCGCCTCGGATGCCGATGACGCCCAGCTCGCCGCGCTCGCCGACACGCGCTCGGCCCGGGCCTTCATGCTCTTGGCCCGGCTCAACGGCGCCTTCGACTGACCCCGGTCAGCCGAGCCCGGTCCGGCTGAGGATGAAGCCGGCAATGCCGGGAATGTCGTCGAGATCGAAGACCGGCACGTTGAGGCCCGTGAGAGGCGCATCCGTCGCGACCGCCTCGATCGTCTCGTCCGCACCGGCCAGAAGGTCCTGGCCGGTGTCGGCACGGCGCGCCTCGATCTTCGGATGGCGGTCGCGCTTCCAGCCCTCGATCAGCACCAGATCGACCGGATCGAGGCGGCCGAGCAGGGCGTCGAGCGACGGTGCCTCCCCGTCCCGCAGTTCGGTCATCAGCGCCCAGCGGCTCTGCGAGGCGACCAGCACCTGCGAGGCGCCCGCCGCCCGGTGGCGATAGCTGTCCTTGCCGGGATGGTCGGCGTCGAAGCCGTGATGCGCGTGCTTCAGCGTCGAGACCGTCAGGCCCCGGCCGGTGATCTCGGCGACCAGCCGCTCAACGAGCGTGGTCTTGCCCGAGTTCTTCCAGCCGGTAACCCCGTAGACCCGCACCCCCCTCAGGCCTCGCGAGCCACGGCATCGGCGCCGAGCTCGGACGGATCGAACGCGTAATGCGCCCCGCAGAACTGGCAATCCGCGGTGACCTTCCCATCGGGTGTGGTCATCGCCGCCACCTCTTCGGTCGACCAGGAAGCGAGCGAGCCGACGACCTTCTCGCGCGAGCAGGTGCAGCCGAACCGCACGGGCTGGGCGGTGAAGACACGTGGCTCCTCCTCGTGGAAGAGCCGCAACAGCAACTCCTCCACCCCGACCTGCGGGCCAATGAGCTCGGTTTCCTCGACCGTGCCGAGCAGAATCACCGCGCGGTTCCAGTTGTCGGCCTCGGCGCCCGCAAGCATGTCCTCGGGCGCGAGCAGCCCGTCCAGGCCGCTCGCCTCCTGCTGCGCCTCGAGCCGGCCCGCCGGCATGTGCTGGAGCATGATCCCGCCGCCGCGCCAGCGTCCCTCCTCGCCCGGCGCCCGCGCCTCGCCCATGGCAAGCGCGAAGCGCGTCGGAAGCTGCTCGGACTGCGCGAAATAGGTCGCGGCGCAATCCGCGAGCGAGGCACCCGCGAGCGGCGTGATCCCCTGATAGGGCACGGTTCCCGGCCCCTGGTCGATGAGGATCGCAAAGAGCCCCTCGCCCACCAGCCCGAGGCCGCTCGCCCCGTCCGCCTGCGCGAGTTCGTCCGCGTCAAACGCGGCATAGGCGCGCATCTCCGCCGGGGCGCCCTCCTCCGCCGGCGCGAAATAGTCGGTCGCGATCAGGCGGATCGGCCCCTGGCCGCGGATCTGGAGCGAGAGCTTCCAGCGCAGCTTGACCGCCTGCCCGATCAGCGCGGTCAGCAGGGCGGCCTCGGCTACGAGGGCCGCCACCGGCGCGGGATAGTCATGCTGGCCGAGGATGCGCTCGAGCACCTCGTCAAGCCGCGCGACCCGGCCGCGGATGTCCGCGCGGTCGAGCTGAAAGGGCAGGATGGTGTCGTCCCATGCGATCCGGGCAGCTAGGGTCATGATGTCTCCGTATGCTGAGGCCCCCAGATAGGCACTCCGTGGTCCGAGTTCAAATATCGGGGCCCCTTCCCTTCACCGGCCGCAATTGGCATGACACCGGCCATGCGTCGCTATGGAGAGCCCCCCATTCGGGGACAGCGCTATGTCACCCGTCCGGGAGCCTACGCCATCATCCGCGCGGGGGGCGACGTGCTTGTGACCGAGCAGGCCGAGCCCGTGCCCGAATTCCAGCTTCCGGGCGGCGGCATCGATCCCGGCGAGAGCCCGATCGCCGCCCTGCACCGCGAATGCCGCGAGGAGACCGGCTGGCGTATCCGCGTGCTGCGCAGGCTCGGGGCCTACCAGCGCTTCACCTACATGCCCGAATACGACCTCTGGGCGCGCAAGGTCTGCCATATCTACCTCGCCTGCCCCGTGCTCCGCCAGAGCGCCCCGACCGAGCCCGGTCATCGCGCGATCTGGATGCCGGCCGCGACCGCGGCGGCGCTGCTGGCCAGCGAGGGCGACCGGAGCTTCCTCGCGGCGCTTCTGCCTCGATAGCGCGCTATTCGGCGGCCATCGGCAAGGATTGCGGGCGAAGCGCCGCGAGCCGCGCACAGGCCGCCCCGACCCGCGCCGCGATCTCGGCGAACCCCGGCAGCGGTTCGATGCGGGCCTCGTCCATGTAGAGCCCGCGGTCGATCTCGATCTGGAGGGCATGAACCCCGTGGCGCGGCGCGCCGT
Source organism: uncultured Rhodovulum sp. (assembly GCA_964514775.1). Classification (GTDB taxonomy): domain Bacteria; phylum Pseudomonadota; class Alphaproteobacteria; order Rhodobacterales; family Rhodobacteraceae; genus Amaricoccus. The sequence goes on from CAZESN010000009.1 coordinate 8,163, forward strand.
AGGCCTGGGTGATGTAGCCACCGGCAAAGGGCGCGTTGCGCGCAACCGTGAAACCCGCGTTCTCGAAGATCTCCGTTGCCGCCTCGACCAGCCAGCGGCCGCAGGACGCGCCGAACCGGTCTCCCAGGATCACGTCAGGCCGCCCGCCGTGGAAGGCCGATGTGCTGCCAAGCGCCTCGCGCGGCATGGAATGGCAGTCGAAGAGAATCGCCTCCCCGAAAAGGGCGCGCGATTCGGCGGTGAGCCCGGCCAGCCGCTCGTGGTAGGGCCGCCACCAGGTGTTGATCCGGCGCTGGGCCTCGGCCATCTGGAGCTTGCCCTCGCGGATCTGGAGCCCGTCGGCGACCACACGCGGAATTACCCCCAGCCCGGCCGCCACCCTCGGGTTGACACCGCGCCGCGAGGCGCCGGCGATCAGCGCCGGATCGAGATCCCCGGGAGCGCGGTTGAGGTCGAGGCAGGCCCGCGGGATCCGCGCGGCCAGAAGCGGCGCGCCATGGGCGGGAGCCGAAGCGAAGAGCAGATCGACGAAAGCGTCTTCCGAAGACCGCAGCTGCAGGGGCGTAAGCCGGCTCGCCGCGAGGAAGGAGGCCGGATACTCGGCCCCGCTGTGCGGCGAGCTGAAGACGGCGCAGGACACCCGGGCCTCGGGCAGGCGCAGGTGGTATGGAAGCTCACTCATCGGACGACCGGGATCTGCATGGACCCGCTACTATAGAGCGCAGATTGTGGTGGGCAAAAGGCTTGAACCTCCCGCAGGCTGCGTATATGAGCGCGTGACCGAGGCGGAGCGATCCGCTTCAGGGGCGTATAGCTCAGCGGGAGAGCACTTCGTTGACATCGAAGGGGTCACTGGTTCAATCCCAGTTACGCCCACCATTTCCCGAAAGGGATGACTGAAGACCCGGCGCAGGCCCGCCCGCGCGCCACGAGAGAGGAGAGAAGATCATGAAGGTCGCCAATTCGCTCCGCTCCCTGAAGCAGCGCCACCGGGATTGCCAGGTGGTTCGCCGCAAGGGGCGGATCTATGTGATCAACAAGACCCAGCGCCGGTTCAAGGCCCGTCAGGGCTGATCTGACCGACTGCTGGCTTGAAAGGCCGCGCCGCAAGGCGCGGCCTTTTCCTTTGCGACAAGGCGGCCGATAGTTCCGCCATGAAACAAGATGATACCTGCCGCCACGGTCGTGTGCCGCGTTGCCCTTTCTCGGTCCGCATTCTGGACGTAGCCCCCTGATCCGAGGGGCCGTGGCGCTTCCGACCGGACCCGCCTGCCTCCGGCGCAGCCGTCCATGTGACAGTCTCTCGACAATTCCGTGACGCTCGCCTCATATGGCGCGCCACCTCCCGGATCATCCCATGAGCTCCACCGCCTTTTTCATCGTCCTCGTTGCGGCCATGCTGCATGCGTTCTGGAACGCGCTGATCAAGGCGTCCGGCGATCGCGCCGTCAGCCTTGGCATGGTCGCCATGGCCCATGCGATCTTCGGTGCGGTCGTGGTGACACAGGTGCCCCTGCCCGCGCGCGAGGCCTGGGTCTTCCTTGCGGCCTCGACCGTCATCCACTGGCTCTACTACTACCTGATCTTTCACAGCTACCGGCTCGGCGACCTCAGCCTCGTCTACCCGATCGCGCGGGGCATCGCGCCGGTGCTGGTGACGCTGGGCGCCTGGCTCGCGATCGGCGAGGACCTGCCGCCCCTCGGCTGGGCGGGCGTGATGGCAGTATCGTCAGGCGTCCTGCTGCTCTCATGGCGCAGCGTGCTCACCGGCCTTGCCTCGCCCTCGATCCTGCTGGCGCTGGCCACCGGCGTGAACATCGCCTCCTATTCGATCGTGGACGGGATCGGCGTGCGGGCCTCGGGCCACGCGCTGTCCTATGTCGCCTGGCTCTTCCTCCTCGAGGGATTCGTGACGGTCTATCTCGTGGCCACGCGCCCCCTCGACTTCGCCGGGCTCAAGTGGCGCAGCTGGGCGATCGGTCTCTTCGGCGGATTTGCCTCGGCCGTGGCTTACGGGCTTGCGATCTACGCCAAGACGCTCGCGCCCATCGGGCTCGTGTCGGCCCTGCGCGAGACCTCGGTGATCTTCGCCGCCGCGATCGGCATCCTCTGGTTCGGCGAGCGCCCCTGGCGGCCCCGTGCGATCGCGGCCGCCGTGGTCGCGGTCGGCGTGGCGCTGATCGCCGTCTCCTAGCCGGCGCGCAGGCCGTCCATGATCGCGACCAGCTCGGCGGTGATGCCCGGCTCGGACAGCGCATGCCCCGCCGTTGCCACCATGTGGAGCTCGGAGCCCGGCCAGGCCGTGTGCACGGCATAGGCGCGGTGGGGCGGGCAGATCATGTCGTACCGGCCCTGAACGATGAACCCCGGCACATGAGCGATACGTCCCATGTCGCGCAGGATCTGCTCGTCGGTCTCGAGGAAACCGCCGTTGATGAAATAGTGGTTCTCGAGGCGCGAGAAGGCGAGCGCATAGGGCCCCGACGGCATTCCCCGCCCCTCACCGGGATCGAGCACCGCAAGCGCGCTCTCCCAGCCTGCCCAGGCCCGGGCGAAACGGGCCTGCTCGCCGGCATCGGCGCCGAAGAGCCGGCGGTGATAGGCCCCGATCAGGTCCCCGCGTTCGGCCTCGGGGACCATCTGCGCGAACTGTGCCCACTGCTCGGGCCAGAAGGCGCCGGCCCCGCCCCCGTAGAACCAGCCGAGCTCGGCGCGCGTCATGGTGAACACACCGCGCAGCACCAGCGCCGCGACCCGCTCCGGATGGGCCTGGGCATAGAGGAGCGCGAGACAGGCGCCCCACGACCCGCCAAAGACGGTCCAGCGGTCGATGCCGAGCTCCTCGCGGATCCGCTCGATGTCGGCGATCAGATCCCAGGTGGTGTTGTTCTCGACACTCGCATGCGGCGCCGACCGGCCGCAGCCGCGCTGATCGAAAAGCACCGTTCGGTAATGGGCGGGATCGAAGAACCGCCGCATGCCCGGGCTGCACCCGCCCCCGGGCCCTCCGTGCAGCACCACGACAGGCACGCCGTCGGGCTTTCCGCACTGCTCGACATAGACCCGGTGACCGCCGGGCATCTCGAGGATCTGCTGGCGGAACGGCTCTATGGGAGGATAAAGCGCAGGGGGAGTTCCGGCGCCGCTCTGGCCGAGGTTTTCCTTCATGCCGCTCTGTCGTATGCTGTGATGATGACGGAACATCGCAGGTTGGCCAGATGAGTGCAACGCAGAACGCCGATACCGTCGATCCGGCCGAGGTCGCGCGGTTCAACGCCATGGCGGCCGAATGGTGGGACCCGGAGGGCAAGCTCAAGCCCCTCCACATGCTCAATCCCTGCCGGCTCGACTATATCGTCACCCAGATCGCGGCCGAGTTCGGGCGCGACCTGCGGGGCGACCTTCCCTTCGCGGGGCTGCGCCTGCTCGACATCGGCTGCGGCGGCGGGCTTCTGTCGGAGCCGATGGCGCGGCTCGGCGCCGAGGTGGTGGGGGCAGATGCGGCGGCGGGCAACATCCCGGTGGCCCGGCTCCACGCAGAACAGTCGGGGCTCGAGATCGATTACCGCCACACGACCGCCGAGGTGCTGGCCGGCGCGGGCGAGCGGTTCGACGTGGTGCTCAACATGGAGGTCGTCGAGCATGTCTCCGACCCGCCCGCCTACATGGCGGCCTGTGCCGATCTGCTGAAGCCGGGCGGCCTGATGATCTGCTCGACGCTGAACCGCACGGCGCGCAGCTTCGCCGCCGCGATCGTCGGCGCGGAGATCGTCATGCGCTGGCTGCCCTATGGCACCCATGACTGGCGCAAGTTCATCACCCCCGACGAGCTCTTCGCGCTGATCCGGGGCGCAGGGCTCGATCCCGTCGACTGCAAGGGCTTTGTCTTCAATCCGTTGCGCTGGGACTGGCATATCTCGGACCGCGATCTTGCAGTGAACTACGTAACCGCGAGCGTGAAGCAGGAGGCCTGAATCTCCGTCACGCCCTTGCCGCGGCCCGCGAAAATGCCGACATTCGGTGCCCGCGCCGCCCGTAGCCGGATCATCGGATCGAGATGCCCGCCAAGCCACGCCTGATCGCGCTTGCCCTCCTCCTCGCTGCCTGCGGCGGCGGCGAGCCGGTGGACGAGGCCCCTCCCCCGGCCTTCCGCATCGATTTCGAGGCGCGCGAGGCGCCTGACGTCTTCGAGCGGGAGGGCGAGGGCCGCCGGAGCCGGGCGGACACCGCCGGGACCTGGGCGGTCGTCTCGGGACTGCGGCGCCCGGAAAGCGCCGTCGTGCGCAACCTGGCCACGGGTGCCGAGGTCCGGGTCTCGCTCTTCAACGGCCGACCGACCGGCGGCGCGGCGGCCGAACTCTCGGGAGAGGCGGCGGATGCGCTCGACATCGGCGAGGATCCGGTCGAGGTCCGCGTGACGGCGGTGCGCGACGAGCCGAAGGTCGCGCCGACGGATCGCGGAGGCGGGGTGCGCGGGATTTTCGGTCGGCTGGGCGGCGGCTGAGCCCCGAAGATCAGGCTTCGAGCATCCGGCGCAGGAGCTCCACGTCCTCGGCGATCTGGCTGTCGGTCTGGCGCAGTTCCTCGATCTTGCGGACCGCGTGGATCACCGTGGTGTGGTCGCGACCGCCGAACTTTCGGCCGATCTCGGGCAGCGAGCGCGAGGTCAGGGTCTTGGCGAGATACATCGCTACCTGCCGTGGCCGGGCCACCTGACGCGCGCGGCGCGCCGACAGGAGGTCGGAGATGCGCAGGGTGTAGTGGTCGGCGACCTTGCGGATGATCTCGTCGATCGTGACCTTGCGCTCGGACGCGCGCAGGATGTCGGCGAGGCATTCCTGCGCCATGTCGAGGTTGATCTCGCGCCCCACGAGACTCGCGAAGGCGAAGAGCCGGGTGAGCGCCCCCTCGAGCACACGCACGTTCGAGCTGATCCGGTGGGCGAGAAACTCGAGCACGCCGGCGCCGACCTGGATACCGGGGTTCTCGCGCAGATGCGCCTCGGCCTTCGACTGCAGGATGCCGAGGCGAAGCTCGTAGTCCGCAGGATGAAGATCGACGACCAACCCCCACTGCAGGCGCGATTTAATCCGCTCCTCCATGCCGTCGATCTCGCCCGGGGCGCGGTCACC
>CAZESN010000009.1:13304-35577 GCA_964514775.1 uncultured Rhodovulum sp.
AACGGAAGCTCTCCTTGAAGCCGGGCATGTCCTTCTGTCGCAGCGCGGTGACGAAGCGGTACATGAACTGCTCGGCGGAGAGATAGACCACCCGCGCGTCCGGGCGGGTCTGGCGCACCTCGTGGGCGATCGCGTGCATGAGGTGGGTCTTGCCGAGGCCGACACCCCCATAGAGGAAGAGCGGATTGAAGGTGACCGTACCGCCCTCGGCAACCCGGCGGGCAGCGGCATGGGCGAGCTCGTTCGGCTTGCCGACCACGAAATTGTCAAAGGTGAAGCGCGCGTCGAGCTGCGAGCCGGGCAGTGCCTCCTCGGGCTCATCGACGGCTTCTGGCGACGGCGAGGCGAGCGGCCCGGCGACGGCGGCCACGGGAGCCGCAGGTTCGGTGCTCTGGACGGAGAAGGCGAGGCGGCTCACGCTGAACCCGTCGCGCAGCAGCAGGTCGCGGATCGCATCGCCATAGTTGCGTGAGACCCAGGTGCCGACAAAGTTCGTCGGAGCCGAAAAATGGCCCACGCCCTGGTCGCTCCCGAGAAAGACGAGCGGATCGATCCAGTTCTGATAGGCGTCCCGGCCGATTTCGGAGCGCAGGGCACCTCGCAGGCGCACCCAGGCTTCGGACGGCGACTCGACATCACGCATGGCGCTGGGATGGGTCATGATCAAAGCCCGCGGATCTGCAGGCCGCACGCGGACTCCGCCCGGGCTACGCCCTCGCGCACTCGACAACCCAACCGCTGCATCGAGGTCCTCCCCCCGTATTCCACGTGTACGACCGGCCAGCACGATCCGTGATGGCCGGACGCGATCCGAATCCGCGCCGTGATTCCCGGTGGACAGTCTGGCACGTCACGAACTCGAACGGCGATTATTGTTCAGCCGTGACAGCTTTGCGACAGAAGTTACTGCGTCTACACCAGTATTTGTGCTGTGTTACTCGGGGTGATCCGGCGTCGGGATTCGGTTCATGACAATCACGATACCCAAGCCACCGACTCCGAACAACAGGACTGAAGACGGAACATCCGCCCCGTGTCCAAACAGCAAAAAAGGCGCGCCTTGAGGCGCGCCTCATCAAGCCCTGGGCGGAGCGCCCTACCCGGGTCGTCCGGCGAAGATCAGGCCTGGAGGGCCTTCACGCGACCGGCGAGCCGCGAAACCTTGCGGCTCGCGGTGTTGGCATGGACGATGCCACGGCTGGCACTGCGCATGATCTCGGGCTGCGCGGCACGCAGCGCCTCGGCGGCAGCGGCCTGATCGCCGGAAGCGATCGCCTCCTCGACCTTTCGGATGAAGGTACGCATGCGGGAGCGCCGCGCCTTGTTCACCTGGGTGCGAAGCTCGACCTGGCGAGCGCGTTTCTTGGACGACGGCGAATTTGCCATGTGTTCTGGTCCGTCTCTCGGGCGTCTGGAATCTCGAAGCCGGGTCTCTACCGGCCGGTCCGGCTCATGTCAATCACCCCGGACGGTTTCCGCAGGCATCGAGACCTGTCTTTCTCCGCCCGCAGGCGCTCCGCCGTCGAGGACGGCGGCGGCGAGCCGGGCGGCCAGATCCTGGGCGCGCCCCGCCACCCTCGACCCGGACGGGGCTGCCACCGGATCATCGCCGTCGAGCGCCAGCCGCGCCACCTCGCGGCAGCCGGTCGTGGGTGCACGCACGGCGGCACGCACGAAGCCGGCGATCGCGACCCCGGGATAGGCATGTCCGATCGCATCGGGGAAGAACCGCGACAGGAAGAGAAAGCGCTCGGCGTCCTTGAGCTGGGCGGCGAAATGCGCGGCCTGGCTGACGAAATGGTGGTCGGTCGCGTTCTGAAGCAGGATAACGTCGTGGCTGTGGCCAGCCGCATAGGATTTTCCGACATCGTCGGTGAAGGACTCGTCGAGATCCTCCAGCCCCCGCCCGCCGCCCCAGCAGGTGCGCAGATACGGCCGGACGATACTGGGGTAGTAGCGGGAGATGCAGGCGATCGGGTTGACCGCCACGCAGAGACTGTCCGGCACCGCCCGCGAATGCAGGAGCGCCGCATGTCCCCCGGTCGAGCCGCCGACGAAGATGGTACGGCGGGGTGTCAGTCTGGCCCCGATCTCGCGAAACAGCCAGCGCAGGACCTTCGGCGTATCAAGAAAGCGGCTCGGGGCGTACCAAGCAATCCTCAGATCCGGGGAGAGCCACAGGGACGGATCGGCGACGGAAAGCACCACCGCATCGGTGTCCTCAAGCGCCTTGAGGGCATAGACGCCGTCGAAGATCGGGAAGCGCCGCCTGCTCCGGTCAACGGCCCCGTGGAAGAAAACGACAAGTGGCCGTCCCTTCAGGCTGCCTTCAGGCCGGTGCAGCAGCTTGAGCGGTATCGAAATTCGCCTGCCGTCCGCCAGCTCGCGCGGCGCGAGGTGAAATATCGTCCCGGCAGTCACGGCGCCCTCGTCGAGCATCGCGAGGAATTCGGCTACCGTTGCGGTGACGGGCTGGTCACTGGTCATGTGGCTATCCTCCGTATGCAGGCAGGATAGGGCCAGCATCTTGCCCATACTATGCGGCAGCTTCAGGCCTGTCGACGAATATGCTCACGGACTCGGACGCATGCACTCGGCATGGTTGCAAACCGTGCGACAATGGCCTGTCGTTCCCGCCGCAGGACGACTAGAGTGAACCGCATCCGAGCCGAGAGGTCGCCATGTCGTCGCCCCACCCGTATCGATCCCTTGCCGAGCGCGCCTTCTGGAAGCCCGCAGTCGCGGCCCGGCACGTCGCAGACCTCCAGGATCTCTGGGATCCGATGCCGCTGCGCCCCGACGACCGGGTGGCCACGGCGGGGAGCTGCTTTGCCCAGCACATCGGCCGGCACCTGCAGCGCCACGGCCTGAACTACCTCGACCTCGAGCCGGCACCGCCGGTCTTCGACACCGCCGAGGAAGCGCGCCAGCACGGGTTCGGCGTCTATTCCTGCCGCTACGGCAATGTCTACACCACCCGCCAGCTCCTCCAGCTTCTGGAGGAGGCGCTGGGCGAGCGCGCGCCAGCCGAGCGGGTCTGGAGCCGGGATGGCCGGTTTTTCGATGCCCTGCGCCCCTCGGTTGATCCGGCCGGGCACGACAGCCCCGAGACCGTGACGGCCCTGCGCACGGCGCATCTCGCCTGCGTGCGGCGTCTGTTCGAGACGATGGACGTGTTCGTCTTCACCCTCGGCCTGACCGAGACGTGGGAGCACACCGACGGCACCGCCTATCCCACCGCGCCCGGCACGATCGCCGGCAGCTACGACACCGGGACCCACCGGTTCCGCAACCTGCGCTATCCGGAGATCCGGGCCGACCTCGAGGCGTTCTTCGAGCGGGTGCGGGTGTTCAACCCCAAGCTGCGCATGCTGCTGACCGTCTCGCCGGTGCCGCTGGCGGCAACTGCTTCCGGCGGGCACGTGCTTTCGGCGTCGAGCTATTCGAAATCGGTGCTGCGCGCGGTTGCCGGAGACTTGGCCGCCGACCATCCCGAGATCAGCTATTTTCCGTCCTACGAGATCATCGCGGCGCATCCCGCCCGCGGGATGTTCTTCGACCCCGACCTGCGATCGGTCAACGATTTCGGCGTCGAGCTGGTGATGCGGCATTTCTTCAGCGGCGCCAATGCGGCGCTTGCGAACGCATCGGCACCCCCGGACGCCGCCCTCGAACTGATCTGCGACGAGGACGCGATCGAGCGGGCATGAGCGGCTTTCGCAACCGCAGCGTGTTCCCGGATTGCACCGGGAACGGTTTTACCGGAAAAGGGTTCTCGTCGGAGGACTGACCCGCCGCCCTAAGGGGCGGGCGCGACGCAGAGGGGCGGGGATCGCAGGATGAACCAGCAGGCGACGACGGTGGGCGGGACCGCGATCGGACTCGAGGCCGATGCGAAACTGCTGATCGAATCCGGTCTTCTCGACGCCGACTGGTACCGGGAGGCCTATCCGGACGTCGATATCGCCGGGATGAATCCGGCGCTGCATTATCTCAAGTACGGCGCCCTTCTTGATCGCAATCCGGGGCCGGATTTCGATACGGCGCTCTATTACGACCTGCACCCGTCGGTACGGGATTCGGCACGCAACCCGCTCGTCCACTATCTCGACACCCGCCAGCGCACCGGACGGCCGCCCGAACCCGACCCCGACTATGTACTGCGCGCCGCCGCGCGGTTGCTCGATCGCGGAGAGGCTGCGCGCGCGATGGAAGTCGCGGAGACGCTCACGCCCGAACGCCATGCGCATGCCGTGTCGGCGCTGCGCGCGAATCTGGCACATGCCGACGAGGCCGCGTGGCTCGACCACCTGAACCGCTATCTCGCGCATTTCGGCATGGCACCGGTGCTGCTGGCGCCCGAGGGCGCGGATCGCTTCCACCGCCTGTCCTGCGCCCCCCTGCCCCCGGTCGCGCGCGGACCGCTCGTCACGGTCATCATGCCGGCCTGGAACGCCGAAGACACGATCGTGCATGCCGCACATTCGGTTCTTGGCCAGACCTGGCGGCCGCTCGAGCTCATTATCGTCGACGACGCGAGCTCCGACGGCACATGGGCCCGGATGCAGGAAATCGCGGCCTCGGATGATCGCGTGAAGATCATCCGCAACCGCGCGAATGTCGGCCCCTATGTATCGAAGAACCTGGCGCTCGCCCATGCCACCGGGCGCTTCGTCACCGGGCATGACGCCGACGACTGGGCCCATCCGCAGCGGCTCGAGCGGCACGTCGGCGCAGTTCTGCCCACCGGCGGCTATATCGAGGCCAGTCTCACCTACATGATCCGCATGCGGGCGGATGGCTGGTTCAGCCATTTCGAGGCGGCCACCCCCTTCAGCCCCGACGGCGTCACCCGCCAGTCCTCGATCTCCTGCCTCTTCGAGATGCGCCTTTTGCGCGAGGATCTCGGCCACTGGGACTGCGTGCGTTTCGGGGGCGACACCGAGATGATCTCGCGCGCGCAAAAGGTGCTGGGCGGCCGGTTCGCGTTCCTCGACCAGATCGGCATGATCTGCCTCGACGGCGCGCACAACCTCACCAACGATCCCGTGCACGGCATCCGGCCCGGACCGGGCGGGGTGCCGACGCGCCGGATCTACCGCGACAACTGGCGGGCCTGGCACAAGACGCTCGCCCCCGGCCGCGCCTGGCTCGACTTCCCGCAGGCCCAGCGACAGTTCGCAATCCCCGAGGCCGCCGCCGTGCCGGCCGCATCTGTCATCGCCAACCTGCGCGACGACCTGCCGCCGCTTGAATACGCGCGCCCCGATACCGCGCCCCCGCCCCGCGCCCGGCGCCCCGGCCCCACCGCCACCCTGCCGGTCGCGGACATCGCGGCCAAACTGTGGGGCGGATTTTCGACGCCTGCCCGCGCGGATCTGCGTCGTGCCGCCGAGGACCGCACCCGATCGGCCAGCGACCGGGCCGAGGCGGCCTGGAACCTGGCGCGCTGGGAGGCAGCCGGCGACGACTGGGCAGCCTGTGCGCGGCACATCGAGGCGCTCGGCCGGTCCGGCACCGATCTCGGGAGCCAGCGCAAGGTTCGTCTTCTTCACCACGAGGCGCTCATCCGGCTCGGCCGGCACCACGAGGTCGTGCGCAGCCTGCGCTCCTCGAAGGACCTCGGCCGGAACGCGAACTACCGTCTCTCGTACATGAACGCTGTCCGGGCCGGCCGGCGCGATCCCCAGGCCCAGGCCGAGGCGGACCTTCAGCGGCTCGGGATCCTCAATGACATTTACCGCTCGAACGGTCTCGCAGAGGTCAGCCTGAAGGATCCGCGCGCAGGTCTTCACTTCGGCAATATCGCCGCATCGGCACCGCCCGCGGCCGAGGCAGGGCTTCCGAAGATCTCGGTGCTGATGCCTGTCCACAACGCCGAGGAGTTCCTCGAGACGGTGGTTGAGGCCCTGCTCGCCCAGTCCTGGCGCAACCTCGAGGTCGTGGCGGTCGACGATGCCAGCACCGACGCAGCCTGGGAGATCCTGACGCGGCTCGCCGCCGGGGACGACCGGCTGCGCGCTTTCCGCAACGACGAGAACAGCGGCGCCTATCCCACCCGCAACCGCGCCCTGAGCCTCGCGACCGGCGAGATCGTCACCATCCACGACAGCGACGACTGGTCGCACCCGCAGATGCTCGAATGGCAGGCGCGGGCGCTGATGGCCGACGCCGGCGTCAAGGCGACCTTCACGGCCGGTGCGCGCGTCTCGTCCGACCTCGAGATGTTCCTGCGCCCCGAGCGCGACGGGCTTGAGTATATCTCGCGCTACTATCCCTCGGTGATGATGCGGCGGCGCGACCTCGACCGGCTCGGCCGCTGGGACGGGGTCCGGGCGAGCGCGGACGACGAGTTCGTCGAACGCGCCCGCGCCCTCTTCGGCCGCGAGAACATGCCCGACGTGCTGCCGAATGTGCCCTTCACCTTCCTGCGCCGGCACGACCAGTCGCTGACCCATGCCAAGGGCACGCATCTGCGGTCGATGTACTTCGGGATCCGCGGCGAATACGCGCGCCAGGCCGCCTACTGGCGCGCGCGCAATCTTCCCGATGGCCCGGGTGCCGATTTCCCGCTCGAGCGGACCGACAGCAAGCATCCCTTCCCGATCCCCGCGGGCCTGACGCCCGGGGCACAGGCGCGTACGGCCGACTACGATCTCGTCATCGTCTCCGATCTCACGCTGCTCGGCGGCACCCGGCGCTGCAACGAGGGCTACATCACCGCGGCGACCGCGCTCGGCTACCGTGTGGGGCTCTTCCACTGGCCGCGCTACGACCTGCGGCTCCTGCCCGACATCGCCGAGGATTACCGCGCGCTCAGCTACCGGCCGGACATCGACATCCTCGTGCCGGAGGACCGGCTGCGCTGCCGGACCGTGATCGTGCATCATCCGCCGATCCTGAACCACCGGATCGATGCCATGCCCCGGATCGAGACGGACCAGGTACTGATCCTCGCCAACCAGTCGCCAAAGCAGACCTGGCGGGGCACACCCGCCTACTACTTCCCGCATCATGCCCGGCAGCTGTCCCGGGAGTTCTTCGACTGCGACCCGGTTTGGGCCCCGATCTCGCCGACCATCCGGCGCATCCTCACCGAGCTCGGCGGATATGATGCGCTGACCGATGACGACTGGATCCCCCCGCTCGGCTACCATCTCCCGCAGGACGGGCCGCAGCCAAGGCCCGGTGCCGGAGCCGACCGGCCGATCGTCATCGGCCGCCATGCCCGGGATCACTGGTCGAAATGGCCGTCCGCCGCCCCGGATGCCGCCGCCGCCTACTGCGCGGACACTGACATCTCGGCGCGGTTTCTCGGCGGCACGCAGTATGTCGAGAAGATGCTGCGCAGGCTGCCGCGGAACTGGGAGGTGAGCGAGTTCGACACTCAGCCGGTGCAGGATTTCATCGCCTCACTCGACTTCTTCGTGAACTTCATCAACGAGGAAAGTGTCGAGGCGTTCGGCCGCAACATCATGGAAGCCATGGCGCACGGCGTGCCGACCGTCCTGCAGCCGATCTTCCGCGAGACCTTCGGCGATGCGGCGGTCTACTGCGCGCCGGGCGAGGTCGAGGCCACCATTCGGCGGATATGGGCCGATCCGGCGCGGTACAACGAGATTTCCCGCAAGGGATATGCGTTCGTGCGTGACAATTGCGATCAGTCAGTCATCGAGGAAAGGCTTGCGCGCCTGCGCGCCTGAGCCGCATGACCGAGGACGGGAGACCAGCCTTGACCACCCGGACCCTGCCCAGAGCATCGACCGCGGACCCCGCAGTAGAGGACGCCCTCTTCCTCGGCTCCGAGGCGCTGTTCTGGAGCCCGAGGGATGTGGCACCGTCCACCTGGCTTGCACATGCGCCGCTCGTCTTCTGGCTCGTCGAGGCCGCCCGCCCGCAGAGTGTCGTCTCGCTCCGCGCGGAGGATCCGACACCGCAGCTCGCCCTGCGGCAGGCGGTCGAGCGTTTCGCCCCCGGCGCTGAAATCCAGGCCTCGGTGGACGGAGCGCGCGTCGATTTCCTCCACGTGGACCTCGATATGACACCGGACGTCGTGGCCGGACTTGCCCGGGACTGGGCTGCGCCACTCGCCCCGCGCGCAATCCTGCTCCTCCACGGCCTCAATACCCGCTTTGCCTGCGACGAGGCCGTCGGGTTTCTCGCCGATCTCCGCCGGAGCCACCCGGCACGGATCTTCGAGCAGGGCGACGGGCTCGCGCTGATCCTGACCGGGACCGGGCATCCGGCGGCAATCGAGCGGCTGGTCGCGCGCGGGACCGACGACCCTGCCCGTCTTGCCGAGGACAGGCTTTTCGAGCGGCTCGGTGCCGGCCTCAGGGCCGAGCGACTCGCCCAGCAGCAAGGGCAGGCAATCCGCGTACAGGCCACGCGTATCGAGACGCTCTCCCGCGAAGCCGCCGAAATGCGTTCCGCGGCCGAGGCGCGCGAACGCCTGCACGCCCGCCAGATGCGAACCCGCTTCGAGGAGATCGCGAAGCTGACGCTGATGCTGGAGGCAAGGTCATCCGCACCCGTGGCACCGTCTGCGCCCTCAAAGCCGGTGGTGACGGCCTCCACCCGGATCTCTGCCGACGGTGACTGGCTTCTGGCCTATGCCCGGGATCTGGAGCGCCGGCACGCCCTCATGCTGGCAAGCACGAGCTGGCGTGCCCTGGGGCCCGTGCGCTCTATCTCGCGGCGGCTCCGGAAGCGCAATCCACCGCCAGAGTTCGCGCCACGCCTGCAGGACAAGCACGCGGCCGCAAGCTGGGCGGCTCAGGATGCCGAGTTGCTCTACGCCTATGTCCGCGACCTCGAGCGCCGGCATGCCGCCATGCTGGAGAGCAACAGCTGGCGTGCCATGGCGCCGTTCCGCAAGCTTACCCGCAGCCTCCGCCGCCGCCAGCCGCCCCCGCCCTTCGAGCCGCGCCTGCCCGGGAGCACGCTGGCCGGGCGGAGCATACCGCGCGACTGATGCAGCCCCCTCACCCGCGTGGCGGCGCCCGCCCGTGAGCGGGATGACGTCAACCCTCGCACGGCTTTCGCGCCACCTGCCGGCCGTGGTCCGAAATCCGCTGCGCGACCATGTCGCGCCGGTTCTGCTCGGCACGACAACACCGCGGGTGCGCGCGATCGAGGCGCGGCTCTGGGGCGGCTTCTCGGCGCTGGCCTTGAGCGAAATCGACGAGCTGCTGACGGATCCCGTGGCACGCCGGCGCCAGCAGTCCGAAGCGGCACGGGTGCGGGCGGTCTGGCGGGCCATGAACGGCGACCTGACCGCGGCGATCGCAGACATCGGCGACGCCCGGGCACGACATTCGCCGGCCGCACGGGACCCCGACCTCATCCTCCTCGAGGCACATTTCCGCGCCCGTGCCGGCGACGGGGCTGGCGCACGCGAGCGGCTCGACGCCTTGCCGCGCGAGACCGCCGTCAGCGCTTCGGCAGCCCTTGTCCGCGCCAACAGCCACAACCCCGCGCTCCTCGGCCGGCGCGGGTCCGAGGATGCCATGCTCCGCTCACTCGCGCCGGTCTTCGCCAGGGCGGGCGTAGCGGGGATCGCGCCGCGCGAGCCCGCACACCCCCTTTCGCTCGACAACCTCACAACCGACACGGCTGTCGCCCCGGCCTCGTGCGACGCCCGCGTCACAGTCATCGTGCCGCTCTACAACGGAGCCCGCGTGCTCCCGACCGCGCTGGCGGGGCTTGCTGCCCAGAGCTGGACCGATCTCGAGGTGCTGATCGTCGACGATGCCAGCCAGGACGAGAGTGCCGACATCGCCGCCGCCTTTTCTGCCCGTGACCCGCGCTTCCGGCTGATCCGCATGCCCGAGAACCGGGGCGGCTACGCCGCCCGCAACCGCGCGCTCACCGAGGCGACCGGTGTTCTCGTTACCACCCATGACGCCGACGACTGGTCGCATCCCGACAAGATCCGGCTTCAGGTCGCACATCTGCGCGCGCGCAATCTGCCCTTCAGCCTCGCGGCACATGTGCGGGCTGGCACGGATCTGGTGTTCCACGGACCCGCGCGACCGGTGCCCCGGCTGGTCGCCCGCAACTTCTCGTCGCTGCTGGCACCGCGCGCGCTGATCGAGCGGATGGGCGGCTGGGACCCGGTCCGGGTCGGCGCCGATTCCGAGATGCTCCACCGGCTCGAACACCTGCACCGGACCGGGCGGATCGCGGCCGTCCTGCCCGACTGCCCCCTCTCCTTCAGCCGGACCGGCGCGGCGACCCTGACCGCGGACGGGCCGACCCGCCTCGCGACCTTTTATCACGGCGTCCGTCGCGAGTATCACGAGGCACGCCGGCACTGGCACCGGAGCCTCGATCGCAACCGCGCGCCGGGCACGCCACCCGAGGCGACGGTCCCGCCGATGATCCGCGCCAGGCGCGGCGCGCGGGCGCCGGTGGACCTCCTCGTGATCGGCGATCTTCATCGCCACGATCCCCGGGCCTTCGTCGGCGCGGCGACGCGTGCCGCGCTTTTCCACTACCCGGACGCCCTTGGCGACGTGGCGCGCCCCCTCGACGGCGCCCTTCGTGATTTCGCCCTGACCCGCGACATCCCGGTGATCGCCCCCGGAGAGAAGCTCGCGGCGCGACGGGTCCTGATCCTAGATCCCGGGGTATTTTCCCATGCGATGGACCGCTTTCCCCAGGTCGACGCGGGCTCTGTGCTAGTGCGCGCCACGACAGCGCCGCCGGATGCGGAAGCCCTGAAGGCGGCGCTGCGCGCCTGCCTCGGCACCGAAGGCATATGGCTGATCAGAGCGGATGCAGAGCCGCAGGCGGTCGCCGCCCGGCTGGCGTCACCCTGACGACCGCACCCCCACGATTCCGCCGCCCCCCCAGGATCAAACACCATGAAGCTCGCGATATTCGGAAGCTGCGTCTCCCGCGACGCGCTGGATTTCGTCGTCGAGGAAGACGGCATCGTCCTCGTCGACTACTACGCGCGAAGCAGTCTCGCGAGTGCCTTCTGCAGCGATCCCGTGGAAGATCGCTACAGCCGGCACCTGACCTCGACCTTCCAGAAACGCCAGGTGAAGCGTGACTTCGACAAGGCCTTCCGAAAGGCCCTGCCCGAGATGGAGTTCGACATCCTGCTCATGGACCTCACCGACGAGCGCTTTGCCCTCTTCCGGCTCGAGGACGGGCGCCTTGTCACCCAGTCGGCGGAGCTGCGCCAAAGCAAGTTTCCCGCCCCGATGGCCGGGCGGAGCATCCGGGCCTTTACCGAGGAGCACTACCGCCTCTGGGAACAGGGCTGGAGGGCATTCACGGCCGCACTCGCGGCCGACGGGCGGCTCGACCGGCTGCGCGTGAACGGCACACTCTGGGCAGACCGCACCGAAACGGGCGAAGGGTTCGGCGAACTGCACCCCGGGTCGTATATAGAGGGCGCGAACCGGCACTTCACCCGCATGCTCGGACGCATCCGGGCTGACCTGCCCGAGGAGCAGATCCATACCTACGCGCCCGAGCTTCTGCGCGGGAACGCGTCGCACAAATGGGGCCCCGCCCCCTTCCACTATGCCGAGCCCTACTACCGGCGCACGATCGCGCAGCTCGCGGCCGAGGCGGGGTGATCCCTACTGCTCGATCAGGAAGCTCTCGTGGCGCCGCAGCAACCAGGCGCCCACGATGAAGAGACCGAACGACAGGCCGAAGACGTAGAAAAAGGATACGTAGTTCGCCTCATAGGCCCCGAAAACACCCGAGCGCATCTCACCGATCGCATGGGTGACCGGGTTGAACCACAGGAGGCGGCTGAATGCCGGCGGCACCGCCTCGTAGGTAAAGAAGATGCCCGAGACGATGAAGAGCGGCCGGGTCAGCACCGTCCACATATTCTTCCAGGTGGGAAAGAACCCGAAGAGCACGGCGTTGAGCGTGCCCACCCCGAGCCCGAACGACCCCGCCATCACCAGCGACAGCACGATCGAGGCGGGCACGAGGTTCACGTGCACGTCCTCGATCACGATGATGCCCCAGAGCAGGACGACCGCCACGACACTCATCGTCATGAGCTCAAGCAGGCATTTGGCGAAGACCGCGTCGAGCGCGGTGACCACCGGATAGGTCAGCAGCCCCTTGTTGGAGTTGACCGCGCCGCCGACGTTGCGCGAGACGCTGTTGAAGATCGTGAAGGGAATGATGCCGGTGGCGTAGAAGAACATGAAGCTCGTGCCCATGGGGGGCTCGCGCACAGCAAGGCTGAAGACGATCGCCAGCAGCACGATCCCCCCCAGCGGCTCGGCCACAGCCCAGAGGTATCCGCCCCAGGAGCGCCCGAACTTCGCCCCCATCTCGCGCACCATCAGCGCGAATAGCACACGCAACCGCTGAAAGGGCACGGTATGGGATCGTGGTATCGGAGACTGCATCGGCCTGTCCATCCCGGCCCTGCCATCGGCGGGTTTGCCTTCATCGGCGGCAAGGAGTAGACTCGATTGTCGCTTGATGACAAGTCTCGCAAGAACACCGGCAACAGGCGCGGATGACAGTTTCTCCCCAGGACAACGCTCCGGCCGAGCCGGCTGCCCGGCCGGATCTCAAGGCCGTGCCGACCCCCGCCAAGCCCGCGCCGAGCAAGCCCGCCCCCAAGGCGGCTGTCCCGGCCAAGGCCTCTGCGGCGGCCCCGACGACTGCACCGGCGCCCCCCGCCGCAGCCCCGGCCGACCAGCGCATGCCCGCCCGGCCGCGCCTGCGCCACCGGCTGGCGCTCGTGAGCTTCGTCCTGCTCGTCGTGGCGCCGTTTCTCGCCACGGTCGCCTATCTCTACACCCGCGCCGCCGACCAGTACCATTCCGAGGTCGCCTTCTCGATCCGGTCGGAGGACATGGGTGTGGGAGCCGCCGGCCTGCTCGGCGCCATCACGCAGATCGGCACCGGATCGGCCTCCGATACCGACATCCTCTTCGACTTCATCCGCAGCCAGCAGATCGTCGAGGCGATCGACGCCGATCTCGATATGCGCGCGATCTTCAACCGCGCCGAGGGGGATCCTGTCTTCACGCTCGGCGACGGCGCCACGATCGAGGGCCTGCTCGCGCACTGGCGCCGGACCATCGACGTGAGCCACGCCTCGCAGACCGGCATCATCCAGATCCGCGCCCATGCCTTCACCCCGGACGACGCCGAGGCCATCACCGAGGCGATCCTCGCCGAAAGCAGCGCCATGGTGAACCGCCTCGCGGACCAGGCCCGCGAGGACGCGATCCGCCATGCCCGCGAGGATCTCGCCGAGGCCGAAGCGCATCTCCACGACCTGCGCCAGAAGCTCGGCGAGTTCCGCCGTGCGAACCGGATCGTCGACCCCACCGCCGATGTCGCCGGCCAGATGGGCCTCCTGAACGCGCTCCAGGCCGAGCTTGCCCAGGCGCTGGTCGAACGCGACATGCTGCTGAGCTTCGCGGGGGAAACCGACCAGCGCGTCATCCAGGCGAACCGCCGCGTCAGCGCCATCACCGCGCGGATCGAGGAGGAGCGCCGCGGGCTCGGGGTCGAGGGTGTCGCCGGCACGCTGCCCGACATCATCGGCGCCTACGAGGAACAGCTCGTCGACCTCGAATTCGCCAGCACCGCCTATACCCAGGCGCTTGCCGGTCTGGCGGCCGCGCGTGCGGAGGCCCGCCGCCAGAGCCGGTACCTCGCCCCCCATGTCGAGCCGACCCGGGCTGAAGAGGCGCTCTATCCGCGCCGCGGTCTGATCTCGGGCCTTGCCGCGCTCTTCCTGGTGATGGGCTGGAGCGTGCTGATGCTCGTCTACTACAACGTCCGCGACAGCCGCTGATCGCCGACCGGTGCCGCGATGATCGAATTCCGTGACGTGTCGAAATACTATCTGACGCGGACGAGCCGGAAGACCCTCCTCGAGAACTTCAGCCTCGTCCTGCCGCGCGGCGCCAAGGTCGGGGTGCTCGGGCGCAACGGGGCGGGCAAGTCGACCCTGATCGGTATGATCGCCGGAACCGTGAAACCCAATGCCGGCGTGATCCGGCGCGAGGGCAGCATCTCCTGGCCCCTCGGTTTTGCCGGGAGCTTCGCCTCGGACCTCACCGGCCGCCAGAACACCCGCTTCGTCGCCCGGATCTACGGCGTCGATACCGATGCGCTCGTCGCCTATGTCCAGGATTTCGCCGAGCTCGGCGAGTTTCTCGACATGCCGGTGCGCTCCTATTCCTCGGGGATGCGCGCCCGCCTGGCCTTCGGCCTGTCGATGGGGGTCTCCTTCGACTGGTATCTCGTCGACGAGATCACCGCCGTCGGTGACGCCGCCTTCCGCAAGAAGTCGCTTGCGGTCTTCCAGCGGCGGCTGCGCCGGGCGGGCCTGCTGATGGTCTCGCACCAGACGAACACGCTCACGAGCTACTGCACCAGCGGCCTCGTGCTCGACCGCGGCTCGGCCGTCTACTACCCCCGCATCGCCGACGCGATCGCCCAGCACGAGCGCAACATGGCCGCGGCCTGACCGGGGTCAGGCCACCTCCCCGTCCCCGGCTTCTCGGATCAGCGCACAGGCGAGCATCTCGCTCACCATCCGCAGCACGTCCGCCGCGATCTCGGCCGGATCCACGTCGGGAAAGGCGATGGCGAGATCGGCCGCGATGGCCTCGGGCGTTGCCGGCTCCGCGAGCAGGGTCCAGATCGCGCCGCCCGCCTCGTTGAGCCGCAGGATACGCCGCTCCTCGGCCTGGGCGAGAAAGAGCTCGCCCCCGAAGCGCCGCACATTCACATCCCCCCGCCGCACATAAAGCCGCCCGGGATCGGCGGCCGGCAAGGCCTGATCGCCCTCCCGCCACTCATGCAATGGCTCCGCGCGCGGGGGCAGGAGCTTCAGGCCCCGCACCGGCCACTTGCCGAAGCTCTGCGTCAGGAGCGCGGTCGCATCCTCGAGATCCGAATATTCGAGCCGCACGCAGGTCAGCCCCGCGACAAGGCGGCGCATGCGCTCAAGAACCTGGGCCGGATCGCGCCCCGAGGCGAGGTTCTGCTGGACGAGAAAGCCCAGCGCCTCGGCCGGTTTTGCCCGCCGGAGCCGCGCAGGCCCGTCGGGCTGCCGGTCGAGGAGCACGACCGCGCCGATCGGCGCGCGCCGTCCGTATCCGGCCACCGTGGGCGCATTGAGATATCCGTAGCGGTCGTCCGCCGGCCCGAGATGCCGCGCCACATGTGCGCGGAACGCCGGCGTCGCGGCCGGTGGGAGGGGCAGGCGCAGGCGCGGGCCGAGGCCGACGGCGATGCCCCGCCCGAGAGTGTCGAGCGGCAGCATGTCGTCGCAGTAGAGCACCAGATCCTCGGCCGAGAGCCGCGCGGCCAGCGTGCTCTTGCCGGCATGGCTCGGCCCGGTGATCACCACCAGTCGCCCCCCGATCTCGGCCGCGGCGCAGTGCAGGCAGAGAAGCGAGGGATCCTCGTCGAGCAGGCATTCGAGCACGTCGATCAGCGCGCAGCACGCCGCCGCGACATCCGTGAGGCCCGTCACCGGCTCGTCGAGCCAGTCCGATTCGACCGTATATCCATCGGTCGTGCGGCGCACGGTAACCGGCGGCTCTTCCGACGCCAGGTCGAGCGCGGCAATCTCCCAGTCATGCACGCTGTTGCGCATGTGCTCCGCGACGATCGCCGCGTCAATGAACTGCACTGGCACGTGCCGCTCGGTGAAGCCGAGCAACACCCTTTCCGTCGGGTGGGGCGCAAGCGCCCCACCCTCGTCGGCACGGATCCCCACCAGACCCGTCATCGTCAGAACCGCAGGCCCACTGCCCGCAGCCCGTTGTTCACCGCCCTCATCGCCGACTTGGCAGTCGGACGGCTCGGACGGCTGGCGCGGCTCGGGCGGCTTGCCCGGTTGTTCTGACGTGCCGGACGGTTCTTCGCCGGCTGCGCGCGGGTCGGACGGCTCGGACGGCTGAAGCTCCGGCCGCCGGCCCGCTGGCGGGTGCCCGCGTTGCTGCGGGCCCGGCCGCCCGAACCCCGTCCGCCGGATCCGCCACGGTTGCCGCCGTTCCCGCGGTTGCCGCCACCGTTCCCGCGATTGCCGCCGCTGTTGCCGCCGCCATTGCCGCGACCGCCGCCCGATCCGCGTCCACCCGAGCCGCCACGGCCGCCGCCGCCGGACCCACGCCCGCCGGAGCCGCCGCTGCTGGCCTTCGCCGCCCCGCTCAGCGACAGGAGCGCCGGTGCGCTGTAGACTGCGGCCGCGCCGAGCCCGATCCGCTGGAGCATCCGGCGCCGCGTCATTGCAACGTTGTTGTCGTCCATCGTGGGTTTCCTTTCTCGATCTCCGCCGGGCTCTCTCATGCCCGTATCAGAGCAACGCCACCCGGGAACGTTTATTCCGACCACGCCGTCCTTTCAGAGATCACAGAGAAACCCGGCCTGGATCACACCATGCCCGAAGGTCTCGTCCGGCCCGGCCTCGCCGAGATCGCGGGCGTTGCGGGCGAGGAGCGCAAGGCTCTCGGCCAGCGGCTCGCCGGGCGCCTCGGCCCGCCGCACTGCCAGCGCCGCGGTGACGAAGGGCGCCGCATAGGACGTGCCCGAGCGCAGCCGCCCGCCCGATACCGAGGCCGCCGTCCAGAGGTCGACGCCCGGGGCCGCGAAGGCGATGTAGGAGCCTCGGTTCGCCTGCCGGTAGACATTGTCGCGCCGGTCGATGGCCGTTACCGCGATGACGTCGTCATAGGCCGCCGGATAGGCGGGATCGGCCAGCGGCCCGCCGTTGCCGGCCGCCGCGACCAGCGCCACCCCGGCTGCGGCCGCCCGCGCGACCAGCTCCTCCAGAAGATCGTTCGGCGGGCCCGAGAAGCTCATGTTGATCGTCGTCACCTCGCGAGCGATCAGCATGTCGACCGCCTCGGCGATGGCATAGACGTCGGCGGCATCCTCGCCCGCATCGCCCTCTGAGAAGAAGGCGTTCACCGCCAGAAGCTCCGCGTCGGGCAAGAGCCCCGGCGTGCGGCTGTCGGGACGACCGATCAGCAGCGTCGCGACCGCCGTCCCGTGCAGGGCCGAGGCCACCGGCCGGCCGTCGTCCCGCGGCACCTCGAGAACGGTCAGCCGCTGACCCTGCAGGGCCGGCTGGTCGGGGTTCACGGCGGTATCGATCATGCCGATCCGCGGACGCAGGCTGCATCCGTTCCGGCTCGACCGCCAGCCGATGATATCGAAAGCCGCGCAGCCCTCGTCCTCGCAGAGCATGGCGTTCGGGCGGTAAAGCGCATTGGTGTCGATCCGGCGCACCGGCAATGCCCCGGCGACCTCGGCCCGCGCCTCCGCCAGGGTCCGCCCCATCGGCGCGCGCACCCGCAGGATATCTCCCGCCATCACCCCGTTGCTGCGCCGCGCAAGGATCCCGTATCCCAACGCCTCGATCGAGCGGGTGCCGGTGCCCGGCGGCAGCAGCACGACGAACTCGGGCTGCGGCCGGGCCGGGGGCGGATCCTGCTGCTGGACCGTTCTCGGCCCGGTGCGCCGCCGCGTCTGCTGGGGCCGGGCCTGCTGGCGGGTCTGCTGGGGTTGCTGCCGGCGCAGGAACCGCGGGCGGCTCGGGCGCGAGTCCCGGTCGGGCCGCCCGCCTCCTCCCCGGTTTCCGCCACCGGCATTCCGTCCTCCGCCCGAACTGCGACCGCCCGAGCCCCGGCCCCCGGCATTGCCGCCACCCTGGTTGCCGCCGCTGGAACTCCGCCCGCCACCCGATCCGCCTCCGCTGCCGCCCGATCCGCCGCTGCCGCCCCCGGACCCGCCGGAACTCGCCCGCGCGCCGCCGCCAAGCGTCAACAGCGACGGCGCGGCATAGACCGTCGTGGTCGCAAGCCCCAGGCGCTTGAGCATGCTGCGGCGGGTGATCGCCCGGGCGGAGGTCTCGCTGGTCATGCCGGGGTTCTTCTCCTCGATATCTGCGCATAATACGGAGCGTGGGCGCGTTCTATTCCGCGAGCCACCCCGATGCGAGCGGGCGGCTGGAATAAACCGGCACAGGCCCCCGTTGCATGGGCGGGACGGGTGACTGGATGAGTATGGCAAAGTGAGCGAACAGATCCGAGACGAAATGATCCGCCTGCTGCCACGGCTGCGCGCTTTCGCCCGCAGCCTCACCCGGGTGGCCGATCAGGCCGACGACCTCGTGCAGGCGACCTGCCTGCGCGGCCTCGACCGGATAGACCAGTTCGCCGAGGGCACGCGGCTCGATTCGTGGCTCTTCCGCATCATGCGCAACCTCTGGATCGACGAGTTCCGGCGCGCCAAACCCGTGGTTTCGCTCACCGACACGCCCGCGGCCGAGGAGATCCCCGGCCTCGACGGCCGCGAGGTGACGCTCGACCGCCTCGTGCTTGCCGAGGTCGGCGCGGCAGTCGCGAACATGCCCGAGGAGCAGCGCAGCGTTCTGGTGCTCGTCTGCGTCGAGGGGATGAAATACCGCGAGGTCGCCGAGATCCTCGGGATCCCGATCGGGACGGTGATGAGCCGGCTGGCACGGGCGAGGCAGGCGATCGCGGGAATCGCCGACGACGATACGGTGCCGGCAGGCGCGGGAAGGGTTCGGTCATGACTGAAAAGGTATCCGAGGAAATGTTGATGGCCCTGGCCGACGGCGAGCTCGACGCCGAAACCACCCGGCGCCTGCGCGCCCGGATCGAGACCGATCCCGGGCTCCGCGCACGCTTCGAGCGCTATGCCCGCTCGGCCGAGGCGGTCCGCGCGGTCTTTGCCGACACTCTGAACACCCCCCCGCCCGACCGGCTGGTGGCCGCCCTGCGCGCGGCCCCGGTCGGGACTCCGGCGGAAATCGGCACTACGTCTGGAAACGTCGCGAGCCTCGACGCCGCGCGCAAGCGCAGGTGGGGCAGCGGCTGGGGCGCCCTGCCCCTCGCGGCAACCGTCGCGCTTGCCGCCGGGCTCGGCTTCCTGCTCGGCCAGAGCGGCGGGGATACCCCGGCCGGCGCCTCCACCGACAGCATGGCCCGGCTCCACGCCGCCGCCGAAGCCCTGGCCGACGCGCCCTCGGGCGAGATCCGCGAACTCGCGGACGGCAGCCGCGCCGCCGTCCTCGCGAGCTTCGACACCTCGGATGGCGCCTGCCGCCAGATCCAGCTCCGCGCCCCCGACGGCGGCGTCTGGGAAAGCCTCGGCTGCCATGGCACCGATGGCTGGCGGATCGCGCTGGTCCTGCCCGAGCAGGCTACGGGCGGCTACGTCCCGGCCGAAGGCGCGCGCGCCGGGGCGCTCGACGCCTATCTCGCCGGGGTGAACGCCTCCGCTCCGCTCGACGAGGGTGCCGAGGCCGACCGGATCGGTCGCGGCTGGACCGCGGCCGACTGATACCGCCTCCACCCGATCACCCGATCACCACCTTCGCGTCCGTCACCGGCCAAACATGTTCCGGCGCATCATCTCGCCGATCATGCAGTCGGTCGGCTCATGGTCGTCGACAAGATAGAGCCGCTCCGGCTCCACATCGCTGATCTCGAGGATCAGCTTGCGCCGGATCGCCCGCGCGAATTCCTCCGGCGCCTGGGTCGCGAGCACGAAGGCGCCGGGGCCACCGATCACGCAGTCCTGGAAATAGCGGTCGAGCTCCAGGCCCCGCGACTGCCGGACCATGATCGGCAGCGCGTTGATCGTGATCCCGAGCGCCACCGCCCGGTCCCGTGCCAGCGTGACCGGCGGCCCGGCGTTGTTCGGACCGTCCCCCGAGATGTCGATGATCCGCTTCATGGCCGCGTATTCGCTGATCTCCAGGAGATCGACCGCAAACCCGATTGCCCGCGAAATCGAGGTGCCGCGCCAGGTCGGCATGTACATCCGCTCGATTTCGGCGGCGAAGGCGTCGGCCGTCTCGGGGCTGTCGATGAGCCGCCAGGGGATCAGGGTCTCGACCCGCACCCCGCCCGCCCATTCGAAATAGCTCAGCGCGATCCGGCGGTGCCAGCCCGCCGTCACCGCCCGCATCAGGTCGGGATGGCGCAGCGCCTCCGCATAGCCCCGGCGCTGAAGCTCGCGCTCGTAAGGGTCCATCGACCCCGAGGCATCGACTGCCAGCACGATCTCTGCGTCGATCTCGAGCGGCGCAGTGACCTGCGCGGGCGCGGCGGGCGCCAGCAGAAGGGCGAACAGACCTGCGGTCGCGGCTCTCAGGACGGCGGACACGGCGATCACCCCCCGATGCGGCTGATCGGGCGAACATACCGTGCCGAAGCCCTCTGCCTATGCCGGCTTTACACCCGGGGGGCGCGGATCCCGTCACATCTCGGTGAGCGGCCCCGGGGCCCGGCCGTCAGGCGATCGGGTCGCTCAGCACCACTTCCTGCCCGTCCTGCACCGCCGTGAAGAAGCAGCTCCGCCGGTTGGTGTGGCAGGCGGGGCCCGTCTGGTCGACGATCAGCAAGAGGCAGTCCCGGTCGCAATCGATCCGCAGTTCCACCAGCCGCTGGACATGTCCCGAGGTCTCGCCCTTCCGCCACAGCTCCGCCCGCGAGCGCGACCAGTAGGTGACCTGCCCGGTCCGCAGCGTCTCGCGCAGGCTCTCGGCGTTCATCCAGGCCATCATCAGCACCTCGCCGCCCGCATCCTGGGCAATGGCCGGGATCAGGCCGCGCTCGTCGAACCTCAGGCGCGCGATGTCGAAAGCGGACATGGTTACCGCTCCTCTTTCCGGGGGCATGGATCCTCGCTATCTATGGGAGCCGGGCGGAAATGCAAAGGACGAGCGGCATGGGCGACGAGGCGATGATCAAGCTCTACTCGCAGCGCATCCTGGCGCTGGCGGCGGATATTCCCCATGCCGAGCGCCTGCCCCATCCGCAGGTAAGCGCGCGCCGGCGCTCGCCGCTCTGCGGCTCCACCGTCACCGTCGACCTTGAGGTATCGGATGGCCGCATCACCGCCTTCGGCCAGGACGTGAAGGCCTGCGCCCTCGGCCAGGCCGCGGCCGCCGTGCTCGGGCGAAACGTGATCGGCCGCACCCGTGACGAGATCGCCCGCGCCCGTGACCAGCTTCACGCGATGCTCAAAACCGGCGGGCCCGTGCCCGATGCCCCCTTCGCCGACTACGAGGTCCTGCTGCCCGCCCGCGACTACAAGAACCGCCACGCCTCGATCATGCTCGCCATCGAGGCGACGCTCGCCGCGATCGACGAGGCGCTGGCCGCCGCCTGAGCCCGCCTCCGATGCAGCCCCCCACTCCCCGCCCGGTCGTCGCGACGATCGCCGTCGTGGTCCGCGACGATGCGGTCCTGCTGGTGCGCCGCGCGAACCCGCCGGATGCCGGCCTGTGGGGTTTTCCCGGCGGCAAGATCGAGCCGGGCGAGCCGATCCTGGCCGCAGCCGCCCGCGAACTCCTCGAGGAGACCGCGGTCCACGCCGAGCCCGGCCGGGTGCTGACGGCGCTCGATGCCTTCGACCGCGACGAAACCGGGCGCCTGCGACAGCATTTCGTGCTGGTCGCCGTCGAGTGCCGCTGGCTATCGGGAACCCCCGTCGCGGGCGACGACGCGCTGGACGCCCGCTGGGTCGGGATCGAGAGCCTGGACGAGGGCGCTCTGCCACTCAGCGAAGACGTCGCAAGGCTCGCCCGGATGGCGGCCGGCTGACCCCCGGTCCTCGGCACGCAAACGGCCTGCCCGCTGCGAGAAAGCCTCTACACACGCTCCGGGCGCGGTCAGATCATGGCGCGCCAGCCTTGAACCCGGGCGCTGGAGTGCCTCACCTTCTCCGGTCCCGAAGGATATGCCGCCCGCACAAGATCCGAGTGAAACGGTACGGCCCCCGTGAGAACCTTTGCTCTGGCAGCAGGCATGCCAGGCACACTCCACCACCTCACCGCGACGGCAGCGGGATGTGCTCGTTGCGGTCCCCCTCGGGCAGATCGAACCGCCCCGCCCCCCAGCGTTCCGCCTGCCAGTCGGCCTTGGCCGCCTCGATCCGCTCGCGAGACGACGAAACGAAGTTCCACCAGACATGCCGCGGCCCGTTCAGGGTCGCCCCCCCGAGGATCATCACCCGCGCTCCTGCCACCCCGGCCGCGACGGTGATGCGGTCGCCGGGGCGGAAGACCATCATCCGTCCCGTCTCGAATTCCTGCCCGGCAATCGAGATCGAGCCCCCGACGATATAGAGCCCCCGGTCCTCATGCTCGTCGGGCAGCGGCAGCAGCGCCCCCGGCGCGAGCTCCACATCGGCGTAGAAGGTCTCCGAGAGCATCGTCGCCGGCGCCGTCTCGCCGTAGGCGGTGCCGAGGATCAGCCGCGCGCGTATCCCCGCG
>CAZESN010000010.1:0-11239 GCA_964514775.1 uncultured Rhodovulum sp.
TGCCGATCGTCACCAGCGTCTGGCGCAGGTCCTCGCCCTCCATGCGCCGGAAGACCAGGAACTGGAGCACGATGCCGAGAAGGCCGATCGCGATGAACACCACGATGAAGGCCCCGAGCCAGGACCCCGTCGCCTCGGCGAACTCGTAGCCGATGTAGCCCCCGAGCAGGTAGAGCGAGCCGTGGGCGAGGTTCACGTTCTTCATCAGGCCGAAGATCAGCGTGAAGCCCGAGGCCACGAGGAAATAGAGCGCGCCGAGGGTGATGCCGTTGAAGACCGCGTTCAGGAACACGCGCTTGCGGCCGATGACCGCCTCGACCCCCGCCGACCAGGGCGCGAAGATCGCCCAGAGCAGGAGCGCCGCGGCAAGCCCGACGATGACGGACTTCACCGGGTTCCGCTGGACGAATCCGCTCACGCCTTCCAAAGCGTCACGCCTCCCTGGCACAGTTGTCGTTCGGCCACCCTTGGCGGGCGGTCCATTCATGTGCAGGCTAGCCGCATCCCCCGCGCCCGCACATACCCGACAGTCTGATGCCGTCGCCGATCATCGCGCAAACAGCGCCGATCAGGAGGCGTCCGCGCAATGCGCCACCCGGCGGTAGTCACTCGGGGCGATACCGGCGTTGGCGATGAAGAACCGGGTGAAGCTCGCCTGCGACGAGAAGCCGAGGTCGAAGCCGATGTCGCTGACCGCGTCGCGGGTGCGGGTGAGGCGGTTGATCGCCTGTTCGATCCGCAGCGTGTTGAGGTAGATGTTGGGGGTGGTGCCCACCTGCTCGCGGAAGAGCTTGTAGAAATGCGGGCGCGACAGGCCCGCGTCGCGGGCGATCATGTCGAGGGCGATGCGCTCGTTGACGCAGTCCTGCATCAGCCGCACCGAGTTGCGCACCCGGTAGTCGCGCGCCGGCGGCGCCGAGGCGCTGAAGCTCGGGCCGTCGGGCACCCATTGCCAGGACTGGTCGAAGCTCGCCTGGGTGAGCTCGTAGAGATAGCCCGCCATCAGCCCGTTGTCGGTGTCCTCGAGCATGCAGGCGGAGATGCGGGTGACGAGGCGCGCGATCGTCTCGGTGACCTCGATCCGGCTGCGGCCGAAGCGCAGCGCGGCGCTGGTCTGGCGGCTCGCCTCGAGAAACCAGACCGGCGTGATGTAGAGGGTGAGAAAGAGCGAAGGCTCCTCGGCGTTGTGGGAATTGAAGTTGTGCGACTGCCAGGGGCTGACCGCGGCGCCGGCGGCGGCGCTCAGCGGATAGATGTCGTCGTCGATGCGCAGCGACGCGTCCGGGCCCTCGACCCGGAAGATGAGATGTCCCTCGCGATGCGCGTGGAGCGCCATGGAGCGATCGAGATTGTACAGCGCCACGCGCCCGAATGGCCCGTGATGCACGGCCAAGGCGTTACTCATGATCCTCCCTTTCCCGCAATTCTGTCCGTTGCGGTGCAAGGGGGTCAGTTTATCCGAGCGCCGCGACGAGTCCAGCACCTAGCGCGGAGACCGGTTTACGGGCTGGTCCGGAGGAGCTGGCGCATGCGGGCAGGCCGCGAGCCGCTCTCCGCTATCAGACCGTATCCGGTTGATCGGAAAGGCACACTCTCCCTTGGACCGGATCAGGCGAGGCATTGCCTCGCCCCGGTCCACGGCCGGAGCGCGCGAGCGCGGAGGCCGTCCACTCTCTCAATGGAGGTCACGCACACCGGGGATCGTGGCGCGCCTGCCTGGGCGGCGCGGAACGCGCCTGCCGGGGGCAGGCAGGCGCGTCACGATTTGGCACGCGCCAAATCGTGCAGAAAGAAGAAGGCACGCATCAGACCAGACACGATCAGCCGGCAACGGTGTAACGCCCTTGCCAGAAACCCCGGGCGAGGCAGCGCCTCGCCCGATCCGGTCCCGCGAAAAGATCCGCCCGAATTAGCGCCCTTTTATTTTACCTATTGTTTTCAGTAGATTACCGACGGTGACACTGTGTCACCGCCCACGCACCCAGCCCCCACAGGCGCGACGGACCTTCCCGTCCCGCACCCCCTGCCCCGATCAGTCGTCCCCGGCCTGGGCGTCGGCGCGGCTCTTGCCGGCGACCTGCTGGGCAAGCGTCGCCGCCATGAAGGCGTCGAGGTCGCCGTCGAGCACGCCCGCCGTGTCCGAGGTCTCGACCCCTGTCCGCAGGTCCTTCACCATCTGATAGGGCTGAAGAACGTAGGACCGGATCTGGTTGCCCCAGCCCGCCTCGCCCTTGGCCTCGTGCGCCGCGTTGATCGCCTCGTTGCGCTTGCGCAGCTCCATCTCGTAGAGCCGCGACTTCAGCGCCGCCATGGCGTTGGCGCGGTTCTGGTGCTGGGACTTCTCCGACGAGGTCACCACGATGCCCGTGGGGATATGGGTGATCCGCACCGCCGAGTCGGTGGTGTTGACATGCTGCCCGCCCGCGCCCGACGAGCGGTAGGTATCGATGCGGATGTCGCCCGGCTGGATCTCGATCTCGATGTTGTCGTCCACCACCGGATAGACCCAGATCGACGAGAAGGACGTGTGCCGCCTTGCGGCCGAGTCGTAGGGCGAGATCCGCACCAGCCGGTGCACGCCCGACTCGGTCTTGAGCCAGCCATAGGCGTTCGGCCCGTTCACGCGGTAGGTGGCCGAGCGGATCCCCGCCTCCTCGCCCGCGCTCTCGGAGATGAGCTCGACCTTGTAGCCCTTGGCCTCGGCCCAGCGCACATACATGCGCGCGAGCATCGCCGCCCAGTCGCAGCTTTCGGTACCGCCCGCGCCGGCGTTGATCTCGATGAAGGTGTCGTTGCCGTCGGCCTCCTGGTCGAGCAGCGCCTCGACCTCCGCCGCCGCCGCCCGCTCGCGCAGGGCCTTGAGCGCGGCCTCGGCCTCGGCGATCACTCCGTCATCACCCTCGGCCTCGCCGAGCGCGATCAGCTCGCGGTTGTCCTCGAGCTCGCGCGAGAGCGAGGTATAGGCGTCGATCGCATCCGAGAGCGCCTGGCGCTCGCGCATCAGCTTCTGGGCGCGGGCCGGGTCGTTCCAGAGCTCGGGGTCCTCGGAGAGCGCGTTGAACTCCTCGAGCCGGTGGGCGGCCGTGTCCCAGCCGAGCCGCTGGCGCAGGAGCGCGAGCGACTTCTCGATCTCGGTGACCACATGTTCGGTCTCGGCGCGCATTGCGGTATCCTGGGATTTCGGCTTCGCGGGGTGGGCCGCGTTCTAGCGGCGCGCGCGCGGGGGGTAAAGACCGAAGGCCCGAGGCTCACACGGGCGGGATCAGTGAAAGAGCCGCCACATCAGGCCGGGATGCTCGAGCACCGCCACCGAGGCGGTGGACATCATCGCCGCGATGCCGATCACCGTGTGCCAGAACCGCCGCAGCACCAGCGAGCGACGCAGGCCGGCGCCCCCGAGCCTGCACCGGCGCACCGCCAAAGCGAGGCGCAGCGTCGAATAGGCGACGATCGCGAGCGGGAAGAGCAGGAGGAACGCGGCCTTGGCGACCTCGACCCCCTGCCAGAAGCCGATGAACCCGGCCATGGCCAGGCCGAAACCGGTGAGAAGGGCGACCGGGACGCCGATCGTATCGAAGATGCCGCCGATCCGCTCGGCGGCGATCAGCGCCAGCAGGTCCACCCGCTCGGCCGTCTCGGGCGAACGGCGGGCGCGCAGCACCATGTCGTGGGGGACGCCGAGGGTGCGGTTGCTGACGAGGCTCCAGACCAGGACGCAGAGCACCCAGTACCAGAGGTTGTCGAGGCTCGCGGTGCCGAAGACCTGTAACACGTGGGGCTCGCTCGATCGGATCGGGGCCGCACGGCGTGGGTCGGCCTGCCGGCGTTCCTGCCGGATGGCGCGGGCGGAGGTCAAGCCGGCGGGGGTGTCATCGTGAACGGGGCGGCCCCCCTTGAGACCGGGCGGGGCACATGCCAAACCGGACGAAACCGCGAAAGGTCGGACCATGTCCCAGGTGCCCCCCCCCTTCCCCATCGCCCGCCCGCGGCGCCTGCGGCGCACGCCCTGGATCCGCGACATGGTCGCCGAGGTGCGGCTCTCGCCCGCAGACCTGATCTGGCCGATCTTCGTGCGCGAAGGCACGGACGTCGAGGAGCCGGTGGCCTCGTTGCCGGGCGTCTCGCGGTTCTCGATCGACCGGGCGGTGGCGGCGGTGGAGGAGGCGGCGGCGCTCGGGATCCCCTGCGTGGCGCTCTTTCCCTATACGGAGGACGCGGACAAGAACCCGGAGGCGACCGAGGCCTGGAACCCCGAGAACCTCGTCTGCCGGGCGACGCGGGCGATCAAGGCGGCGGTGCCGGAGGTGGGCGTGCTGCTCGACGTGGCGCTCGACCCCTACAATTCCGACGGGCATGACGGGCTGGTGCGCGGCGGCGAGGTCATGAACGACGAGACCCTGCTCGCGCTCGAGCGGATGGCGCTGGTGCAGGCCGAGGCGGGCTGCGACATCCTGGGACCCTCGGACATGATGGACGGGCGGATCGGGATCATCCGACGCGCGCTCGAGGAGCACGGGTTCCCGGACACGACGATCATGAGCTATGCGGCGAAATTCGCCTCGAGCTTCTACGGGCCGTTCCGCGACGCGGTCGGGTCCTCGGGCGCGCTGACCGGCGACAAGAAGACCTACCAGATGGATCCGGCCAACAGCGACGAGGCGCTGCGCGAGGTGGCGGCGGATCTCGACGAGGGCGCGGACATGGTGATGGTCAAGCCCGGGATGCCGTATCTCGATATCTGCCGGCGGGTGAAGGACACGTTCGCGGTGCCGACCTTCGCCTATCAGGTCTCGGGCGAATACGCGATGATCGAGGCCGCGAGCGCGAACGGCTGGATCGACGGGGAGAAGGCGATGATGGAGAGCCTGATCGCCTTCAAGCGTGCCGGCTGCGATGGGATCCTGAGCTATTTCGCGCCCCGGGCCGCGCGGTTCCTGCAGCAGGGATGAGGCCCTGCCGGCGGTGACACAGTGTCACCGTCGGCAAGGTATTGAAAAATATATGAAATCCAAAAGCGCACCTGAAACACCCGTGTGCCACTTGCCTCGCAGGCTGCCGTCGGAGCTGCGGGAGCGATGGGACACCGGCACTGGATCTCAGGCGGCGGCCGCGCGCATAGGGCTCGACGCCCGGTGCGGGTTGCAGGCGGTGAAGATCGGCGGGGCTGGAGCGGGACCCGTTTTGCGCGCCCGATCAAAACCGGGGCCACACTTCGCCGTGCCGATCCGGCAGAGCACCGGTGGATAGCGGCGTCCGGATCCACATCCGGTTCGCTGAGGATCGGCGGCACGATTGTCGCCCTCCTGGTCAGCCACCACACGCGCCTTGCAGCCCCTGACCGTCGTATCACTGCCGCAGACCTTCCGTCCCGCTGGGCGGCCACCAAGCGCTCCGGCCGCGCAAAACCCCTCACCGCCTGTCCGGTCCAGCGAGGGGGTATCGATCCCACCTCTGGACTCCACCACGAACGGAATTGCGGCCAGATCCCCACGCCGTCGGACAATCACGCACGAGTCGTTGTCAGGCCGGATGCGGCGTGGCGATACGGTGCAGGCGGACCGGGCGGGAGGGGATGCCGCGCCTCCGCGCTGCCGCTTGAGCCGATGCGGTTTGTGCCCCATAGAGGGGGACCGGAGGCTGTGACGGGGCGCGCGACGTGGAATTCGACTATGTCATCGTCGGGGCCGGCACGGCCGGATGCCTGCTCGCCAACCGCCTGAGCGCCTCGGGAGCCGCGCGGGTCCTGCTGATCGAGGCGGGCGGGAACGACCGCTATCACTGGATCCACATCCCCGTCGGATACCTCTATTGCATCGGCAATCCGCGCACCGACTGGATGTACATGACCGAGCCCGAGCCGGGGCTGAACGGCCGCCGCCTGCGCTATCCGCGCGGCAAGGTGCTCGGCGGCTGCACCTCGATCAACGGCATGATCTACATGCGCGGCCAGGCGCGCGACTACGACCAGTGGGCCGAGATCACCGGCGAGCCGGAATGGTCCTGGGAAAACTCGCTGCCCGATTTCATCGCCCATGAATCGCATTACCGGATGGACGCGGGCAGCGACGCCGAGTTCGGGCGGCTGCACGGCGGCACCGGAGAGTGGCGGATCGAGAAGCAGCGGGCGCGCTGGGAGATCCTCGACGCCTATGCCGAGGCCGCGCGCCAGTCGGGCATCCCCGACCGGCCCGACTTCAACGACGGCGACAACGAGGGCGTCGGCTATTTCGAGGTGAACCAGCGGCGCGGGTTTCGCTGGAACGCGACCAAGGCCTTCCTGCGCCCGGCGCGGGGGCGCGCCAACCTCGAGGTCTGGACACGGGCCGAGGTCCAGCGGCTGGAGTTCGGCGAGGGGCCGGACGGCGGGCTCGCCTGCCGGGGCGTGGTGGTGCGCCGGGCGGACGGCACGGCGGCGACGGTGCGCGCGCGGCGCGAGATCCTGCTCGCGGCGGGCGCCGTGAACTCGCCGAAGCTCCTCCAGCTCTCGGGGGTCGGCCCGGCGGAGCTGCTGCGCGAGCACGGGATCGGGGTGGTCGCCGACCTGCCCGGCGTGGGCGCGAACCTCCAGGACCATCTCCAGCTCAGGACCGTCTGGAAGATCAGCGGCGCGAAGACGCTCAACACGATCACCCGCAGCCTGTTCGGCAAGGCCGGGATCGCGATGGAATACGCGCTGCGGCGCTCGGGTCCGATGGCGACGGCGCCGAGCCAGCTCGGCGTCTTCACCCGCTCGCGGCCGGGGCTGAACCACGCCAATATCGAGTACCACGTCCAGCCGCTCAGCCTCGACAGCTTCGGCGAGGGCCTGCACCCCTTCCCCGCCATCACCGCGAGCGTCTGCGACCTCAACCCGACCTCGCGCGGCACGGTCACGATCGCGAGCCCGGACCCCGGGGAGGCGCCGCGGATCCGGCCGAACTATCTCTCGACCGACGAGGACCGGCAGGTGGCGGCGGAGAGTCTTGCGATCACCCGGCGGATCTCGCAGCAGCCGGCGCTGGCGAAATACGCGCCACAGGAGTGGCGGCCGGGGCCGGAGGTCACCTCCGCCGAGGATCTGGTGCGCGCGGCCGGCGACATCGGCACGACGATCTTCCA
Organism: uncultured Rhodovulum sp.; assembly: GCA_964514775.1. GTDB lineage: Bacteria > Pseudomonadota > Alphaproteobacteria > Rhodobacterales > Rhodobacteraceae > Amaricoccus. The sequence goes on from CAZESN010000010.1 coordinate 7,099, forward strand.
TCCCGTGGGCACGACCGCGATGGGGCGCGACGGCGATGCGGCGGCGGTGCTCGACCCGCATTTCCGGCTGCGCGACGGGCGCGGCGGGCGGATCCGGGGGATCCGGGTGATCGACGCGGGCGCGATGCCGACGCTGACCAGCGGCAACACCGCGGCGCCGGTGCTGATGATGGCCGAGAAGGCCGCGCGCTGGATCCAGGCCCAGGCGTGAGGCCGCGTCCGTGATCCTCCTCGGCCTCTGCACCATGGGGACGAGTGCCGCCTGCCTCTTTCGCGACGGCGTGCTCATCGCCGCGATCGAGGAGGAGCGGCTCAGCCGCGTGAAGAACGACGGGGCGTTTCCGCTGCGCGCGATCGCGGAATGCCTGCAGATCGGCGGGATCGGGATCGGCGAGGTCGACGCGGTCTGCGTCTACTGGGAGCGCTGGCAGCTCGGCACCCGGATCCGCGGCACGCTCGGCAAGGCGATGGCCTCGGCGGAGGCGCGTCGCGCGATCCGCAGGCGGACGTCCGAGGCGCTGTTCTCAAGGCGCGCCGCCGAGGACACGCCCGAGGGGGGCGGACGCTGGGCCGATCTCTTCATGATCCGGCGAATCCTTGGCGAGGCCTTCGGCACCTATCGCGGCGAGATCCGGTTCTTCGACCATCACCTGACGCACCAGCTCTACGGCGAGGCGCTGCGCGGCTGGCCCGAGTGCCTGTCGCTCTCCTACGACGGTGGCGGCGAGCGGGACGCTACCGTGCTCTCGGTGGTGCGCGGCGGGCGGCGCGAGGTGCTGAAACGCGTGCGCTGGCCGAATTCGCTGGGGCATTTCTACAGCTTCTTCACGGGCTATCTGGGGTTCCGGATGCTCGAGGGCGAGTACAAGATGATGGGGCTCGCGCCCTACGGGCGGCCGGTGCTGCGCGACGCGATCCTCGAGCGTCTGCTGCGGCTCGAGGCGGACGGCGGCTATCGGCTCGACACGGCGATGTGCGACTATCACCGGGCGCTGCGCGGCGATTTCCCGCGCGGGATCGCGGCGATCGTCGGGCCGCCGCGGGCGCCCGACGAGGAGCCTGGCGCGGCGCATCTCGACCTGGCGGCCAGCGTGCAGGCGGCCTTCGAGGCGGCCCAGCAGCATCTGCTCGCCTTCGGCAAGGCGCAGTGCCCGGAGATCGACCGGCTGGTGATCTCGGGGGGCTGCGCGCTCAACGTGAGCGCGAACGGGCGGGTGCTGCAGTCGGGGATGTTCCGCGAGATCGCGGTGCCCCCTGCCCCGCATGACGCGGGCTGTGCGATCGGCGCGGGGCTCGCGTATCTGGCCGGCAAGGGCGTGGCGGCGGAGGGGGTCGCCAGTCCCTATCTCGGGCCCGCGTTCACGGACGACGAGATCGGCGCGGCCTTCGCCGGGCGCGGCCTGCCGGTGCCGCCGGTGGTGGGGGTGGACGCGGTGATCGCGCGGGCGGTGGAGGTGCTGGCCTCGCGCGGGATCGTCGCCTGGTTCCAGGGGCGGACCGAGTTCGGGCCGCGCGCGCTCGGGTCGCGCTCGATCCTCGCCGATCCGCGCGACGACGGGATCCGCGAGGAGATCAACGCCAAGATCAAGAAGCGCGAGCTCTTCCGGCCCTTCGCGCCGTCGACGACCCGGGAGGCGGCGGGCGATTTCTTCGAGCTCGGGCAGGAGAGCCCCTATATGAACATCCTCGCCACAGTCCGGCCGGAGCGGCGGGCGGAGATCCCGGCGGTGACCCATGTCGACGGGACGGCGCGGGTGCATACGGTGTCGGCCGAGGCCAATCCGCTCTATCACCGGTTGATCACGGCGTTCGGCGCGGCGACCGGGGTGCCGGTGCTGCTCAACACCTCGTTCAACATCCAGGAGCCGATCGTGAACACGCCCGATGAGGCTATCGCGACGTTCATGCGCTCGGGGATGGACCTGCTGGCGATCGGGGGACGGGTGTGCGACGCGGAGTGGCGGGCGGCGGCGGCGGGCGCATGAAGGCCTGGCTTTCCATCGACTTCGAGGACATCGCCTACGACTTCAAGCGCGAGTTCGACATCCCCCAGGACGGCAGCCTGCGGGAGGACGCGCTCTGGCGGTCCTATGAGGCAATCGAGGATTTCTGCCAGCGGCATGCGGGCGGCGCGCGGCTGACGTTCTTCACCACCGGCATCGTGGCGGCGAAATGCCCCGGGGTGGTGGCGCGGATCGCGAAGGACGGGCACGAGGTGGCCTGCCACTATCATTACCACGACATGGCCCGCGACGATCCGCCGGAGACGTTCGACGCCAACCTGCGCCGCGCGATCGCGGCGCTCGAGGATGCGGCGGGCGAGAAGGTGCTCGGCTTTCGCGCGCCGCGGTTCTCGATCCGGGCCGGGGATGTCACGCATCTGCGGGTGCTGGAGACGCTGTTTGCCTACGATTCGAGCGTGACCGTGGCGGATGCGGCCGAGCTCGCGACGCTGCGCGCGAACGCGGGCGACAGGCTGAGGGTCTTCCCGGTGGTACGGCAGAAGGTGGTGCCGGGCCTGCCGCCGCTGCGCACCGGGGGGGCGTATCTGAAGCTCTTTCCGCCCTCGGTGACGCTGAAGGGGCTCGCGATGGCCGAGGCGATCGGAGCGGTGCCGATGCTCTACCTTCACCCCTACGAGTTCATGGCCGATCGGGCCTTCTACTTCCCGATGCGGGAGATGGGGGACCTCAGGCTGCGCTCGAAACTGTTTCTCTGGGCGCGGCAGACCCATTGCCATGTGATCGGCAACCGGGGCGTGCCGGGCAAGCTGCGCGCGGTGCTGGAGGGTGTCGAGCTCGGCGGGCCGATGCGCGGGCTTCTGGAAGGATAGGGGCGCCTGCCGCCAAGGGGGGATGGCGACAGGCGCGTCACGATCCGGCCCGGGGCCGGATCGCGATCGGGGAAAGGCGTTGCCGGATCAGGCCCGGATGCCCGCCTGGAAGTCGCGGATGCCGGCGCCGAGGAACGGGTCGGCGTGGTAGTAGATGAACTGGGCCCCCTTCGCGCGCCAGTGGCCGAGCCGGTCGAGGGTGGTCAGCGTGCCGCCGATCCTGCCCGCCGCGGTGATCTTGGAGAGCGCGCGCTCGACCATCGCCTCGACCTCGGCCGGCGGCGGGTTGCCGGTGCCGCTGAAGGGCATCAGGCCCATCGACTGCGCCAGGTCGTTCGGCCCGATGAAGAACACGTCGACGCCCTCGACCTCGAGCATGGCGTCGAGTTCCTTTTCCACGGTCTCGGCGCTCTCGATCATGCAGACGATGAGCCGGTTCTCGTAGTTCGCGGGATAGGCGTAGCGCACGGTCTCGACGATGGCGCGGGCCTGGTCGGCAGTGTCGACCATCGGCACCATGACCCCGTCCGCCCCGACGTTGAGGTAGCGGATGATCGTCGAGCGCTGGTGGCAGTCGGGCCGCGCGATGACCGCCCCGCCCGCCCCGCGCACGGTCTCGCCGGTCACCCGCACGTCCTCGAAGCTCCACGGCCCGTGCTCGCAATCGAGGAAGATCGCGTCCGCCCCGAGCTGCACGAGGCGCGAGGCGAGCGTCGGCGACATGTGATGGGGATTGATCATGCCGATGGCCTCGCCGGCCTGAAGCCGCTTGCGGAGAGTGGCGCCTTGCATTCTGGGTATCCTCTTCAAGGTAGATGCGGGGTGGGAAAGCGACCGCCTAATGCGCGATCAGGCGGAGGAAGTCGCGGGTGCGGCTGCTGTCGGGATCGGTGAAGAACTTCTCGGGCGGGTTGATCTCGACGATGGCGCCGCGGTCCATGAACACCACGCGGTCCGCGACCTGCCGGGCGAAGTCCATCTCGTGGGTGACGACGATCATGGTCATCCGCTCCTCGGCGAGGCTGACCATCACGTCGAGCACCTCGCGCACCATCTCCGGGTCGAGGGCCGAGGTCGGCTCGTCGAACAACATGACCTGGGGATTCATGGCCAGCGCGCGGGCGATCGCGACTCGCTGTTGCTGACCTCCGGACAGTTGTGCCGGGAGCTTGTCGGCTTGGCTGGCCACGCCGACCCGGTCGAGCAGTTGACGCGCGGTGCTCTCGGCCTCGGCCTTGGAACGACCCAGGACCTTGGTGGGGCCGAGCGTCACGTTCTCCAGCACGGTCTTGTGTGCGAAGAGGTTGA
>CAZESN010000010.1:11249-15892 GCA_964514775.1 uncultured Rhodovulum sp.
TGCTGGCCGCCGGAGAGCTGGCCGGGGTACTTGCCCGCCTGCTCGGGGATCTTCACCCGCTCCAGCAGGGCCATCGCCCGGGCCTCGGCCTCGGCCCGTGCCATGCCGCGCACGGTGACCGGGCCGATGGTGATGTTCTCGAGCACCGAGAGATGCGGGAAGAGGTTGAAGTGCTGGAAGACCATGCCGACGTCGCGGCGCACCAGGTCGACGCGCTTCATGCCCGCCACCACCTCGGCGCCGTTGACGATGATCCGGCCCGACTGGTGCTGCTCGAGCTGGTTGATGCAGCGGATCAGCGTCGACTTGCCCGAGCCCGAGGGGCCGCAGACGGCGATGCGTTCGCCCTCGGCCACGTCGAAGTCGATGCCGTGGAGCACCTGCACCGAGCCGTAGAACTTGTTCATGCCGCGGATCGAGATCACCGGAGCGGCCTGGGTCGCTGTCATTGGTCCGCCTCGCCCTGAAGCCCGGCCCGCTGCCGGCCGTGACCGAGATTGGACTCGACGAAGCGGCGGGCGCTGGGGTGCCGGGGATTGGAGAAGAAGTCGCCGGGCCGGGCGACCTCGATGATCTCGCCGGCCTCCATCAGCCAGATCCAGTCCGCGACATTGCGCGCGAAGCCCATCTCGTGGGTCACGCAGATCATGGTCATGCCCTCGGCGCTGAGGTCGCGGATGACCGCGAGCACCTCGCCGACCATCTCGGGGTCGAGGGCCGAGGTCGGCTCGTCGAAGAGCATGACCTTCGGCCGCATCGAGAGCGCGCGGGCGATGGCGACGCGCTGCTGCTCGCCGCCCGAGAGGTCGGCGGGCATGTAGCCGGCGCGGTGACCGAGGCCGACGCGCTCGAGGAGCGCGCGCGCGGTGCGGTGCGCCTCGTCGCGCGGGACGCGCTTCAGCCGGCGCAGGCCGAGCGCCACGTTGTCGATGGCGCTCAGGTGCGGGAAGAGATTGAAGGACTGGAAGACGAAGCCGATGCCCTGGCGGAGCGCGTTCACGTCGGTGCCGCGGGCATGGACGTCGACCGGACCGACGGTGATGCGGCCCTCGCGGATTGGCTCGAGCGCGCTGATCGTGCGGATCAGCGTCGACTTGCCCGAGCCCGAGAGCCCGCAGATGACGATGACCTCGCCGGTGCGCACCTCGCCCGACACGTTCCGCAGGACCTCGAAGTCGCCGAAGTTCTTGGAGACGTTCCGGAGGGTGATCAGGGGTGCGGTGGTCCCGGTCATCTCGCCACCTGTGCGCGCTTGCGGGTGATGCGCCGTTCCAGGAACGTCGCGAGCTGGGTGAGGCTGAAGCAGAGCACGAAGTAGGTGGCGGCGAGGATCGCGAAGACCTCGACGGCGCGGGTGATCAGGAGCCCGTTGATCGTGCCGGCGACATAGGTGATCTCGTTGACGGCCAGGATGTAGCCGAGCGAGGTCTCCTTGATGATCGCGGTGAGCTGGTTGAGGATGCCGGGGATCGCGTTGAAGAGCGCCTGCGGCAGGATGATCCGCCCCATCATCGACCAGTAGCGCATGCCGATCGAGCGGGCCGCCTCGGTCTGGCCCCTGGGCAGGGCCTCGATCGCGGCGCGGATCACCTCGGCGAGATAGGCTGTCTGGAAGACGACGATCGAGATCACGATCGACCAGAAGCCGCTCAGCGGGAAGCCGAGCAGGACCGGCAGGAAGAAATAGACCCAGAAGAGCAGCATCAGGAGCGGCATGCCCCGCACGAAATAGACGAAGCCCGCCGCCGGCCAGGCGATCCAGCGCAGCGGGCTGATCCGCGCCAGCGCCATCAGCACCGCGAGCGGAAAGGTGATCGCGAGGCTGAGGAGCGCGATGATCATGGTCATCGCGAGCCCCCCGATCGGGCCGCGCGGATAGTCCCCGATCAGGAAATAGAGCCAGTAGGTCTGGATGAGATCGAGCATCACTTCGTCCGCAGCTTGAATTTGCGCGCGGACCAGGCGCCGAGGAACATCAGCGCGAAGGAGCCGACGAGATAGAGGACGGTCACGGCGGCGAAGCTCTCGAAGATGCGGAAGGTCTGGGTCTCGATCTGGCGCGCCTGGTAGCTGAGCTCGGCCACGCCGATGGCGGCGGCGAGCGAGGTGCCCTTGAAGAGGAGCAGCGTCTGGTTGATCAGCGGCGGCAGGGCGATGCGCCAGGTCTGGGGCAGGATCACCCAGCGCATCGACTGCATGAAGGTGAAGCCCATCGAGCGGGCCGCCTCCATCTGGGTATGCGGGATCGCCCGCATGCCGCTGCGCATGTCCTCGGACATGTAGGCCGACGCGTAGAGCGACAGGGCTATGAGCGCGAACAGGAACTCGGGATCGTTCCGGTTCATGAACATGTTGACTTCCCGGGGCAGGAAGCCGGCCGCACCGATGTACCACACCAGGATCTGCACCAGGAGCGGCACGTTCCGGTGATAGGCGACGAAGGTCGCGACCAGCCATTCCAGCGGCCTGATCCCGGATGCACGCAGCATCGTCAGGATCGTGGCCAGCACCAGGGCGATCACCCAGGCGCCTGCGAACAGCATCAGCGTGTATCTGATGCCGGTCATCAGGAAACCGAAGTAGGGCTCGGTGAAGATCACCGAGAAGTCCAGCTCATAGCCCATGCGCGCTGTCCGTTCAGTCGGTGATCGGCTCGCCGACCGTGAAGGTCCGGGTCAGGGCGAAGGGCGACTCGGAGCCGAGCCAGCGGTCGAAGAGCACCATCGCCGCGCCCGACGACTCGTATTCGTCGAGGAAGGCGTTGAGCTGGGCGAGAAGTTCGGGGTTCTCCTTGCGGATGGCGAAGCCGGTGCGCTGGACCGTGATCGGCGGGTCGAGCATGAGGGTGTTGTCGTTCTCGCCGAGCCGGAGCTGGAGCGCGCGGGCCTGGGTCGTGCGCTGGACGGTCGCGTCGACGCGGCCCTGGGCCATGGCCATGAACGCCGTGCTCGCGTCGTCGAAGGAGACGACGGTAGCGGTCGGATAGCTGCTCTGGACCAGCGGCTCGAGGAACGAGCCCTTGATCACCGACACGCGGGCGCCCGCGAGATCGTCGAGGGTCTGGAGACCGGAATCGCTCGTGGTGATCGCCTGGAAGCTGTCGGCGACATAGGTGTTGCTGAAGTCGATCTGCTCGGCCCGCTCGGGGCTGTAGCTGATCAGCGCGACGAGGATGTCGAGCCGGCCCTGGAGCAGCTCGGGCATACGGGCCTGGGACGAGACGATCTTGACCTCGGCGTCGACGCCGAGGAACTCCGCCATGTCGCGGCAGAGGTCGATCTCGTAGCCGATCACGTCGCGGCTGGCGGGATCGAGATAGCCGAAGGGCTCGAGGTTGTTGAGCACGCCGCAGGTGACGGAGCCGCGGGCGCGGATCTCGTCGAGCAGTTCGGCGTGGCCTGCCGCCGGAAGCATGGCCATGCCGAGGCTGGCCACCGCGATGGCCTTGAGGGTCTTCTGCACAGTTTCCTCCCTATATGGACTGTGGGTTGATTTCCGGGGGACATCCGCCTTCTGGGAACGGCAGTCCCGGCCCGGTCAGAACCGGACCGATACCTCCCCTTCGACGAGGCGCGTCTTGCCCTGGATGACATGGGCCTCGAACGCATCGGCCGCGGCCATGTCCTCGCCGGCAAGGAGCGCGTCGAGCACCCTCTGGTGCTCTTCCCAAGACTTGCGGAAGGCGGCGGCCGAGTAGCTGGTCCGGGTGAGGAAGAGCTTCAGCTCCTCCTCCAGGGCGTCGTTGTAGTCCGAGAGGCGCGGATTGCGCGCCGCCTCGAAGATCACCGCGTGAAAGCGGCGGTTCACGGTCGTGTAGAGCGGCGCGTCATCACGGTCGATGGCGAAGCTCAGCTGGCGCTGGAGGTCCGCGAGTTCCTCGAGCTGATCGCGATCGACGCGCCGGGCGGCCAGCCGCGCCGCCGCGCGGGCAAGCCCGGAGCGCAGATCGTAGAGGTCGAGCGCATCCTCCATCGAGAGCTTGCGGATCTCGGCACCCCGGTTCGGCACGATCCGGACGATCCCCGCCTGTTCGAGGGCACGCAGTGCCTCGCGGGTGACGTTGCGGCCGATGTTGAGCTGTCGCGCCAGGCGCGCCTCGCGCAGGCGCTCGCCCGGCACGAGCTCGCCGCGCGCGATCATGGCGGTGATTTCCGAGCGGATCCGCTCGACCTGCCCGCCGTCGCCCGCGTCCCGCTCCTCGGCGGAATCGCCACGACCGGCCGTTTCATCCGCGATCATGCCTCGATCCTCCCAAGGCAGGTTTGGTATGCACAGCTGCACAATCTGTCAACACTTCTATAGATTTCGCAGACAGATTGGCGGACGGGGCGCGCGGGGTCGCGGCAAGAGAGCGGCAGGGCCTGAGCGCGGCCTGCGGCAAACCAGGCAAGCAGGAGCATGCTGGCGACGGACGGGTAGCCGGAGAAACCGCAGAAGGCGGAAGGGGATAAGCGGAAGGTCGGATCAAGGGCGACCGACGGGCGCTGCCCGGCGCCCGATCCGGGAAGGCGGCGATGCGCGGGGGCCCTTAAACGGGTCAGGCCGCCCGGAGGCGGCCTGAAGATCGACCCGTAAGTCTCTGAGTTTATCTGGAGCGGGCGATGAGATTCGAACTCACGACCCCAACCTTGGCAAGGTTGGGG
>CAZESN010000010.1:15902-25678 GCA_964514775.1 uncultured Rhodovulum sp.
CCCTCACGTTGGCAACGTGATGCTCTACCCCTGAGCTACGCCCGCATCCGATGGCGGGTCTATATACGGGCCGCGAGGGGGATGACAAGGGCGAAATCGGCACGGATGTGACATACCGCAGATACGTGCCACCACCCTCCCCGCATGCCTGTGACACCCCGATGACTGGCGCGAATATGTCTGGCATTTGCACTACCTCAGGTTGTAGTCTGGGGGAGTTCCAGCTTTCACGAGTCCCATGAATACCCCCGATCCTCTCCATGACCCCGCCGTCCACGCCCTTCTCGCCATGGTTGCCAGCCGAACGGGACGCGGCGCGATCGGGGTGATCGGGTCCGATGGCGAGCTGCTCGCGGCCCTGCCCGAGCTCCGCAACCTCTATCCCGAGGGCGGGCTCGACCTCAGCGACATCGCCTCCACGCCGACCCCGCTCGCGGGCGCGCCCTTCGCCGAGGCGGGATTCGCGGCGGCGGTCGCGGTCGCGACGCCGGAGGGACGGCCCGCGGGATACCTGCTGATGGCCGACAGGGCGCGCCGGCGCCTGACCCCTGCCCTCGCCGAGGCGCTGGCCGACGGGGCGCGGATCCTCGGCCGCCTGCTCGGCCCGGCCATGGATCCCGCCCCCGCCGGGCCGGCCGCCTGGATCGCCGAGACGCTGCGCGACCGGCCCGACACGCGCGACCACGCGTTCCTGCTCATCGACCTCGACCGGTTCCGCGCGCTCAACGAGGTGCTGGGCCAGCCGACCGGCGACCTCGTGCTGGCCGAGACCGGCCGGCGGATCGAGGCGCTGCTGACGGAGCCGGCCGAGCGGATGCTGCGCCTCGGCGGCGACCGGTTCGCAGTGCTGGCCGAACGCGCCGGCACCGATCCGCGCAGCCTGGCCGACCGGATCCTGCGCGCGATCGCCGCCCCGTTCGACATGCGCGGGCGCAGCGTCACCGTGCAGGCGAGCATCGGCATCGTCGACCGGGTCACCGCCGCGACCGCCCCCGGCCCCCTGCTCGCCCAGGCCGCGGCCGCCGTGCGCCATGCCAAGGCCGAGGGGCGCAACCGGTACATGCTGCACGTCCCGGCGATCGACATGCTCGACCTCGAGCGCTCGAAGCTCGAGTTCGACCTCGCGCATGCGCTCGACCAGGACCAGATGCATCTCGCCTTCCAGCCCTATGTCGACCTCGCCAGCGGCCGGGTCGCCGGCGCCGAGGCGCTTCTGCGCTGGCGGCACCCGACGCGGGGCGACATGCGGCCGACGAGCTTCGTGCCGATCGCCGAATCGACCGGGCTGATCCTGCCGCTCGGGGCCTGGACCCTGCGCCGGGCGCTGGAGGTGGCGAGCACCTGGCCCGACCGGCTGACGCTCTCGGTCAATATCTCGGCGCTGCAGTTCCACCAGCCGCGGTTCGTGGCCGAGGTGGACGCGGCCCTCGCCCGCTCGCAGTTCCCCGCCGAGCGGCTGGAGCTCGAGATCACCGAGACCGTGCTGATGCGCGACGACCCCCAGACGGCAGGGCAACTGCGCGCCCTGATCGCCCGGGGCATCCGCATCGCCCTCGACGACTTCGGCACCGGCTACAGCGCGCTCGCCTATCTCGCCCGCCTGCCCCACCACCGCATCAAGCTCGGCCGCACCTTCGTCCAGGACCTCGCCAACCCGGCCACCGCCGAGCTGATCCGCGCGATCGTGACCTCGGCGCGCGCCCAGGGCATCACCATCACCGCCGAGGGCGTCGAGACCGCCGACCAGCTCGAGGCGGTGCGTGCCATCGGCTTCACCCATGCCCAGGGCTTCGTGATCAGCCAGCCGGTCGAGGATCCGAGCGAGGTCTTCACCCGCGCCGTGGCCTAGCCGCAGAGGCCCCGGCCGGGCACGGTCGCGCCCACGGTTTGAGGCCGTTCGCGAAATCCCCGCAATAAGCCCATGTTAACTTTGGCCAATGCGCGGAAATGCGCCTGAGCGCACAAACGCGCCGCCCGCGCATTTTTCCCCTTGATTGTGACAGGCCGGGGCCTCATATGCCCGATACTGACGCCAACGCACGCGCCTCTGTAAGTGCCCGCACCGGGTAACCATGCAGCGACGGTAACGTCTCTTTTGGGAACTCCGGGTTGCCCCCGGGACTGATGGAGATGCGCATGCGATATGCTGCCGCCCTGGCGGGTGATCCCGCCATCGTCGACGTACACCCGCAGACCACTGCCGTTTCGGCGCGCCAGGATGCGTATATCCGCGCGACCGAATTCGACCGCCCGACGGTCGTCTTCGACCTCGACCTGCTGCGTGCGAAGTACGACGCGCTGGCCGAGGGCCTCGGCACTGCCACGATCCACTATGCGGTCAAGGCGAACCCCGCCCCCGAGGTGGTCGCGTCGCTGGCCGCCAAGGGCGCGCATTTCGACGCGGCCTCGCGCGGCGAGATCGATCTCTGCCTCTCGCTCGGCGTGCCCGCCGCGCATATCGCCTTCGGCAACACGATCAAGCGCGCCTCCGACATCGCGCATGCCCATGCCATGGGCGTCGCGCAGTTCGCGGCCGATGCCGAGGCCGAGCTCGAGAAGATCGCGGCGCACGCCCCCGGCGCGCGGGTGATCATCCGCATGCTGGTCGAGGAATCGGCCGCCGACTGGCCGCTCAGCCGCAAGTTCGGCTGTTCGAAGCGCGAGGCGCTGCGGCTGATGGCGATCGGGCGCGAGCTCGGGCTCGACGTGGCCGGCATCTCGTTCCACCCGGGCAGCCAGATGCGCGAGCCGGCGATGTGGGCCCCTGCCCTCGACGCGGCGCTCGCCCTCTGGACCGAGGCGCAGGACGCGGGCTTCGGGCTGCGCATCCTCAACATCGGCGGCGGCTTCCCGGCGTTCTACGGCGATCCGCTGCCGCGCACCCAGGACTATGCCGCGCAGGTGATGCACATGGTGCGCGCCCGCTTCGGCACCGAGGTCGCGGTCATGGCCGAGCCGGGCCGGGGCCTGGTGGCCGAGGCCGGCGTCATCGTCGCCGAGGTGCTGCTCGTGGCGCGCAAGGACGCGAGCGACCTGCACCGCTGGGTGTTCCTCGACATCGGCAAGTTCTCGGGTCTGGCCGAGACCATGGACGAGGCGATCCGCTACCAGTTCGAGACCCGCCACGGCGATGCCGAGACCGGTCCCTGCATCCTCGCAGGTCCCTCCTGCGATTCGGCCGACGTGCTCTACGAAAAGCGCCCGGTCCAGTTGCCCGTCGCGCTCGAGGCCGGCGACAAGCTGCGGATCCTCTGCACGGGCGCCTATACCACGAGCTATTCCTCGGTCGGCTTCAACGGCTTTCCGCCGCTCGCCACCGTGTTTCTCGGCTGAGCCGGATCCCCCGCCGCCGGCAGGTTCACGCATCTGTCGGCCGGCGGGGGTTCCCGTGCGGCCCCGGAGCTACTAGATTCAGGGCCAACCGGAGGCGCGCATGACTGATCCATCCGGGGGCGTGGCCGTCTTCGCCTCCTATAATGTCCACAAATGCGTCGGCACGGACGGCCGCTACGACCCCGACCGTGTGGGCGCGGTCATCGCCGAGATCAATCCAGACGTGATCGCCCTCCAGGAGGTCGATCGCCGATTCGGAGACCGTGCCGGCCGGCTCGACATGGAGCGGGTCGGTCGCGAGACCGGCCTCGTGCCGGTGCCGGTCTCCAACGGCCATGCCGGCCACGGCTGGCACGGCAACACCGTCCTGGTGCGCGAGGGAATGGTCCAGGAGCTGCGCCAGCTCCGCCTGCCCGGGCTCGAGCCCCGCGGCGCGCTGGTCGCCGACATCGACCTCACCGCCGGATCGGTACGGGTGATGGCCGCGCATCTGGGCCTTTTGCGCCAGTCGCGCCTTCTCCAGGTCGAGATGCTGCTCGGCCATGCCCGCGAGGACGAGGCGCGGCCCGTCGTGCTGATGGGCGACCTCAACGAATGGCGCCGCCAGCACCGCCGCTCGGCCCTTCACCCGTTCCGCCACGGCTTCGGACCGGTGGGGCGTGGCGTGCCGAGTTTTCCGTCCTATTTCCCCGTGCTCGCGCTCGACCGGATCATCGCCCGCCCGCAGGGCATCATCGGCGAGGTCGAGGCCCACGACACCCCCCTCGCCCGGACCGCCTCCGACCATCTTCCCGTCAAGGCACAGGTCCGTCTCCGCCAGGCCGCGCCCGCCGAGGCGCTGAAAGTATCCGCATGACCCCCAAGTTCCGCATCCTTTCCCTCGCAGCCGTCGCCCTTCTCGGCGCCGGCGCGGTCTCGGCCGCCGTTCCCTTTGCGCGCGCCGACCGCAACAAGGACGGGGTCGTCGACTACGAGGAAGCCCAGCGTGCCTATCCCGGCATCTCCGAGGCCCAGGTCCGCCGGATGGACATCAACCGCGACGGCGTGATCGACCAGCGCGAGTATCCGCAGCTCGACGCCATCTACGAGGTCCTGATCCGGAGCCAGTAGGTCGCATGCACATGATCGCATCGCTCATCCCGCATCCTGCATCGGAGGTCTCCATGCGCTCGAAACTTATCCGCGGCGCCCTGATCGGCCTGACTGCCGCCATGGCATTCCCGTTCCTGTCGGCCCCGCTGACCGCGCAGAACCTGCCGACCTTCCAGGACATGCAGCGCAGGTTTCCGAACCTGGCGCCGCGCCATATCGAGATGTGCGACCGGAATCGTGACGGCGTGTTCAGCCGCGGCGAGCAGGCCTGCGTCGGCAGCGTCAACGACGCCATGCGGGAGCGCAGATAGGCGCCGCCGGGCGGGCCGGACGGTATTCGCATCACGGTCCATGCGGGTCTGCGGCGACATCCGCCACCGCGTGTCGCGTGAAATCGCCTCGTTCAAGCTCACAACAGCACCCCTCGCGCACCGTTTCGCCATAGGCCCATTCCGCTGCCCGATGTGCTGCTATCCTCTCGGCGTGCGTTGGATATTTCTTGACCCCGCGTCAGGAATGGTCACGTTCAACCCTAAAGCGAACACCACTCGCGTTAAGGGATGAAGCCGTGACCCGGACAAGGCTCCTGAGCAGCACTGCTCTCGCAGCGTGGATATTTCCGGCGGTTGCCCAAGCTGCCTGTTATGTCATCCCGGCCGGAGCCCTGCCCCTTCAGGTGATCTGCGATCCCGGCGTGGGCGAGACGGTCGGGATCTCGCCGGAGAACGGAACTTTCGTCCGCTCGGGGACGGTCACGTCCATCGGCCAGGGCATGAACCCGGCCTATTTCGAGATGACCGGCGGGACGCTCGGCGAGCTCAACCAGGGCGGCAACCTCGACATCTTCCTGATGACCGGCGGCCATCTCACCGGCACGGCGACCGCCGGCGACTTCGTCGACCTGCGCGACGGGCGGGTCGGCGCGTTCAACCTCCAGTCCGGCGAGAACGGCTTCCACATGACCGGCGGCGAGGTCGACCGCTTCGTCTATGCCCAGACCGGCAACGACTATTTCCTCCTCGAGGGCGGCACGATCGGCTTTGACCCCACGGGTGGGACGGCCGGCGCCGGCAACAGCATCATCATGGGCACGGGCGACGACAAGCTGATCCTCGATGGGGCGCGCGTGCTCGGCGATGCCGTCCTTTTCAATCCGAGCTACACGGCAGCCGAATCTGACTACGTCGTGCTGCTCTCGGGCACGATCGAAGGCCAGATCCGGCTTGGGCCCGGCAGCGACCTCGTCGTCGTCGGCCCCGACTTCGCCAGTGATTTCGCCACCGGCGCGCAGGGCGGGATCGACGCGGGCGACGGGCTCGATCCGTCGGACGGCTGGACGGACGCGCTGGTGTTCGACGGCTGGTCGGGCGTGGTGGCCGGGGGCGCGCTGACGGATTTCGAGACGACGGTGATCTCCGGCGGCACGGTCGGCTTCACCGACGCGGCCTTTGCGACGGGCGGAGACGACGGAACGGGCGCCTTCGTGACGGACGGGGGCGTGCTCGATTTCGGTGCGGGCTTCACGCTGAGCGGCAACCTGACGCTGGGCGGCACGCCGGAGCTCGACTTTCCCGAGGTCACCTACGGCTTCACCGACAACCCGAATGCGTTCTACACGATCAACCCGGCGCTCTATGATCTGTCCGGGCCGGCGGATCTGGTGCTGGCCGCAGGGTCGGGCACGTTGCTGGCGGGAGGAGCCGGGACCTACGCGGTGCTCGGGAACCTGGACAATGCCGGCACGATCGACCTGCGGGGTGGATCGGCGGTCTCGCGGCTGCGCATCGAGGGCGACTATATCGGTCTCGGCGGGCGGATCCTGCTCGAGACCGTGCTCGGCGATGACAGCGCTCCATCCGATGCGCTGGTGATCGACGGCGGGTCGGCAAGCGGCGATACCGCCATCGAGGTCGTGAACCTCGGCGGGCCCGGCGCGCAGACCACGGCGAGCGGCATTCGCGTCGTGGCGACGGAGAACGGTGCAACCACGGCCGCCGACGCCTTCCGTCTTTCGGGCCGGGTCGCGGCCGGCGCATTCGAGTACCTGCTCTATCGCGGAGGCACGGCGCCAGGGGACGCCGAGGACTGGTTTCTCAGGACAGAGATCATCCCTGGTCCGGAACCTGAGCCGGAACCCGAACCCGAGCCGGAACCAGAGCCCGAGCCCGAACCAGAACCAGAGCCCGAGCCCGAACCAGAACCCGAGCCGGAGCCGGAGCCCGAACCTGAACCCGAGCCGGAACCCGAACCGGAACCTGAACCCGAACCGGAGCCCACTCCCACCTATCGCGCCGAGGCGCCGACCTATGCGGCCGTCCTTCCGCTGGTGCGGCAGACGAGCCTCAGCATTCTCGGGACGTTCCACGAGCGCCGGGGCGCGCAGGATCAGCTGACGCGGACGGGCGAGGCCCGGGCAAGCTGGGGCCGGATCTGGGGCGAGCGCGCCGAGTTCACGGCGAACGGAACCCTGCGGCCGGAATTCGACGGGACGATCGCCGGCGTCCAGGTGGGCTTCGACGTCTGGGGCGACGAGGCGGAGGACGGGACCCGCAGTGTGGCGAGCCTGTTCCTCGCCGCCGCCACCGCGGACGGGCGCATCCATGGCTTCGCGCTCGGTGAGGACGGGGTGCGGACCGGCGACGTCGACCTCGACCAGCAGACGATCGGCGTGACCTGGACCCGCATCGCGCCCGAGGCGTTCTATCTCGATCTCGTCGGAATGCTGTCGCGGCTGCGCGGATCGGCGGATTCGGTCTCCGGCGAGGGGATCGACATCCGCGGATACGGCGTCACGGCCTCGGTCGAGGCGGGCCGGCCCTTTGCCGTCCACGGCGACTGGTGGCTCGAGCCGCAGGCACAACTGATCGCCCAGTACACCGACCTCGACGAGCAGAGCGACGAATTCGCCGCCGTCTCCTTCGGGGATGGCTGGAGCTCGACCGGGCGGGTCGGCCTGCGGCTGCACCACGGCGACGAGGCCGGCGAGCCCGCCTTCTACCTGAAGGCCAACCTCTGGCAGGGGTTGGGCGGCACCGACCGGGTGCGCTTCGACGGCGAGAGCTTCACCACCCGCAATGACGGCACGGCCCTGGAGGCCGGTGTCGGCGTGACAGGCAGTCTGGCGGAAAACATCGACGGTTTCCTCGTGGTCGACGGGACCACCAACCTCGACGGGCCGCGCCAGCGGGCGGTCCAGCTGAGCGCGGGACTCAACATCCGCTGGTAGAAGC
Organism: uncultured Rhodovulum sp.; assembly: GCA_964514775.1. Classification (GTDB taxonomy): domain Bacteria; phylum Pseudomonadota; class Alphaproteobacteria; order Rhodobacterales; family Rhodobacteraceae; genus Amaricoccus. The sequence goes on from CAZESN010000010.1 coordinate 23,558, forward strand.
CTTGTCGCGGGCGGCAAATCCCGACATAAGCGCGCCGACTTACCCGGAGCGCGCGCAATGACCCAGGCATCGGCCAATCTGAACGTGATGATCAAGGCGGCCCGCCAGGCGGCGCGCAACCTCCTGCGCGATTTCGGCGAGGTCGAGAACCTGCAGGTCTCTTCCAAGGGACCGGGCGACTTCGTCACCCGCGCCGACCTGCGCGCCGAGGAGACGATCCGGGCGACCCTGACCGAGGCGCGCCCGAACTACGGCTGGCTCGGCGAGGAGAGCACGGAGGTGAAGGGCACCGACCCCACCCGCCGCTGGATCGTCGACCCGCTCGACGGTACCACCAACTTCCTGCACGGCATGCCGCACTGGGCAATCTCGATCGCGCTCGAGCACAAGGGCGAGATCGTCGCCGGCGTCATCTACGACCCCGTCAAGGACGAGATGTTCACCGCCGAGAAGGGCGGCGGCGCCTGGATGAACGATCGCCGGCTGCGGGTATCCGGCCGGCGCGAGTTCATCGAGAGCGTCTTCGCCACCGGCGTGCCCTTCGGGGGCAGCCCGCTCCTGCCCCGCACCCTGCGCGAGATCGCGGCGCTGGCGCCGCGCTGCGCGGGCATCCGGCGCTGGGGTTCGGCGGCGCTCGACCTCGCCTATGTGGCGGCGGGCCGCTACGAGGGGTTCTGGGAAAACGGCCTCAACCCGTGGGATATCGGCGCGGGCATCCTGCTGGTGCGCGAGGCGGGTGGCTTCACCGGCCCGCTTTCCGAGGGGGGCAATCCGCTCGACTACGGCGGGATCATCGCGGCGAACGCGAATGTCTTCGAGACGCTAACGAAGGTCCTGCGCGAGGCGTAGCGCGTCGCGCTCATCGGGAGAGGTGAAGCGGTTCGGCGCGCCCAGGCACGATCCGACGAAGACCGTGTGATACGGTCTTCGCCAGATCGGATCGGGCCTGACCGGGCGCGCCCGCGCGCGCCAACAAAGCTTTCCTAATGCTTAACGGTCCGGAATAGCCGTTTCATATCAATATGTTGAAAAATGGGCACGCGTGCCCACCCCGTGCCCGGGCACACTCCCCCGCAACGATCCTCATCCAAACCGATCAGGCAGCGGCCGGTCTCAGACCCGGCGGAACGTCACGTAATGGGGCTGCCGCCCCGCGCGCAGGGCCTTCGCCTCGTAACGCGTCCCGGGCCAGTCCGGCCAGGCGACCCCGTGGTCGGCCGCGCCCGAAGGCTCGAAGACGAAGGTATCCGTCCCCGCCACGACCTCGAGGGCGTGCTCGACATATTCGGGGATGTCGGTCGCCAGCCGCAGCTCCGCCCCCGCGGGCATCACCCGCGCAAGCATCGCCAGATTGTCGGGATGCATGAAGCGCCGGCGATGGTGGCGCGCCTTGGGCCAGGGGTCGGGATAGAGCAGGAACGCCTTGGCGATCGCGCCGGCGGGCAAGAGCTCGATCAGGTCGCGCGCGTCCCCCGGATGCAGGCGGATGTTCCCGACCTTGCCGGCCGCGATCCGGCCGAGGGCCATGGCGACGCCATTCAGGAAGGGCTCGCAGCCGAGAAGGCCGACCCCGGGATTGCTGCGCGCCTGATGGACGAGATGCTCGCCTCCGCCGAAGCCGATCTCGAGCCAGAGCGGCCGGCCGTCGGGAAAGAGCGCCGCGGGATCGACCGGCGCGCGTGACGGGTCGACCGGCGGCGCGACACCGGGGATGCTGAGGCGCGGCAGGAGCTCCTCGACCAGGCGGCGCTGGCCGGGGCGCAGCGCCTTGCCGCGCCGCCGGCCGTAGAGGTTGCGCCAGGTCTCGGAATGCTCGCCGGGCGCATCATCGCCCGGCTGATCGTCTCTCTCGGTCATGCCGTCCGCGTCAGACCGCCTTGCGCAGCGCCTCGACGAGGTCGGTCTTCTCCCAGGAGAACCCGCCCTCGTCGTCGGGCTGGCGGCCGAAATGCCCGTAGGCCGAGGTGCGCTGGTAGATCGGGCGGTTCAGGCCGAGATGCGTCCGGATGCCCTTCGGCGTCAGGTCCATCACCGTGTCGAGCGCCTTCTCGATCGCCGATTCGGCGACCGTGGCGGTGCCGTCGGTGTCGACATAGATCGACAGCGGCCGCGCCACGCCGA
>CAZESN010000010.1:25688-30476 GCA_964514775.1 uncultured Rhodovulum sp.
GCCCGAGAAGGCGCCGCCGCCGTGCGGTGCGGCACCGCCATAAGTGTCGACGATGATCTTGCGCCCGGTGAGACCGGCATCACCGTCGGGGCCGCCGATCACGAACCGCCCCGTGGGGTTCACGTGCCAGACGGTCGCACCGGTCAGCCAGCCCTCGGGCAGGACGTCGCGGATATGGGGCTCGACCATGGCGCGCACGTCCGCCGAGGTCATGTCCGCGTCGAGATGCTGGGTCGAGAGGACGAGGCTCGAGACCTCGACCGGCTTGCCGCCGACATAGCGCAGCGAGAGCTGGCTCTTGGCATCCGGCCCCAGCCGCGGCTCGGCGCCCGACTTGCGCGCCTCGGCGAGGCGGCGCAGGATCGCATGGGCGTAGTGGAGCGGCGCCGGCATCAGCTCCGGGGTCTCGTCGACCGCATAGCCGAACATGATCCCCTGGTCGCCCGCGCCCTCCTCCTTGCCGTCGGCCGCATCGACGCCCTGGGCGATATGCTCGGACTGGCCGTGGATGAGGTTGTCGACGTGAAGGGTGGCCCAGTGGAAGCCCTTCTGCTCGTAGCCGATGTCCTTGACGCATTCGCGGACGATGTCCTCGACGCGGGCAAGCACCTTGCCCGGGCCCCGGACCTCGCCGCCGACCACGACGCGGTCGGTGGTGGCAAAGGTCTCGCAGGCGACGCGCGCCTCCGGGTCCTCGCTGAGGAAGGCGTCCAGGACCGCATCGGAAATACGGTCGCAGACCTTGTCGGGATGCCCCTCCGACACGGATTCGGACGTGAAAAGATACTCGTTGCGCTTGCTCATGATGGTCCCGACAGGCTGCACTACCGACGTTGTACCTACGCCACGCACGGAAAGCGGGTCAACGAGGTATTCCCGCCGCCTGACCGCTGACGGTAAGCGAGCGCACGAGCGCGACCACCGACCGGCGGGTATCGGGATCCTCGATCGCGGCGAAGGAATCGATCAGCGCGCGCAGTTCGTCGCGCGGCGGCGCCAGCTGCCGCACCGCCCCGCTCGTGGCCGCGTCGTCCACGGCCTCGAAGAAATAGGTGGGGCTGACCCCGAGGAATTCGGAGATGAGATAGAGCCGCCCGGCGCCGATCCGGTTCGAGCCCTTTTCGTATTTCTGGATCTGCGAGAAGGTCAGACCCAGGTGCCGCCCGAGACGGCCCTGGCTGATTCCGAGTTCCTCGCGGCGCTCCCGCAGTCGATTTCCGACTATCCCGTCGATTTTACTAGCAGACATGGACACTGGTACCACCCAACACAAAGCGCCGCGCATTCTCGCAGCTTCACCGGCCGAAGCAGCGGCACGGCCAGCGCTTTCCCCCACACACGGAAGCAACACAAACTCCCGTATTCGTTATCGGCACCTGCTCTGGAAATTTCTATTCCTGAATTCGATTACAGTTAACCCACAAATTGCCATTAATGCAACCAAAACGGGAAGGTCTCCGGTACGTCCGTAGAGGGTCACCGGCAGTGGTGCGGGCAGCGCCACGTCGAGATGACCGGTCTCGCCGAGCGCCATCGACGCCAGGATGCGGCCGCGCGGATCGATCATGGCGGAAATTCCGGTGTTGGCAGCCCGCGCCAGCGGCAATCCCTGCTCGATTGCGCGGACCCGGGCCTGCGCCAGATGTTGGTAGGGGCCCGAGACCGTCCCGAACCAGGCATCGTTCGTCACCTGCACCAGCCAGTCCGGCCGCGGCCCGGGCACGCTCAACCCCTGCGGGAATATGGCCTCGTAGCAGATGAGCGGCAGGAAGGGCGGAAGTCCCTCCACCGCGACCACTTCGGGCCCCGGCCCGGCGGCGAAACCGGTCCCGGTCAGGGTCGCCGTGCCCGGCAGGCCCAGCACCGCGAGTCGGCGGGCGAGCGGTATATATTCGCCGAACGGGACGAGATGGTGCTTGTCATAGACCGCCTGCGCAGTGCCCCGGGGGTCGAGAACCACGAGTGAATTGTACCAGTCCCAGCCCTCGTCCAGCGGCTCCGCCCGGCGGATGCCGAGAATCAGTCGCCCATCCGGCCCGACCGACGCTCCCGCTCCGGCCTGCTCGGCGGGCGCGAAGCCGAGCACGAAGGGCACCGCCGTCTCGGGCCAGATCGTGACGTCCGGCGTGCCGAGCTCCGACCCCGGCGCGGCACTGGCATCCAGCAGGCGGCGCTGGAACTCGGCCTGGCGCGCCGCGTCCCATTTCTCGCGCTGGTCGGCATTGGGCTGCACGAGCCGCACGATCACCGGCTCCGCGCGCGGGGGCAGAGGCTGCGCCAGCTGCCAGTGACCCCAGCCCCACCCGAGCGCCACCAGCACTCCGGCGAGGCCCGCGTGACGGAACGACCCGAGCCCGGGCAGCAGGCCTGCAAGAAGCGTGAGGAACCCCAGGAGATGCGGCCCGGTCAGCGCCGCGACCTGGATGACCGGCGTCTCGACCCAGACATAGCCGATCAGCGCCCAGGGAAAACCGGTGAGAATGGTGGAGCGCGCGTATTCCGCCAGCGTCCAGACCGCCGCCAGAACCAGGACGCGCGCGGGGCCAGCCGGCCACATCCGGCGCGCCAGCGCGAAGGCGGCTGCCCAGAAGAGCGCGAGCCCCCCGGCCATGCCGATCAGCGCGAAGGGCGCCATCCAGCCATGCCGGGCGACGTCGATGAGGAAGGGCTCAATGATCCAGAAGAGCGTGCCGGCGAAATACCCCGCCCCCGCCAGCCAGCCGAGCGAGAACGCCCCACGCCAGCCGCCCGTGCCGTCCATGAGATGGAGAAGCACCGGCAGCGCCAGAAACACCGCGAGCGGCCAGTCGACGGGGGCCTGCCCGAGCGCCAGCGCGGCGCCGGCCAGCACCGCGGCCAGCGCCCGGCGCCAGCCGCGGAGCGCCGCGAGAGCCGCACCGATCCCGGCACCGCCCATGCGGAAACCGGAGCTAATCGGCGGTCTCGGCCGCGGCGTGCTCGGGCGGAGACGACTTCAGCCGGACCCTGACCCGGTTGATCCGGCGTGCATCGGCATCGACGATCTCGAAGGCATGGCCCTCGGGATGTGCCACCACCTCGCCCACCGCCGGCACCCGCCCCGACAGCCGCGCGACCAGACCACCGAGCGTGTCAATCTCCTCGTCATGCTCGGCCCAGGAGATCCGATGCCCGATCGCCGCCTCGAAGTCCTCAAGTTCAGCACGCGCCTGCGCCAGATAGACGCCCGAATCCTCCTCGGCCCAGAGCGGGTCCTCGACGTCGTCGTGCTCGTCGGCGATGTCGCCCACGATTTCCTCGACGATGTCCTCGATGGTCACCAGCCCGTCCACGCCGCCGTATTCGTCGATGACGAGCGCCATATGGATCCGCGTCGCCCGCATCTTCTGCAGCAGCGCGCCGATCGGCATCGACGGCGGCGCATAGAGCAGCGGCCGCAGGAAGCTGTTGATATCGAACTCCCGCCCCTTCGCACCGAAGCCGTAGTTCAGCGCCAGATCCTTGAGATGCACGAGCCCCAGCGGCTGGTCGAGCGTCTCGCGGTAGACCGGCAGCCGCGAGAAGGTGCTCTCCTCGAACGCGGCCACCAGCGCATCGAGCGTGACCTCCTCGGACACCGCCACGATGTCGGTACGCGGCACGCTCACGTCATCGACCGTGAGATCGCGCATGTTGTGAAGGTTGAGGAGCATCTCCTTCGCGCTTTCCGCGACGACCTGGCCCTGGGCCGTGCCGTTCACGTGATCCGGCTCGGCCGGCTCGCGCCGGAAGAGGCGCGCGAAGAAAGAAGCGGATTTTCCGGGACTGTCCGGGTCCCCGTCTTCAGCGGACTTCAGGCTCGCCGAAGCGTGCCCGTTGGGATCGTCGCCCATGTCTCCTGACCGGATAACGCGCCCAAGGGGCGCTCCTAGCGCGAATATGGGTCTTCGATGCCGAGGGTTGCAAGTGTTTTCGTCTCGATCGCCTCCATCTCCTCCGCCTCCGCCTCGATCTCGTGGTCGTGGCCGAGCAGATGCAGCACCCCATGCACCACGAGATGCGTGACATGATCGGAAAGCGATACGCTCGCCGCCTCTGCCTCGCGCAGGCAGGTGTCATAGGCGAGCGCGATGTCGCCGAGGAAAAGCCCCTCGCCCTCCTCGCTGTCGTCCTCCGGCGCGCCGGGCTCAGGCGGGGTGCCCTCGAAGGCGGGCCAGGAGAGGACGTTGGTGGGGCGGGCCTTTCCCCGGAAATCGGCGTTGAGCGTGGCGATGCGCGCATCGTCGCAGGCAAGCAGCGCCAGCGCATGCACGGCCGGATCGCGTCCGACCGCCCGCAGCGCCGCCGCCGCCGCCCGGTCGGCCAGCGCCCCGATGCCGGCCGCCTCCCAGCGCGCGTCCTCGATCACCAGCTCGACCGGTCCGGCCACCGCCTCAGGCATCGCTGGCCGAGGCGCTCTCGTAGGCGCGGATGATGCGCGCGACCAGCGGATGGCGCACCACGTCGTCGGCGGTGAACCGGGTGAAGCCGATCCCGTCGACGCCGCGCAGCACCCGCTCGGCCTCGACCAGGCCCGACGTGACCCCGCGTGGCAGGTCGATCTGGGTCACGTCCCCCGTCACCGCCATGCGCGAGCCCTCGCCGAGCCGGGTGAGAAACATCTTCATCTGCATGGTGGTGGCGTTCTGCGCCTCGTCGAGCACGACGAAGGCATTCGCGAGGGTGCGGCCGCGCATGAACGCGAGGGGCGCGATCTCGATCTGCTTCTCCTCGATCAGCTTCTGGACCTGCTTCGAGGGGAAGAAGTCGTTCAGCGCGTCGTAGAGCGGC
>CAZESN010000011.1:0-12210 GCA_964514775.1 uncultured Rhodovulum sp.
CTCGGGGACGCGGGATGCTGGGCCCAGGGACCTGGGCGTCGGGAGCCTGCCGAAGTCATCGGCGGGCATTGACTGTTGATAAGGTCCCGGGGGACCGGTGGAAACGGAGCTTGAACTTTGGCGCGCATAGCTGGCGTTAACATTCCGACGAACAAGAGGGTGGAAATCGCCCTCACCTATATTCACGGCATCGGCCGCACCAAGGCCAGGGAACTGTGCTCGGCGCTCGAGATCGGCGAAAGCCGCCGGGTCAACGACCTGAGCGACGCCGAGGTCCTGCGCATCCGCGAGTACATCGACGCGAATCTCGCCGTCGAGGGCGACCTGCGCCGCGAGACGCAGATGAACATCAAGCGGCTGATGGATCTCGGCTGCTACCGCGGCCTGCGTCATCGCCGCGGCTTGCCGGTGCGCGGTCAGCGCACCCACACGAACGCCCGCACGCGCAAAGGCCCCGCGAAGGCCATCGCCGGCAAGAAGAAGTAAGGAGGCCGGAACATGGCTCGCGAGAAGGCGCGCGTGAAGCGCAAGGAACGCAAGAACATCTCGACCGGCGTCGCCCATGTGAACGCCAGCTTCAACAACACCAAGATCCTGATCGCCGATGCGCAGGGCAATGCGATCGCCTGGTCGTCTGCCGGCACCATGGGCTTCAAGGGGTCGCGCAAGTCGACGCCCTATGCCGCCCAGATGGCCGCCGAGGACGCCGGCCGCAAGGCGCAGGAGCACGGCGTGCGCACCCTCGAGGTCGAGGTCCAGGGTCCCGGCTCGGGCCGCGAGAGCGCGCTGCGCGCGCTTTCCGCCGTCGGGTTCCAGATTACCGCGATCCGGGACGTGACGCCGATCGCGCACAACGGCTGCCGGCCGCCGAAGCGCCGGCGCGTCTGAACCGGATCACGCCATACCCCGCCCGCGCCTCGTCGCGGGCGGGGTCAGTTTGCACTTACCTCGGGCGTTCGCAGACCTATCGGATCAGGTGCGCGGACAGGAATGGAGGGCCATGAACATGATGATCCACAAGAACTGGCAGGAATTGATCCGGCCCACCGCGCTCGAGGTCAAGCAGGGCGCCGACCCCTTCCGTCAGGCGACCGCCGTCGCCGAGCCGCTCGAGCGTGGCTTCGGCCTGACGCTGGGCAACGCCCTGCGCCGGGTGCTGATGTCCTCGCTCCAGGGCGCGGCGATCACCTCCGTGCAGATCGACGGCGTGCTCCATGAGTTCTCGTCCGTCCCGGGCGTGCGCGAGGATGTGACCGACATCGTCCTCAACCTCAAGGGCGTCTCGGTGAAGATGGAGGTCGAGGGCCCCAAGCGCGTCGAGATCCGCGCGACCGGCCCCGGCGTCGTGACCGCGGGCGACATCGCGACCACGAACGGCATCGAGATCCTGAACCGCGACCACGTCATCTGTCATCTCGACGACGGCGCCTCGGTGTTCATGGAGTTGACCGTCGAGACCGGCAAGGGCTACGTCCAGGCCGACAAGCAGCGCCCCGAGGATGCCCCGATCGGGCTCATCTCGGTCGACGCGCTGTTCTCGCCGATCAAGAAGGTGAGCTACAAGGTCGAGCCGACCCGCGAGGGCCAGGTGCTCGACTACGACAAGCTCACGCTCCAGATCGAGACCGACGGCTCGGTGAAGCCCGAGGATGCGATCGCCTATGCCGCGCGGATCATCCAGGATCAGCTCTCGGTCTTCGTGAACTTCGAGGAGCCTTCGGCCGGCACCCGCACCGACGAGGCCGACGATCTCGAGTTCAACCCGCTGCTGCTGAAGAAGGTCGACGAGCTCGAGCTTTCCGTCCGCTCGGCCAACTGCCTCAAGAACGACAACATCGTCTACATCGGCGACCTCATCCAGAAGACCGAGGCGGAGATGCTGCGCACCCCGAACTTCGGCCGCAAGTCCCTCAACGAGATCAAGGAAGTGCTGACCGGCATGGGCCTCCATCTCGGCATGGAGCTCGTGGACTGGCCGCCGGAAAACATCGAGGACCTCGCGAAGAAGTACGAGGACCAGTTCTGAAGCCAGATCCGGGGGGCGTCCGCGCCCCTCGCCTACCCCCGGGCATGACGCCCCAAGGACGCGGACCCCGACGCAGGGCCGCCGGACAAAGCAAAAGCACGATAGGAGACTGAAATGCGCCACGGAAATGGCTACCGCAAGCTCAACCGCACCCACGAGCACCGCAAGGCGATGTTCGCCAACATGGCCTCGTCGCTGATCGAGCACGAGCAGATCAAGACCACGCTGCCGAAGGCCAAGGAGCTGAAGCGCATCGTCGAGAAGCTGATCACGCTCGGCAAGCGCGGCGACCTGCACGCCCGCCGCCTCGCCGCCGCCGAGCTCAAGCAGGACGCGGCCGTCGCCAAGCTCTTCGGCACGCTCGGGTCGCGCTACGCCGAGCGCCAGGGCGGCTACACGCGCGTCCTGAAGGCCGGCTTCCGCTACGGCGACATGGCCCCGATGGCGATCATCGAGCTCGTCGATCGCGATCCGGCCGCCAAGGGCGCCGGCGACAAGGCCCGCCTTGAGGCCGAGGAAGCCGCCGCCAACACCGACTGATCCCGCCCTAAGCGGCCATCGCGAGACATTTCGGGCCCCTGCCGGCATCGGTGGGGGCTCTTTTCTGTCAGGCAGGGCCATTGCAAGACATGGCAACCCACCGGATCTTCGGCATGAGCCGGTCCTGGTCCCTCCCCACTCACGGCAGGCGCCGGGAGTGGGGCGCCCAAGGCCCACAGGCGAAACCGTCTGCGGCAGCCCAAGGGGCGGACTGTCCGAAACATCACGACTTCAAAGGAAGGTTTTGGTGGAGGGGGCTGGATTCGAACCAGCGTAGGGTTACCCCGACGGATTTACAGTCCGTTGCATTTGACCGCTCTGCCACCCCTCCAAGGATGCCGGGCTGGTGCCCCGAGCGTGGCCGCTGATTATGCCGTAGAACGCGCGGGGTCAACATGACATTGCCCGACTCCGCCGAGAATACCTCCCCATCCCGGCCGCATCCCTGAAAGGCGGGTGCTAGCCCCGGTCCTCCGCCGCCGGGGCTGGTCAGTACCCGGCCGTCCGGTCGACCAGATGCAGAAACGGCTCTCCTGCCTCGCCCCGCCGGATGTTCTCGGCGATCACGGCGGCCGCCGTCGCGGGACGGCTGGGGGCGGCGGTGTGCGACGTGACCGTCACCCGTGGGTGCGTCCAGTACCGGTGATCGGACGGCAAGGGCTCGGTCCGGAAGACATCGAGGGTCGCGTGAGCGATCACGCCCGCATCGATCGCCGCCAGCACGGCGGCGTCGTCGATCAGCGCACCCCGCCCCGGATTGATGATCCGCGCCCCCCGGGGCATCAGCGCGAGGCGCGGGGCATCCAGGATAGACGCGGTTTCCGCCGTCGCCGGGAGCAGCGTCACCAGGATCTCGGAACCCGCGAGAACCGCCCGAAGGCCCTCCTCGCCATGGTAGCAGGTGACGCCGGCGACCTCCGCTGGGCGGCGGCTCCACCCGAGGACGTCAAATCCGAGGCCCGAGAGCGCCCCGGCGCAGGCCCGCCCCAGCTCCCCGAGCCCGAGAAAGCCGACCCGCCGCTCCCGTGCGAGCGGGACGACATGGTCGCCGCGCCAGACCCCGTCCTGCCGGGTGATGAAGCTGTCGAGGTCGAGATGGTAGCGCATCACATGGCCGACCACATAGTCGCGCATGCCTTCGAGCAGCCCCGCGTCGACCATCCGGCAGAGCGGCGCGGTCAGGCTGGCGTTGCCGACGATCCGCTCCACCCCGGCCCAGAGGCTCAGCGCTGCCTTGAGGTTCACATAGGGCGCGAAATCGCTGATCGCGCCGGCGGGCGTGAACACGACGTAGTCGACCGCTGCGGGATGCTCGGCCGCCTCGCTGAACGAGACGTCAAGCCCGAGCGCCCGGCAGGCCCCGGCAAGCGGGTGCCGATATTCGGCAAGCTCGTCCGGCGCGAGCGACAGAAGGACACGGGGCATGGGGGCTTACTCTCTGCGGCGGGGCCGGTGGACATGGGCGCTCTGAACTAGCCCGAAAGCGGCGAGCAACACCAGCATCGACGACCCGCCGTAGGAGACGAGCGGCAGCGGCTGGCCCACCACCGGCATCAGCCCCATCACCATCCCCATGTTGATCGCGAAGGAGACGAGGAACGAGGCCGCGATCCCGCCGGTGAGCAGTGCCCCGAACCGGTCGCGGTTCGAGATCGCGGAAGCGACACAGAGCACCACGATCAGGCTGAAGAGCCCCAGCATCGCGATCGAGCCGAGAAAGCCGAACTCCTCGGCAAAGGTGGTGAAGATGAAGTCGGTATGGTTCTCGGGCAGGAAATTCAGCCGCGACTGCGTGCCCTGCATGAAGCCGCGCCCCGCGACGCCGCCCGACCCCATGGCGATCGTCGCCTGGGTGATGTGGTAGCCCGCGCCGAGCGGGTCCTGGGACGGGTCGAGGAAGGTGAAGATCCGCCGGTACTGATAGTCCTGCAGGAGCTGCCAGTCCGTGCCGTGCGAGCGCAGCACCGCGACCACGACGCCGGTCGCCGCTGCCGCTGCCGTCGCGTAGTACCAGAGGCTGACGCCCGCGAGGAACATCACCGCCGCCCCGACCATCAGCAGGATGAGCGCGGTGCCGAGGTTTGGCTGCTTCAGAACCAGCGCCGCCGGGATCAGGATCAGGAGGATCGGCGGCAGCATCCAGAGGGGCCGCGAGACCTTGGCCGGATCGAGCCATGCGTAGTAGGTCGCCAGCATCATCACAAGCGCCACCTTCATCATCTCGGAGGGCTGGAGCTGGATGAAGCCGAGGTCGATCCAGCGCTGCGCGCCCATGCCGATCGTGCCCATGATCTCGACAAGCACCAGAAGCGCGAGCGATCCCGCATAGGCGATCGGCGATATCGCGTGCCAGAACCGCACGGGCACGAGCGCGATCGCCAGCATGGCCACGAAGCCGAGCCCGAACCGGATCATCTGCGCCCGCGCCCAGGGGTCGAACGAGCCGCCCGCCACCGAATAGAGCGTGAGGAAACCCGCCGAGGCGGTCGCCGCGATCAGAAGCACCAGCCCCCAGTTGATCGCCAGGATCTTGGCAGCACCCCGGGGGATGCCGTTCGGGTCCGCGAAGCTGCTCACCTCCGCGCCTCCGGCCAACGGCGCACAACGGCCGCCCTGCCCTCCACCATCCGCATCAAACCGGCTCCCCGCCGCCGAGGAGCGCCGCCTCGCGTCGGGCGGCGATGTCCCGGCGCTGCTCGGCCGGATAGGCCTCGAGCGGCGGCAGGTCGCCGTAGAGCGCCCGCATCAGGATGTCGCGCGCGATCGGCGCCGCCGCCGCCGAGCCGCCGCCGCCGTGCTCGACGATCAGCGAGATCGCATAGCGTGGTGCCACATAGGGAGCATAGGCCACGAAAAGCGCATGGTCGCGCCGGTTCCACGGAAGCTGGGCGTTCGAGATCACGCCCGCCGCGCGCTCGGCCGCCGAGATGATCCGCACCTGGCTGGTGCCGGTCTTTCCGGCCATCAGGTTCAGGGGGTCGACGATCCGCGACCGCGTCGCCGTGCCGCCCTCGTTCATCACTGCATACATGCCGCCGCGCACCGGGCCGATATGGCGCTCGTCGAGCCCTAGCGACGGCGCGGGCGCCACCGGCACCACCTCGTCGCCGATGCTGTGGACGAGCCTGGGCTCCACCGCCTGCCCGGTGGCGATGCGCGCTGTCATCACCGCGAGCTGGAGCGGCGAGGCCAGCGTGAACCCCTGCCCGATCCCGTAGTTGAAGCTGTCGCCGACCGTCCAGGCTTCGCCCCGCACGTTCTGCTTCCAGGCGCGGTCCGGCATCAGCCCCTCGGCCACGGCGGGCATCGGCAGGTCGTGGCGCACACCGAGCCCGAGCCGCTTGGCCATGGCCGAGATGTTGTCGGCCCCGACCCGGCGCGCCATCTCGTAATAGTAGCAGTCGCAGGACTGCGAGAGGCTGTACTTGAGATCCACCCGCCCGTGCCCGCCGCGGCGCCAGCAGTGGAACCGCCGGTTGCCGAGCTGCATGTAACCCGGGCAGCCGACAGTATCGCCCGGGCGCGCAAATCCGCCTTCGAGCGCCGCGAGCGCCAGCACCATCTTGAAGGTCGAGCCGGGGGGATAGGTGCCGTTGACGGTCTTGTTGTTGAGCGGGCGGTATTCGTCCGCCATCAGCGTGTTCCACTCGCCCGACCGGATGCCGAAGACGAAGCTGTTGGGATCGAACCCCGGCGACGAGGCGAGCGCCACGACGTCGCCATTCCGCACGTCCATGACCACCGCCGCCGAGCTCTCGCCGCGCATCCGCTCCATCGCATAGGATTGCACGCCCTGGTCAATGGTCAACCGCACCTCGCGCCCGGCGACGCCCTCGGTGCGGGAGAGCTCGCGCATCACCCGGCCGGCAGCGCTCACCTCGATCCGCTGGTTGCCCGCCTGGCCGCGCAGCGTCGGCTCCAGCCTCTGCTCGACCCCGGTCTTGCCTATCTGGAAGCGCGGGATCATCAGCACCGGATCGGGGCTCTCCAGCGCGGCGAGGTCGCGCTCCGAGACCGGACCGACATAGCCCACCACATGGGCGGTGCTGTAGCCCTCCGGATAGAAACGGCTGAGGCCCACCTCGGGCTCGACGCCGGGCAGCACCGGCGCGTTGGCCGCGACCCGCACCACGTCCTCCCAGGACAAATGCTCGGCCACCACCACCGGGACGAAGGCCGCGCGTGCCGACATCTCGCGCAGCACCCGCTCGCGCGCCTCCACCGGCAGCTCGATGATCTGGCCGAGGCGATCGAGGATATCGGCCGGGTCACGGGCCTGCTCGCGGGTCATCACGATGCGGTAGTTCTGCCGGTTGCCGGCAAGGAGCTTGCCGTGGCGGTCGAGGATCGGGCCGCGCGCCGGGGCGATCAGCCGCAGGCTGACCCGGTTCTCCTCGGCGAGCATGTGATAGCGCTCATTCTGCACGATCTGGAGGTCGCGCATCCGCCACCCCAATGCGCCCACAATCCCCGCCTGCGCGCCGAGCAGCATCAGGCCGCGGCGGGTGATCCGTGGCGGTGGGGTATCGCCTGGCGGCCTCATAGCACCTCCTGCCGAACGGTCCGCAGCATGCGATCCCGGAGCGGGTGACGGTCACGCGAAGCCTGCATCATGCGACCCGCCTCCGCGCCGGGCGCAGCGCCAGGGCCACCGCCAGCGCAACGACCGGATAGGCGATGACCGTGGCCGCCACATAGCGCAGGAGATCGCCTACGGGCGGCGCATCCGCGAACACGACCCGCATCGCAAGCTGCGTGCCCGCGAGCACCAGCGCGAACAGAACCCCCGCCACCAGCCACTCCAGCACGAAATGTGCTCCCCGGAGGCGCGGAGCGAGCTGCGAGACGGCCTCCGCCGCCAGAAGCAGCCCGAGCGCGCCGAGCCCCATGGGCCGCGAGAGCATCGCATCGGCAAAGAGGCCAAGCACGACCAGCGCCCAGACGGGCACCGGCTCGGGCGCGCGCAGCACCCAGGCGAGCACCAGGCAGAAGAGAAGGTCCGGCGGCACCAGCCCTCCGCCCGGCGCCAGCGGCACTAATGCCAGCGCGACGGCCGCCAGGCCGAGCAGAAAGAGCGCCGAGAGCCGCAGCACGCTCATTGCAGCACCTCCTCGACCACGCCCGCTTCCGCCGGTCCGGCAAGCCGTGGCCCGATCATTTCCCCCGGCCCGTCGATCGTCTCGCGCGGCGCGCGGCGCAGCACCCGCACGAAGTCGAGCCGCCGGTAGTCGGCCGCCGGCCTGAGCCGCAGCCGACCGTCACGGTCGGTGAAGACCTGCCCGATCAGGATGTCGGCGGGAAAGAGACCGCCCGCGCCCGAACTGACCACCCGGTCGCCGGGGCGGATCTCGTCGGCCTGCACGACGAACTCGATCGGCGGGGCCGGGCCGTTGTCGCCCGCCACCATCACCTGCTGGCCCGAGGGCAGCACCACGGCCGGCACCCGGCTAGAGGCATCGGTGAGGAAAATCACCCGCGCCGAGCGCTCCCCCACTCCGGCCACCCGGCCGACGAGCCCGAGCCCGTCCACCACCGCCGAGCCGTCCGCCACCCCGTCCTGGGCGCCCACGTTCAGCACCGACGAACGGCGGAACGGGCTGCCGGCATCGGCCATGACCTCTGCGGTGACATAGGTGATGCGCGGGTTCAGCCGGACGTTGGCGAGGGCGAGAAGCCGGGCGTTGCGCTGCTCGAGCTGGAGTGCCGCCTCGCGCCAGCCCTGCATGCGCTGGAGCTCACGGCGCAGCTCCTCGTTCTGCTCGTAGACCCGGCGGTAGGAACGGAAATCCGCGACCATGCGCGCAGTCGCCGCCACCGGGCGCAAGGTCCATTCGAAGCTCGGGACGAAGCGGTCAACGATGCTGGTGCGGAGCTGCTCGACACGGGCATTGTCGATGCGCCAGACGAGGAAGACCGCGATCAGGAAAACGACGGCCACGCCAAGGAACACCCGGCGAAGGCTGCCGACATAGTCCGGATCCGAGCTCCTGCGGTCCGCCACGATCTTCTACTGCCTCTTGCCGGCGCCTCTGCGGTCGCCGCGATCCGACGGATCTGGCGCCCGCTTCACGTCCCGAATTCTAGCACATGGGCAAGCTGTGCTTCAAACTCCAGCGACTTGCCGGTGCCGAGCGCCACGCAGTTGAGCGGATCGTCGGCCACAGTGATCGCAAGGCCGGTCTGCTCGCGCAGCGCGAGATCGAGGTCGCCGAGGAGCGCGCCACCCCCGGTCAGCATGACACCCCGGTCGACGATGTCGGCGGCGAGATCGGGCGGCGTCTGCTCGAGCGCCACCATCACCCCCTCGACGATCATCTGCACCGTCTCGGCCAGCGCCTCGGCGATCTGCGCCTGGGTGATCTCCATCTCGCGCGGCACGCCGTTCAGCAGGTCGCGCCCCCGCACGTCCATCCGCGCGCCCACCCCGTCGTCGGGCATGCGGGCGGTGCCGATCTCGGTCTTGACCCGCTCGGCGGTCGCCTCGCCGACCAGGAGGTTATGCTGGCGCCGCAGGTAGCTGATGATGGCATCGTCCATCCGGTCGCCGCCCACCCGCACCGAACGGGCATAGACCACGTCGCCGAGCGAGAGGACCGCGACCTCGGTCGTCCCGCCGCCGATGTCGACCACCATGTTGCCGGTGGGCTCGGCGATCGGCATGCCCGCCCCGATCGCCGCCGCGATCGGCTCGGAGATCAACCCCGCCTTGCGTGCACCCGCCGCCATGACGCTCTCGCGGATCGCCCGCTTCTCCACCGGCGTGGCGCCATGGGGTACGCAGACGAGGACCTTAGGCTTCGCCCACGACCCGCCCCGGTGGACGCGGCGGATGAAGTGCTTGATCATCTCCTCGGCGACGTCGAAATCGGCGATGACGCCGTCGCGCATCGGCCGGATCGCCTGAATCGAGCCGGGGGTGCGGCCAAGCATCTGACGTGCCTCCTCGCCGACCGCGAGGACCTTCTTCTTGCCGTCCTTGATATTATACGCGACGACGGAGGGCTCGTTCAGGACAATGCCCTTGCCCTTCACGTAGATCAGCGTGTTAGCGGTCCCGAGGTCGATCGCCATGTCCGACGAGAAGAGGCCGCCAAATCCGCCAAACATCGCGCTCATTCCCTCATCCAAACCCAAGATATGCCCATGTACCGCCTCTGGGTCACGGTCAGACGCAACTTATAGTACCGCTGCCCCGGACAGGTAAAGCGCCTGCCCGCAAGTTTCAGAAAAGGCGGTACAACTTTTACGGGAAAAAAGCGAGATGGATTCTACCGGATTTCGACAGGATTCCCGGCCATCGCCTTGATGCGAAACGAAACCACGCCGCCGGTCCTAGCCCTCTGCCCCCGGCCCCGCTTCGTCCGAACCGAGGTCGTCTTCGAGATATTCCTCGAGATCCACCAGATCCTCGGGTAGCGGCAGGCCGAGGGCCTTCATCTCGGCAAGCTTCTCGCGAATCTGCTCCTGGAGCGCATGCGCATCCTCCGGCGCCTGCGCGATCTCGTCCATCAGCATCGCGATCTGCACCCGGAACTGCTCCAGAGCCATGGCGTCCTCCGCATTTCTGCCCGCGGCCAGACATAGCACATGCATGGGCGGCCTTCTTGATTTATCGCAAGGCAGGACAACCTTGCCGGGTAGAGGCTCGGCGAAGCAGAGCAGGAGACGGACCATGCCCTTCAAGACGGTTTTCCTCACGATCGGCGCGAATCAGGACGATACGGAGATCGACCGGGCGGCCGGGATCTGCGCCGGAATGGACGCCCATCTCGCGGTGCTGGTACTCGGCATCGCCCCGCCGCCGCCGGCCTCGCCCTACGGGGTGGTCGCCAACGATATCTGGGCGAACGAGATCCGCGATGGCCAGGGGGTCGCGCAGACCCGGGCCGAGGCGGTCGCCGCCCGCCTCGCCGCCGCCGGCATCGCCAACACGGTCGAGGCGCAGTACATCGACCGCGCCACGGTGGCGACGCTGGCCGCGCGGTTTGCGCGCTATGCCGACATCACCCTGATCCCCCCCTCGGGCGACGACGGGGACGGGCTGCAGTCCTGGGTGCTGAACGGCGCGCTCTTCGAATCCGGCCGGCCGGTGCTTCTGCTGTCGAAGGGAGAGACAAGCTTCCCGGCACCAAAACGGGTGATGATCGCCTGGGACGCGAGCGTCGAGGCCTCCAAGGCGGTCCGCGACGCGATCGAGATCATGACCGGGGCCGAAGGCGTCGACATCGTGCTGATCGACCCGGTGCCCTCCTTCGAGGGTCACGGGCCGGAGCCGGGCGCGGACATCGCCGCCTATCTCGCCCGGCACGGCATCTCGGCCACCGTCCACCGCGTCCCGCGCGAAGGCCGCGAGATCGCCGAGATCCTGCGCCGCACGGCCGTCGATCTCGGGGCGGAGCTGATCGTCATGGGCGGCTTCGGCCATTCCCGCCTGCGCCAGCGGATCTTCGGCGGCACCACCACAGACATCATGGCCGACACGCCGGTGCCAGTGCTGATGGCGCACTGAGCGCCACCAGGGCACTGTATTCCCTGCGAACACCAGCATTCCCGCCTTAAATCAGGCGGGAACCCCTGCCGTGCGAGGAGACGTGGTGCGATCAGCCGCCCCGCACGCCTCCGCCCGCGTCATAGGTCGCGACGCTCGCGCGCGCCTGCTCCGCGACACGCTCCACCGGCCAGGACGGGCCAAAGAGCGAGCCGCCGAGGCCGAATCCATCCGCCCCGGCCGCGAACCAGCGGGCGAAATCGTCCGGCCCCACGCCGCCCACGGCCAGCACGCGCGTGCCCTTCGGCAGCACGGCCCGGATCGCCTTGAGGCCTTCGGGCCCGGCCATGCCCGCCGGAAAGATCTTCAGCGCGTCCGCCCCCGCCGCCAGCGCGGCAAAGCACTCGCTCGGGGTGAACACCCCGGGCATCGAAGTGAGCCCGAGCTCCTTCGTCCGGGCGATGACCCGCGGCTCGCAATTCGGCGAGACGATGAACGTGGCCCCCGTTCCGGCGACCGCATCGACATCGGCCGGGGTCAGCACCGTCCCCGCCCCGATCCGGACCCTGTCGCCCAGCGCTCCCTGAAGCGCCGCGATGCTCTTCAGCGGCTCGGGCGAGTTCAGCGGGACCTCGATCCAGCCGATCCCGGCCTCGGCGATCGCTGTGGCGGTCTCGACGGCACGTGCCGGCTCGAGCCCGCGCAGGATGGCGACGAGATGACGGGTCATGCGGTTCTCCTGTCCCGGTCCAGATTGGCGCGGGCCGCCGCCAGTCCCGCGAGCGTAAGCTCGGTGGCATCCGCGACACGGGCAGCGACGCCGCCGAGCGCGAGAGCGGCCCGATAGGGTTCGGCGATCCCGGGCGTCCCGACCAGCACCACCTCACGTCCGAGCCAGTGCGGCCGCGCCGCGGCGAGCTCCGCGCCGATCAGGTAGCCCGAGAGCCGCGCCCGCGCGCGGTCGGGCTCCAAACCATCAAGGAGCGATCCGGCCCTCAGGCCGAAGAACCGCGCGGCCAGCCGCTCGGGCCGGGCGAGCGCATCCTCCACGGCCTCGGCGAAATCCGCCTCCGACCAACCCCCGCCCGCAACACTGTGGCGCAGGACCGACTGGGTGGCGACGAGGTCGAAGAGCTCGCCGGTCATGAAGCTGGTG
>CAZESN010000011.1:12220-18903 GCA_964514775.1 uncultured Rhodovulum sp.
CGCCCGCGCTGACATGCGCCCATTTGCTGTGGGTGCCGGGCAGGCAGGCGGTGCCGTCGAACCCGGGCTCGCGGGCGATAAGCCCGCCGACCTGGGTCTCCTCGCCGCGCATCACATCCGCCGGCCGGCGCTGGCTCAGACCCGGCAGCACCCGCACCGACAGTCGCGGGTCAAGGGTCGGCGCGCGCACGGCACCGGCGGCGAGCGGCGCGCAGGGGACCTCGGCATAGGGCGCCTCGATCCAGCCCTGCCGGGCGCCGACCATGCCACAGGCGATGACCTCGGTGACGCGCCCCGGCGCAAGCCAGCCGCCGGCGAGATCGAGGAGCGCCGCCTCGAAGGCCTCCGCGCCGTCGAGCCGCGCCATGCCGGCCTCCGACTCCGCCCGCTCGATCACGCCGCCCGCGCGGTCCATGGCATAGACGCGCAGCCGCGTCGTGCCCCAGTCCGCCGCGATCCAGTCGAGGGCGGCAACGCTCATCCCGTCACCACCACGCCGCCGTCCACCACCAGCGCCTGCCCGGTCATCATCCTCGATGCGTTCGAGGCGAGGAACAGCGTCGGCTCGACCATGTCCTCCTCACGCAGATGCTCCTTGAGGCACTGCCGGTCGAGATGCGCCGCGAGATCCTCGGGCGTCGCCCAGAGATCCATCTGCCGATCAGTCAGCACCCAGCCCGGCATCAGCGCATTCACCCGGATCCGGTCGGGACCGAGCTCGCGGGCAAGGCCGCGCGTAAGGCCGGTGATCGCCGATTTCGCCGACATGTACGACAGATAGCCGGCCGCGCCCATCATGTAGGAGACCGAGGAATAGTTGATGATGGCGCCGCCCCCGGCAGCCTTCATCCCCGGCGCCACGGCCTGCGCGGTGAAGAAATGCGGCCGCAGGTTGATCGCCTGCGCCCGGTCCCATTCCTCGACCGTATAGCCCTCGATCACATGGCGCTGGTCGCTCGCCGCGTTGTTCACCAGCACGGTGATATCGCCATGCGCCGCCGCCGCCTGCCCGAGCACGCCCCGGAGCGCGTCGATGTCGGTGACATCGCAGGGCAGGAACAGCGGCCGGTTGCCGTGGCGCGCGGCCAGGTCCTCGACGAGACCCGAGGCATCGGAGCGCTGGCAGAACGCCACGCGCGCCCCCTGGGCGACAAACCCTTCGGTCAGCGCCGCGCCGATGCCCGACCCGCCGCCGGTGATGAAGACGCTGACGCCCTCGAGATCATGGAACGTTGCATGTCGCGGCATCGATGGTCCTCCCGGTTCCTGGACGTCGGCGAATCGCGCCGAGACTGCCCGCCCGCCACGCCCGCTGGCAAGGCGCTTTACCGCCGCCGCGCCGCCCGCGTCTCGCGGATCCAGATCACCAGCCCCGAGGCGACGATGATTCCCGCCCCGATCAGGAGGCTCCGGTCCGGCACATCCCCGAACACCAGCCAGCCGAAGATCACCGCCCAGAGAAGGAGCGTGTACTGGAGCGGCGAGATCGTCGATGCATCCGCAAGCTTCAGGGCCCGGGCGATGGCGAGATGCGCCACCATCGACACCAGGCCGAGCGTCGCCAGAAGCGCCAGATCGACCGGCGGCGTCGGCACCCAGGCGAACGGCGCCACCACCGCCGCGGCAAGGCCGGTGCCGGCGGTCTGCCAGAACACCAGCGCATAGTCGGGCGTGCCGCGTAGCGCGCGCGCCGACATGATCATCACGGCAAACGCCGCGCTCCCGATCAGCGAGACGACCACCGCAGGCGTCAGTCCGCCCTCGCCGGGGCGCAGCGCCACGATGACGCCGATGAACCCGAGCACGATCGCGCCCCAGCGCCACGGTCCGACCCGCTCGCCGAGGAGCCAGGGCGAGGCGGCCGCGACATAGATCGGCGTGGCCAGCCAGTAGGTCATCACATCGGCAAGCGGCAGGCTGCGCACGGCATAGTAGAAGCAGGCGACCTCCGCCGCCGAGGCTGCGACGCGCAGGAGCTGCAGGCGCGGGCTCTGCACCGGAAAGAGGCGCGTGCCGCTTCGCCACATCAGGAGCGCGAGCACGGCCAGGGCGGCGAGGCTGCGCAGCACCAGAACCTGGGCGACCGAATAGCTCGCCACCATCCATTTGCCGAGCGTGTCGTTCAGCGCGAAGAGCAGCATGCCCACCAGCGCAATGATGATGCCGAGCCGCTGCGGACTCATCGCAGTCCTCCAAAGGCCCGCAGGCCGAAAAGGGTTACATCAGAGGAATCAGGGGCGCCGGAGCGCCTCAGACATGCAGCGCACCGGGGTTCATCCGCCCGTCGGGATCGAGCGCGGCCTTGAGCGTGCCGAGCAGCGCGCGCGACGTGCCCGTCAGCCGCGCGTCGAAATCGCCGCGCTTTATCCGGCCGATGCCGTGCTCGGCGCTGATGCTGCCGCCGCGCCGGTCGACGGCGGCGTTCAGGATGTCCTTGGCACGGTGGAAGGCGTCGTCGACACCCGCCGCATCCGCGCCCTCGGGCGGCAGGACGTTGAGGTGGACGTTGCCGTCGCCGAAATGGCCGTAGGCCACCGCCCGCGTCCCCGGCACGCCCGCCTCGATCTCGGCGCAGGTCGCGGCGACGAACTCGGGCAGGAGCCCGAGCCGCACCGACACGTCACTGCGCAGGAACGCACCACGCCGCGCCTGCCCCTCGTTCACCGCCTCGCGCAGCGCCCAGATCCGGCGCGCCTGCGCCTCGGACGAGGCGACGATGCCGTCGATCACCGTGCCATCCTCCATCGCACCCCCGAGGAAGGTCTCGAGCATTCCCCGCAGGTCGATCGGTCCCGGCGCCGCCAACTCGACGAGGGCATAGGCGCCCGCCTCGGTGCCGAGCGCCGGCGCGTCGGGCAGGAAGTCGCGGGCGATGTCCATGGCGGCGGGCATCAGGAACTCGAAGGCCGAAAGCATCTCGGAACAATCGCGGCGCGCCCGGTGAAAGGCGCGCATGGCGGCATGGATGTCGGGCAGGCCGATCAGCGCGGCGGCACTCGACGTCGGCCATGGCACCAGCCGCAATGCCGCGGCGGTGATGATGCCGAAGGTGCCCTCGGCGCCGATGAAGAGCTGTTTCAGATCGGGGCCGGTGTTGTTCTTGCGCAGGGTCGAGAGCCCGCCCCAGAGGCTGCCGTCGGGCAGCACCACCTCGAGGCCCAGCACCTGCTCGCGGGTCATCCCCCAGCGCAGCACGTTGATCCCGCCCGCGTTCGTCGAGACGATGCCGCCGATCTGGGCCGTGCCCTGCGCGCCGATCGACACCGGGAGGAAGAGGTCGTGCTCGGCGGCCGCGTCCTTCACCGACTGGAGGATGCAGCCCGCCTCGACCACGGCCGAATAGTCGTCGGGCTCGATCGCGCGCACGCGGTCGAGCCGCCCGAGGCTGAGGCAGACATGGGCGGCCGCGTCTCGTGCCAGCGCCCCGCCCACAAGCCCGGTATTGCCGCCCTGGGGCACGATCCCAAGGCCGAGCCGCCCGCAGGCGCGCACCATCGCCTGCACCTCGGCGACATCGCGCGGGCGCAACACCGCGAGCGCCGCACCGGTCTCGTCCTTGAACCAGGCGCTCAGATAGGGGGTCATGTCGGCGGCAGACGTGATCACCCGGTCGGCACCGAATTCCGCGACGAGCGCCTCACCTGCACCGTTCATGGCCTGCCTCCCTGCAGCGTTCCGGATGGTCATCATCGCCTAGCCGAGCCTGGGTGGCCCGGCAAGCACCCGTGGCTGAAAAGCGGGCATTCCGTCTGCCGCGCGGTAGCAGGGGTTTCCCTCTTCGCGGCGCAGCAAAGGGCTGCTAGGTTGCGGCGGATGTCGATCTGGAGCCGCATAAGCGACGCCATCGCCGCCCTCATCGCCCGGGGCGAGGCGCTTTCGTCGTTCTTCGAGACCGGCCGGGCGCCCGAGCGCTCGGTGGCCTTCACCATCGCCGTGGTCAGCCTCGGGGCCAAGATGGCCAAGGCCGATGGCCATGTGCGCCCCGTCGAGGTGGCGGCGTTCCGCGAGATCTTCGTGATCGCCCCCAAGGACGAGGCGGCGGCGGCACGCGTCTTCAACCTCGCGCGCCAGGACATCGCCGGCTTCGACATCTATGCCCGCCGGATCGCCGGGATGTTCGCGGACCAGCCGCATGTGCTCGAGGACATCCTGGAAGGCCTCTTCCACATCGCGCTCGCCGACGGCAGCTATCACGCGGCCGAGGAGAACTTCCTCGCCACCGTCGCCACGATCTTCGGGATCGAGCCGCAGGCCTATGCCTGCATGGAAGCGCGGCTGGTCGGCGGCGAGATACGCGACCCCTGGCAGGTGCTGGGGGTCGCGCGCGATTCGGACCTCGCCACCGTCCGCGCCCGCTGGCGCGAACTCGTGCGCACCCATCATCCCGACAAGATGATCGCCCGCGGTCTGCCGGCCGAGACGGTGGCCCTCGGCACCGCGCGCCTCGCCGCGATCAACAGGGCTTGGGAAGAGATCTCGGCCCGCCGCACCCCGGAGCCGGCCTGATACCGCCGGAACCCGGGGGCCTGCGACTGGCCCCTCAACCGGACCCGGCTCCCCGAAACGAGGAAGGCCCCCCGCCTGCGCGGGAGGCCTCCTGAATTCGGATAGTCGTGGCTGCCTGTCAGGCGTCGGCGCGATTGCGGCGACGGCCGGCCCAGGCCAGACCGCCGATGCCCGCCAGCAGGAGCGGAAGCGCGGCCGGCACCGGGATCGGTGCGACGCGGACCGCGTCGACGTCCCATCCGGCGTTCGACGACGAACCGGCCGTCGAGGTGTCGACCAGCTTCAGATAGTTGAAGGTCTGGCCGATGTTCAGAAGATAGCCGCGCGTGGCGTTGGTGATCGGGGTCTCCTCGACGGAACCCGTGTTCGACAGGCTGCCGACCTCGGTCCAGTCTCCGCCGACCGACGTGTTCGTCAGCGACACGAAGACCTTCACGCTCTCAGGCCAGCCGGTCGGGCTGCCGTTCGTGCGCTCGAAGAAGACGGTGCCGCCGGTGAACGGGCCGGTGTCGCCGAAGCCGAGCACGAGCGAACCACCGATGCCGAGCGACAGGAACGCGCCGTCCGGAGCGCCCGCGACCCGCGCGAGGACACCGGCGGGATCGTCACCCGGCACCAGGCCGCTGACGCCGCTGGAGGCGCCGCGATTGCCGGTGCCCGGCGCGAACGCCTCGACGGACTGAACGTAGACGGGCGCGGCATTCGCCGCCCCTGCTGCAACGCCTGCGACGGCAATCATCGCCGCGGCAACAATACCCCTGAGACTCACTTTACCCCTCCGGTCCCCAAATCGTTACCACTTCGTAGCAGCCTGCCGGGGGCGGGTCCATAATGTTTGTACCAAATGCCGACTATACTACTCTAGCTGGAACGGCATCCCAGTCCGGCAATCGCATATAGCGCATTGTCCTACTTTCCGGCCGTTTGTCCTGTCCCCTGGCGGCGACCTCCCGAATCACCCGGGGGCTGGCCGGCCCCTTACACGGACGCTAGTTTGCCCACTGTTCCCCGGGAGTAACCCGCCATGTCCGAGCAGCCGGAGCCTACCCGCCCCACCGCCGAGCCCACGGCGGCGGATCTCTTCGACCCCGCCGCCTTCGCCGTGCGGGTCGCCGAGGCGCGGGAGCGACGGATGGAAGTGCTCGCCCGCCGCGCCGCGCCGGACGCCGACTTTCCGCCAAAGCCCGCGCGGCTCCCGCATGAAGCGAGTGGCGGTCGCCTGGCCACCCCCTCCGCGCCCCCGCCGCCGGCCCCGCCGCCCCCCGCCCGGTCGTGGCTCAGACGGCTGCTCGGCCTGCGTTTTTTCCTGCTTCCCCTCACTATGGGCTTTTGACCCGGGCAGACCGTGCCCTGGTAAGCGGTTTTTCGCTGATCGCATCCCGCCATCCCGTACAGATCGCGCTTCTGCTATCTTTGAAGGTGACGCGGCCGCCAAGGCCGGATGCGCGCCGATCTCCGCAGCGCCCGGGGCAGAGCGATGAAACACGCAGGCCCGCTGGGTAAGGCCGGTAGCACCGCGGGCGATGGCCCCGTCGCGCTGAACTACGCGCTGCCCTACGATCCGGTCGACTGGGAGCGCCGTCTGGCCGAGGCCCGCGGCCGCCGCGAGGCCGCCCTCTCTGATCGCACCGGCGTCCTCCCGCTCCCCCTTGCCGCTCCGCGCGCCATGGCGCTGCCGGCCCTTCCCGCAGCCACGGCGCTTTTCGGCACGGGCATGCTGACCGGGATCGCCCTCGCGGCCCTCGCCCTCTGGCCGTCCGCCCCGCTGCCGTCGGTCGAAACCGCCGGCCTCACCGTCCCCACTGCCACCCCGTTGCCGGCCCCGGACGCCCCCATGGCCGCACAGAATCACCCCACCCCGCCCCCCGGCCTGCCCCGGGCGCCGGAGGCGGCGATGCGGGCTACGGCCCCCGAGCCGCTTCCGCCACAGGCCACGGCCGACCTCGCGCTCCCCCGGGCGCCAGGCCCCTCCCACGCCCCCGGAATCGACCCTGCGCAGATCCGCAGCCTCGTCGAAGCGGCCGTGGCCGAATCGTCCCGTCACTGAGCCCCGCTTGACGGCTCAACTGCCCGGCCCCATACCGCGCGCCATGACCGAGCTCAGCCGCATCCGCAACTTCTCGATCGCCGCCCATATCGACCATGGGAAGTCCACCCTCGCCGACCGCCTGATCCAG
>CAZESN010000011.1:18913-28075 GCA_964514775.1 uncultured Rhodovulum sp.
GGCGATCGACGCCGGCCACGAGATCGTGCCGGTCCTCAACAAGATCGACCTCCCCGCCGCCGAACCCGAACGGGTCAAGGAGCAGATCGAGGACGTGATCGGCATCGACGCCGCCGACGCGGTGATGATCTCGGCCAAGACCGGCATCGGCATCCCCGACGTGCTCGAGGCCATCGTCACCCGCCTGCCGGCCCCGAAGGGCAACGCCGACGCGCCCCTCAAGGCGATGCTGGTCGACAGCTGGTACGACGCCTATCTCGGCGTGGTCGTCCTTATCCGCGTGATCGACGGCAAGCTCCGCAAGGGCGAGCGCATCCGCATGATGTCCACGAACGCGCTCTACCCCGTGGACCGGATCGGCGTCTTCCGCCCGGCCATGCAGCCGGTGGAGGAACTCGGCCCGGGCGAGCTCGGCTTCCTGACCGCCTCGATCAAACAGGTCCGCGACACCCGCGTCGGCGATACCATTACCCACGAGCGCAAGGGCACGACCGAACCCCTGCCCGGCTTCAAGCCCGCGCAGCCCGTCGTGTTCTGCGGCCTCTTCCCGGTCGATGCCAACGACTTCGAGGACCTGCGCGACGCGATCGAGAAGCTCCAGCTCAACGACGCCAGCTTCTCCTCGGAGATGGAGACCTCCGCCGCGCTCGGCTTCGGCTTCCGCTGCGGCTTCCTCGGCCTCCTGCACCTCGAGGTCATCCGCGAACGGCTCGAGCGCGAGTTCGACCTCGACCTGATCACCACCGCGCCCTCGGTCATCTACCACGTATACAAGAACGACGGCACGATGCTCGAGCTGCACAACCCCGCCGACATGCCCGACGCGGTCTATATCGACCATATCGAGGAGCCGCGCATCCGCGCCACCATCCTCGTCCCGGACGAATACCTCGGCGACGTGCTGAAGCTCTGCCAGGATCGCCGCGGCATCCAGCTCGACCTCACCTATGCCGGCGCGCGGGCGATGGTGGTCTACGACCTGCCGCTGAACGAGGTGGTCTTCGACTTCTACGACCGGCTGAAGTCGGTGACCAAGGGCTATGCCAGCTTCGACTATACGGTCACCGGCTACCAGGAAGACGACCTCGTCAAGATGCAGATCCTCGTCAACGACGAGCCGGTGGACGCGCTCTCGATCATGGTCCACCGCGCCCGCGCCGACCTGCGCGGCCGGGCAATGGTCGAGAAGCTAAAGGAGCTGATCCCCCAGCACCTCTTCAAGATCCCGATCCAGGCCGCGATCGGCGGCCGCATCATCGCCCGCGAGACCATCTCGGCCCTGCGCAAGGACGTGACGGCGAAGTGCTACGGCGGCGACATCACCCGCAAGCGCAAGCTTCTGGAAAAGCAGAAGGCCGGCAAGAAGAAGATGCGCCAGTTCGGGAAGGTCGAGATCCCGCAGGAAGCGTTCATCAATGCGCTGAAGATGGATGGGTGAGGCACAGCAGCCCGCGCCCGCCCTCCCTCAAAGGTACATGCGCCCAACTCCGGGGGCGTTTCATACCCCTTGAGGGATCTGCCCCTCTCGCGCAGGTGAACACCTCCCTGCGTTAACCAGGTCCGCAATATCCGCACAGATAGTCGCGCGCGAATCTCCGAAATCATGTAACGTTAATCCCGCACTTGAATTGAATTTTACCCTGTTCAATCTGAGGTTTAGTTCAATGCGGCTTTCACGCGAAATCCTGACCGTAGCGGCCGTCGTGACTTCGGCCGGCAGCGCCCAGGCCACCCCGGTCTACTGGAGCCTGTTCAACATTGAGGGCGAGAGCGCCGTGACGGCGAGCTACGTCACCTACGGCACGCGCGACGACATGCTGCGCGATACCAACCGCACCGGCATCTTTGATCCGAACACCGGAGGCTTCGGCCGCAATGTCGTGGACGGCGGCTCGGACGGCAGGGCATTCTGGAGCCTCTTCAACATCGAAGGGGAAAACTCCCTCACCGCGAGCTACGTCACCTACAGCACCCTCGACGACATGCTGCGCGACACCAACCGCACCGGCATCTTCGATCCGAACACCGGAGGCTTCGGCCGTAACGTCGTCGGCAGCGGTTCGGACGGAAGGTCATACTGGAGCCTCTTCAATATCGAGGGCGAAAGCTCGCTCACCGCGAGCTACGTCACCTACGACACCCTCGGCGATATGCTGCGCGACACCAACCGCACCGGCATCTTCGATCCGAACGCGACGGGCTTCGGCCGCAACGTCGTCGGCAGCGGTTCGGACGGGCTGACCTACTGGAGTCTCTTCAACATCGAGGGTGAAAGCTCCCTCACCGCGAGCTACGTCACCTATCGCACCCTCGACGACATGCTGCGCGATACCAATCGCACCGGCATCTTTGATCCGAATGCGACGGGCTTCGGGCGCAACGTCGTCGGAAGCGGCGCCACGATCATCCCGCTTCCCGCCGCCTTCTGGCTGCTCGGCACCGGGATCGCCGCGCTCGCCCTAGCCGCGCCTCGTCGCGGAGCGCGACTGCCGGGCTGAGGCCGACCCGCTCCCGCCCGGCGTCTTCTTCCCGCCGGTCACGCCCGCCGTCACCGCCTTTACCCAGGCGGCCTGCTGGCGCTTCACCTCCGCGGCCCAGACGCCGCGACCAGCCGACGCCGCCTTGTTCGCCGCGCTCAGCCATGCGCTCATGAACGGATTCTTCATCTCGCACCCTCTCACCCATGGCCGGAGACCGCCCCGACCTTCCCCGCAACGTCTCGCAGATGGCCCGGGCCGAAAGCCCCGGATCACCCGGCAAGCATAGCACGGACCGGCCCCGCGCGCTCTGAAAAGTCAGGGCGCGGAGCCGGCCGCGCCCCGCGCACCAGATGCGCCAAACCGGGGCGCGCGGGCGTTAACGAAGCTTTCCTAATGGTAAACCGGTCCGAATATCCTCATGTTATCAACATCATGACAACCGGTGCACGCGTGCCCACCCTGTGCGCGCACACCCCCCTTCTGCCTGATCGACGGATCCGATCAACTGAAAGGTGAGTTGCCCTCCGCGCCCCGCCTGCTAGCCTGCCGGCATGCCGTGGAGCCCCCTCCCGTGCCTCGCCCTCGCCGCCCTTGCCCTCTGGCCGGCGGCCGCTCCGGCGCAACCCCTCACCTATCGCCCCGAGATCCGGCGCGGCGAGGATCCCGCACTCGTCAACCGGCTCGATGCCCGGCTCGGCAACCTCTATGCCGGCGCCGAGGCGGGCCT
Source organism: uncultured Rhodovulum sp. (assembly GCA_964514775.1). Taxonomy (GTDB): domain Bacteria; phylum Pseudomonadota; class Alphaproteobacteria; order Rhodobacterales; family Rhodobacteraceae; genus Amaricoccus. Next base: position 22,121 of record CAZESN010000011.1, read on the forward strand.
CCTTCACGGCGACGCCTATCACCTCACCTACCGCTTCGCGCTGGGTGTACGGCCCAGCCTCGGCCGGACCGAGATGGACCTGCGCGTTGACTACCGCCTGCCGGGCCTCGCCGATCCCGGCGATCCGCACGGGACGGTCACCTTCGACCTCGCCCGGCCCCTCGGCGAGCGGCTGCGCATCGAGACGTGGTTCCGCCTCGACCCCGAGGCCAGCATCGTGGCGATGGAAAACGACCTGATCGTCCGGATCAGCGAGACCTTCGCGATCACCGGCACCGACCGCCGCGACATCGCCTATGACGGCGACGAGGACGGCACGCCCCTCTACCGGATCGGCGCCGCCCGCGCGATGGGATCGACGGGCACGCTCAAGGTCGACTACGGCGCCCGCGGCGACGTCGAGCGGCTCACCCTCGACTACCAGCTCCGGTTCTGAGCCCTAGCGCAGCCCGGTCTCCTCCAGGAGACCCATGCGCTTCGCCTCATAGTAATAGCCGCGCGCATACCACGACACCGCCCGGTCGTGGTTCCCGTCCGCCACCAGCCAGGCGCCGCGCAGGTACTTCACCCCGTACTCAAGGTTCGTCGCCGCGTCGAGCAGCCCCTCCGGCCGGCCCCGGTAGCCCATGGTCCGCGCCGTTTCCGGCAGGATCTGCATCAGCCCGTAGTATGGCCCGTTCCGCGCCTCCGGCCGGTGGGTGCTCTCGCGGATGACCACCCGCTGCACCAGAGCCGCCGGCACCCCGTGACGCGCCGCCGTCCCCTCGATCAGCGCCCGGAGCTCCGGTGTCTCGTTGGGATGAAGGCCCGCGCGGCTGACCTCCTGCGGGGCATCCCGGCCCGGTCCCGAGCAGCTGGCAAGCCCTGCGAACACAAGTGCGGCCGCGACGATCAGCGGACGTGGCACCATCGGCATGTCTCCCGTATCGCCAGTGCGTCCATCTCTCTCGCGAGGGCGGCGCGTCTGTCAACGCATTAACCACCCCCTAACCCTGATGTTGCCGGAGACCCCGGCTGCGGGCATCGTGACCGGCATCGCGACGCATGGGGATGGGGGAGCGATGCGCGGGGGATTTCTGGCCATCGGTCTTGTCTGTCTCTCGGCCTGCGCCGCCGAGCGGGCGGTCGTCACGCCCACCGAATACGGCAGCAGCCGGGCGGACGGCATCGTCGCCATGACCTCGATCGCCACGCTCTACCAGCCGAGCCCGCCCGACTGGCAGGAGGCCGACACGAAGGCCACCCGCCGCTGCCAGTCCTGGGGCCATGCCGACCAGCGCCTGACCGGCTGGCGTGAGGCCTGCCGGGTCTGGGACCGCTGGGGCCGCTGCACGACGACGCGGGTCACCCGCTACTACGACTGCCAGGGCTGAGCGGCACCCGAAGCTCGGGGTACCGCGCCGGGGCGCCCATGCCGGTCGAGGCCCCGATCGCGCCGCCGTACCAGCTGATCCCAACGCCGGCGCCGCTGGTCTGTCCACCGCCGACCGAGATCCCGACCGCCGGCCAGCCGCCGATCCCGCCCGAGGCCGCTGCCGAGGGTCGTGCGGCGACGGTGCCGCGCGCCTCTTCCGCCCGGCAGGTGACGCGGACCTCCGGAGACTGGCTGCCATAGTCGGGCAGCAGCACCCGCGCCGGGGCGGTGAAGGATGCGCTGAAATAGGGGGCATCGACGGTACAGGCCGCCCCGGAGATCTCGCTGTCGCCCATGGTCGCCCGCACGATCAGAGCGGTTTCGCCGCGCGCCGGGGGCGCCTCGGCACCGGCCCTGGGTGTGACCGCGACGGTCGCCATGGGCGGGTTGGACGTGGTCGTCGCGCATCCCGCGAGCAGCAGGGCCGTGATGAGCCACCGTGTCATGGGCTTAACCTCCCCTAATCATGCCGCCCTAGCGTCGCGGCCATGATCCGCTTCGTCATCATCGCGCTGGCTGTCCTGCCGCCCGCCGCCGCCGTGGCGGAGAGCCCCAACTGCTGCGCGGCCGCTGAGACAGCCGCGTGCGGACCCGCACGAGTCCGGTTCCGCAGCGAGAGCGCGGAGCGGCAGGCCGTGGCGGTCACGCGCGGGCCGGGCCAGGGCGCGGCCGCCGCTGGCGGCCGCGGGACTGGCCGCCGGAGCGGGCGACGCCTGCGGGCCGGCCGGTCAGGCCGTCCGGCCGCGCGCCGCCGGTCTGACGCCTCAGCGCAGCTCGACCGCTAGGTCGGGGTAGTGCATCGGGCCGGAGCGCTCGAACCCCTGCCAGTTGCCCCCGCCCCAGGCGGCGCGCCGGAAGGCGTCCGGGCGCTCGTCCGCGGACCAGCCGAAGGCCGGCAGGACCGTCTCGCGGCCCGACGCGGTGCCCGTGCCGCAGACGGCGGTGACGGGCGGGGCATCGGGGCCGAGGTCGGGAAGGACCAGCCGCACCGGAGTAACGACGCTGGCCCGGAAATAGTTCCCGCCGGTGACGTCGCAGCGGACGCCGTCGACCTGCTGCCACTCGCCCTCGGCCGCGCCGCGCACGAAGGTGCGCAGGGCGAGGCCGGTGCGGGACCGGCCCGGGGGCACGACGAAATCGGTGCGCGCCGACATCGCGACCTCGGGCAGGCCGGAGCCGCCGCCGCGCACGCGGTCGTCGATCTCGGCACAGCCGACCAGTGCGATCATGGCCGCCGCGGCCCCAAGACGTATCATGCCCATATCCTTGCCTTTCAGGTTTCTTATGCCGATGGCGGCAGCTGGCGCAGGCGCCAGGCGAGATAGCCCTGGGTTGCCCCGGCCGCGATCAGGTGGATGCCGAGCAGCAGGCCGAGCAGCCAGCCGGCGGCCTCGGGCAGGCTGGCGATGAGCACGGCGGCGCAGAGGATCGACACGACGCCGCCCGCGAGCATCCAGCCCCAGTCGGTCATCGGCCGGATCATCAGCGCGAACACCACGCGGGCCATGCCGCCCACCAGAAACAGCACCAGCATCAGGAAGGTCACCGCCACCACGCCGGCCTCGGGGTTCGAGACCAGCAGGAAGCCGACGATCACCTCGAGCGCGACGGTCACGAGCTGGAGCCAGAAATAGGGGACCTGCGTCGCCCCGATCAGCGACACGGTCTGGACGATGCCGCTGAGGATCAGGAGCCAGCCGAGCAGGACCACGAAGCCGGTGCCGGCGGTCAGCGGGAAGATCAGCGCGAGCACGCCCGCCAGAACCATGATCCCGCCCTGGATCAGGAAGAGGAGCGCGCGCTTGCGGATCGTGTCGCGTACCGCCTCGCGCAACACGCTCGATGCCTGGTTGACCGTTATCGCCATGGGGACTCTGTCCTGCCTGCGTCTGGGAACACTTCTTGCAGGATACCGTCCCGCCAGACAATCCGCCAGCGCGGTGTGCGGCTGCGAATGCGCGCCGCCGCCACCCCGCGGCGGGAGCGGTGACACAGTGCCACCGAAGTTACACGCCTGAAATCAAAAGACAAAAGTGTTAACGCGCGATTTTCAGCGCAGGATCACCCGCATGTCGGGATAGCCGAAGACCGGATAGGCGGGCTGTCCCCACCAGTCGCCGCGCCAGCCCGGGCCGCCCCAGCGCGCGCCCCAGCCGGGCGCCGCGCCGCGCGGTGGATACTGCCAGCGGGTCACGATCCGCTGCCGGGCCTCGCCGGAAAACTCGCCCGCCCGGCAGGTCACGGCCAGTTCCGGCGACTGCGGCCCGAAATTCGGCACCACGAGCCGCGCGGGCGTGGTGACCGGCTGGGCAAAGAGGCTGGTGGTGACGTCGCAGGCGGCGCCGAGAACCTCGCGCGGGCCGTCGGGCTGCTCGACGAAGGTGCGGATGTTGAGCCGCGATTCGCCCTGGACGTTGCTGAACCCGCCGCCGGGCACGACATATTCGCGCTCGACCGGCACGCCGGACGCGCATCCGGCGATCCCGAGCACCAATCCCAAAGCCGCAATCCTGCGCATCGCGTCTACTCCGCTGCCCTGACCTCCGGCCAGCCGCCGGCGTCGAATGCCGCCATCAGCTCCGCCCGCCGCGCCGCCGCCGCCCCTGCTGCCGCCTCCTTGACGTGGCCGAAGCCCCGGATATCGAGGGGCAGCTCGGCAAGGGCGAGCGCGATGTCGCGGGTCGCGGGGGCGAAGCCGGCCACCACCCTGTCCATGTCGCGCTCGTATTCCGTAATCAGCCCGCGCTCCATCCGCCGCTCGGCGGTGTAGCCGAAGAGGTCGAAGGGCGTGCCGCGCAGGACCTTCAACGGCGCCAGCCAGCCGAAGGCGCGCAGCATCCACGGCCCGAACTCGCGCTTGACGAGATGGCCCTGGGCATCCTTGCGCGCGAAGAGCGGCGGGGCGAGATGGAAGCGCATCTCGCGCACATCGGTGAACCGTGCCGCCACCGCCGCGCGCAGTGTCTCGAGATGCAGACGGGCCACCTCGTATTCGTCCTTGTAGGTCAGGAGCTTGTGGTAGCCTTTTGCCACGGCGAGACCGAAGTCGGGATCGAGCGCATGCGCCGCCTCGGCCCGCGCGCGGTAGCGCTTCGCCGCCCGCGCACCCGAATGCAGGGCGACGTGCCCGGCCCGGCGTTCGACGATCGTCGCGAAATCCGCGGCCGGCGGCGGGGCGTCGGGGGCGATCGCGCGCGCCGCCTCCTGCGGGTGCAGGAAGGCCCAGCGGCCGATGGCGAAGGCGCGCGTGTTTCCCGGCACATCCGCGCCGTTGATCTCGATCGCGCGCAGGATCGCCGCGCTGCCGATCGGGATCAGGCCCGCCTGCCAGGCCGCGCCGAGCATCAGCACATTGGCGAAGACCGCGTCGCCGAGCAGCTTTTCCGCGAGCCGGGTCGCGTCCAGCATGGTGAGCGCGTCGTCGCCGAGCCGAGCCCGCAGGGCCAGGGTCAGCCGGTCGGTCGGGAGCGAGAAGCCGCGGTCGCGGGTGAAGTCGCCGGTGATGATCTCATGGGCGTTCACCACCGCGCGGGTCCGGCCCCGGGTCATCAGCCCGAGGGTGCGGGCCCCCGCCGAGACGACGAGGTCGCCGCCGACGAGCGCATCCGCCTCGCCCACCGCCACCCGGATCGCCGAGATGTCGGCGGGGCGCTCGGCGATGCGGCAGTTGATATGCACCGCCCCGCCCTTCTGGGCGAGGCCGGCCATCTCCATGACGCCGGCGCCCTTGCCCTCGAGATGTGCGGCCATGCCGATCAGCGCGCCGACGGTGACGACGCCGGTGCCGCCCACCCCGGTGATGACGATGTTGAAGGTGCCGTCGATCGCCGGCAGCACGGGGTCGGGCAGGTCGGGAAGCGCGAGTTCGGCGGGCGCGGCCTTGCGGACTTTCGCGCCTTCGAGGGTCACGAAGCTCGGGCAGAAGCCGCGCAGGCAGGAGAAATCCTTGTTGCAGGACGACTGGTCGATCTCGCGCTTGCGGCCGAGCTCGGTCTCGAGCGGCAGGATCGAGACGCAGTTCGACTGCACCCCGCAGTCGCCGCAGCCCTCGCAGACGGCCGGGTTGATGAAGACGCGGCGGTCGGGGTCGGGGAACTGGCCGCGCTTGCGGCGGCGGCGTTTCTCGGCGGCGCAGGTCTGGATGTAGATGATGGCGCTGACGCCGGGGGCGTCGCGCATCTCGCGCTGGACGGCGTCAAGCTGGTCGCGGGGATACATGGCCATGCCGGCGGGAAAGGCGGCGCGGTCGATCTCCTCCTTGGGGTCGTAGACGCCGACGACGCGGCCCACGCCCATGGCGATCAGCTCGCGGGCGATCTGCTGGGCGGTGAGGCCGCCCTCGTTGGGCTGGCCGCCGGTCATGGCGACGGCGTCGTTGAAGAGGATCTTGTAGGTGATGTTCACGCCCGCGGCGAGGGCGGCGCGGATCGCGAGGGAGCCCGAGTGGTTGTAGGTGCCGTCGCCGAGGTTCTGGAAGACATGGGGACGGTTCGAGAACCGCGCCTCGCCGATCCAGGTCGCGCCCTCGCCGCCCATAGGGG
>CAZESN010000012.1:0-14418 GCA_964514775.1 uncultured Rhodovulum sp.
GGAGGAGGCGGTCAGGATCGGGGTCTGGAACTCGGTGAAGCCCTGGGAGACCATCCGCGACCGCAGGCTCGCGATCACCTTCGAGCGCAGGATGATGTTGCGGTGCAGCCCCTCGCGACGCAGGTCGAGGAAGCGGTACTTCAGCCGGGTCTCCTCGGGATAGTCGACCTCGCCGAAGACCGGCAGCGGCAGCTCGTCGGCCGCCGACAGCACCTCGACCTCGCGGATGTAGACCTCGATCTCGCCGGTCGGGATCTTGGGGTTCACGAGGTCGCCGGCGCGCGCCTTCACCGCGCCGTCGATGCGGATCACCCATTCCGCGCGCACCCGCTCGAGCTCGGCGAAGGCGGGGCTGTCGCCGTCGCAGAGCACCTGGGTGATCCCGTAGTGGTCGCGCAGGTCGATGAAGAGCACGCCGCCATGGTCGCGCACCCGGTGGACCCAGCCCGAGAGCCGCACGGTCTCGCCGACGTTCCCGAGCCCGAGGTCGGCGCAGGTATGGGTGCGATAGGCGTGCATGACCGTGTCTCCCGGGGAAAAGCTCCGGGCGGATACAGCGCGGCACCCGCCCGGTGTCAAGGGCATGTCAGGTCTGGCGTGCCGCGCTCAGGGCCTCGGCTCGGCCATCAGGCCCTTCACAAGCGAGAAGCAGCCCACCAGCAGCACCAGCGCGAAGGGAAAGCCGGTCGAGACCGCCATCGCCTGCAGGGCCGCGAGCCCGCCGCCCACGAGAAGCGCGATCGCCACGAGCCCCTCGAAGATCGCCCAGAACACCCGCTGCGGCACGGGCGCATCGATCTTGCCGCCGGCCGAGATCGTGTCGACGACGAGCGAGCCCGAATCCGACGAGGTGACGAAGAAGATTACGACGAGCACGATCCCGAGGAGCGACATGATGCCGGTGAGAGGCAGCTGCGAGAGCATCTCGAAGAGCTGGAGCTCGAGCGCCGCGTCGCGCGCGCCGGTAAAGCCCTGGTCGACGAGCTGGCTGATCGCCGTCCCGCCCATGGCCGTCATCCACAGTACCGAGACGAGCGAGGGCACCAGAAGCACCGCGATGATGAACTCGCGCACGGTGCGGCCGCGGCTGATGCGGGCGATGAACATGCCCACGAAGGGCGACCAGCTGATCCACCATGCCCAGTAGAAGGCGGTCCAGCCCTGACGGAAGTTGTCGTCGTCGCGCCCGACCGGGTTCGAGAGCGACGGAAGATAGGAGGCATAGGCCCCGAGGTTGCGGAAGAACTTCGCGATGATCTCCATGGTCGGTCCGGCGAGGATCACGAAGGCGAGCAGGACGATCGCCAGCACCATGTTGATCTCGGAGAGCCGCTTCACGCCCTTCTCCATGCCGGCGATGACCGAGCCGGTGGCGATGGCCGTGATGAAGATCACGAGGATCACGATCGTGGTCTGGTCTGCGGGCAGTCCGAAGAGGAAGCTCAGCCCCGCGTTCGCCTGTGCCGCGCCGATCCCGAGCGAGGTCGAGAGGCCGAAGATCGTGGCGAAGATCGCGAGGATGTCGACGAGATGCCCGGGCCAGCCCCAGATCCGCTCGCCGAGCAGCGGATAGAAGATCGAGCGCAGTGTCAGCGGCAGGCCCTTGTTGAAGGTAAAGAGCGCGAGCGAGAGCGCCACCACCGCATAGATTGCCCAGGGGTGCAGCCCCCAGTGGAAGATCGTCGCGGCCATGGCGAGGCGGCGCGCCTCGTCCACGTTGTCCGCAGCCCCGCCGAGGGGTGCCCAGTCGGTGCGCAGGCCGCCCTCGACGACCGGCCCGCCCAGCGCCGCGGCGAAATGCCCCAGCGGCTCGGAGACGCCATAGAACATCAGCCCGATGCCCATGCCCGCCGCGAACAGCATCGAGAACCAGCCGAGATAGCCGTAGTCGGGCGTCGCGTCCGGCCCGCCGAGCCGCACGCGCCCGAGCGGCGAGACGATGAGTCCAAGGCAGAGCAGCACGAAGATGTTGCCGGCCACGAGGAAGAACCAGTCGAGGCGGCTGGTCAGGAAATCGCGCAGGCCCGCGAAGGCCGGGGCGAGATCGGACTGGAAGGTCATGGTCAGGAAGGTGAAGGCGACGACGACCAGCGCCGAGACGCTGAAGACCACGTTGTGGATGTCGATCTCGAAGACGAAGCGCCGCCGGTAGTGGATGTTGTCCTGACCGATCTCGTAGTCGGTGTCGATGATCTCGGTTTCGCCCTCGGGCGCCGGAATGGCTTCGCCGACCCCTGTCGGCCCATCGGCCGACGGTTTCGCTGTCGTATCTGTCACTGTGTTGTCCCCGGTTCCGGTTGTTGTGGGGGACGACTGCCCGGCGGAGTGGCTGGCGCGCTGGTGCTGGAGCAGGTCGCCCGGATGCGTCGGGTCAGATCCCGACGGGAACGCGGCATGGAGGCCGGCGTCTGATTGCCTCCGTAGCCGACATAGCATGGCGGCCGGATCTGTACCGGCCGGTTTTCCTTATGCTCTGCATGAAGGCGGAACGTACAGATCGCGCCCCCGGGGGTCAACCAAAGGGGGTGATTTTGTCAGGATTGGCGTCTTTGAGGCGGATATTGCGGGATATTTATTCCGGGAAGGTGACGTTTGCCGGGATCAGTCCGCGCAGCGAATTCCCGACGAGGACCCGGCCGCGCCGAAGATCACCGGTGTCGAGCGATGCCTCCCGCGCTATGCCCCGCGCCAGCATCTCGGCCCTGAGGATGCCCGGAAGCACCCCGCAGGCGAGCGGCGGTGTGAGCAGGCCGTTGCCGCGGTCGACGAAGATGTTGGTGATCGTGCCTTCCGTGAGTTCGTTTTTTTCATTGAGGAAAAGCGCCTCGTCCACGCCCGGGGGCAGGGCCGCGCGGACGTGGTCGTAGAGCCGGCGCGCGGTGGTCTTCACCCCAAGCCACGGGTCGTCGGAGCGGGTGCGCTCCCGCGCGAGCATCACCGTCCATGCTGGCCGTGCCGGGCCGAGCGGCGCGGAGCCGACCTCGATGCGGCCGTCCCCGGCCAGCGTCAGCCGTACCCGCACCGCCTCCGGTCCCGCGACCTCCGCGAGTGCGGCCGAAATCTCGCGGGCGGGGAAGGGGAAGCCGAGCCTGCGGGCACTATCGGCCATCCGCGCGAGATGCGCGGGCAGGCGGGTGTATCCCGTGCCGGGCGACCAGCGCAGGGTCTCGATCAGCCTCAGCCCGGGGGCGTGAGGTCCGCGAAGCGTGCCTTCCACAGCGCCTCCTCGTATTCGGCCTCGGCGACGGAGTCGGCCACGATACCGCCGCCGACATTCAGCACCGCCTCGCCGCCGGCGTGCAGGGTGATGGTGCGGATCGCGACGGAGAAGGACGCCCGCCCGTCCGGTGCCGCCCAGCCGATCGCCCCGCAATAGGCGTCGCGCGGCACGGGTTCGAGCTCGCGGATGATCTCCATGGCCCGCAGCTTCGGCGCCCCGGTGATCGATCCGCAGGGAAAGAGTGCCGCGAAAATGCGCGAGAGTGTGGTTTCCGGCAGGAGCTGCCCCGTCACCCGGCTGGTCATCTGGTGGAGGGTGGCATAGCTCTCCACCGAGAAGAGCTCGGGCACCCGCACCGATCCCACGCGCGCGATCCGGGATATGTCGTTGCGCAGAAGATCAACGATCATAAGGTTCTCAGCGCGGTTCTTTATGTCCTGCGCCAGCCCGGTCCTCAGCCCCGCGTCGCGCAGGGCGTCGCTGTCGCGCGGTGCCGTGCCCTTCATCGGGCGGGCCTCGATGCCGCCCGCCCCGTCGAGGGCGAAGAAGAGTTCGGGCGAGTGCGACAGGATTGTGGCACCTGGCAGGCAGGCGAGCGCCCCGTGCCCTACGGGCTGGCGCGCCGACAGCGCCGCCCGGATGGCGGCGGGGACGCCGGACCAGCCGCCACGCAGCGGCATGGTCAGGTTCACCTGATAGACGTCGCCGGCGCGGATGTAATCGGCCGCGCGCCCGAAGGCGGTGCGGTAGGTGCCCGGGTCCCAGTCCGCCCGGAACGGCCCGATCCGGCCGCCGGGTGCGGCCGGCGCGGGGGCGCCGGGCGCGTCGAAAATGCCGAATTCGAGAAGCGGCAGCCGCCGCGCCTGGGGCATCAGCCCGGCAAGGCGCGGCTCGAAGGCGTAGCCGAGCTCGTAGGACGCGTATCCGGCGATCCAGCGCCCCTCCGCCAGCGCCCGGTCCAGCGCCTCCAGCGCAGCCGGCACCTCGGCCGGCGCCTCGGCGCGCACCAGCGCCCGCGGCCGCGCGAAGCGCGCCGGCCTGCCGCCGGGGCCGTGATCGACCTCGATGAAGGGCGCTGACACCTCGCGATCTCCGGCCATGTCCTCATCCGCCTGATGGGCTTCCGGCACCGCGAGGTCAATGGCCGCCCGGCTTCCCCCGCCGGGCGGGCGATGCTAGCCTCGGGGCAGAGGCAACCGCCAGAGGGATCAATTGGATACCGAGACCGCGCTGAACTGGCTCGACAGCCGCCCCGAAATCACCTCGCTGCGCGCCGCCGTGTGCGACCTGAACGGCATCCTGCGCGGCAAGCGCGTGCCGGTCGCCCAGGCCCGCAAGGTGCTCGAGGGGCATATGCGCATGCCCTATTCGATCACCTGCCTCGACATCTGGGGCGAGGACGTGGCCGACAACCCGCTCGTCTTCAAGCAGGGCGACGTGGACGGGCGCTGCGAGGCGACGGGGCGGGGCTTCCTGCCGGTGAACTGGCTCGGCTCGCCGACCGCGCTCCTGCCGCTCTGGATGCTGAACGAGGACGGCACGCCCTATCTCGCGGACCCGCGCCGGGCGCTCGCCGATATCTGCCGGCGGTTCAAGGCGTTGGGGCTGACGCCGGTGATGGCGACCGAGCTCGAGTTCTATCTCGTCGACACGTCGGGCGAGGTGCCGACCCCGCCGAAATCACCCGTCACCCACAAGTTCCTCGACGGCGACGGTGCGCTCTCGATCGACGACCTCGACCATTTCGAGGCGTTCTTCACAGACGTCTATGCCGCCTGCGACGAGCACGGCGTGCCGGTCGACAGCGCCATCTCGGAGAACGGCGGCGGCCAGTTCGAGATCAACCTCCTGCACGTGCCCGACCCGCTGGCCGCGGCCGACCACGCGCTCTACTTCAAGCGCTTCGTGAAGGGGATCGCGCGCAAGTACGGGCTGGCCGCGAGCTTCATGGCCAAGCCCTTCCTCGACCGCGCCGGCAATGGCTTCCACGTCCATTTCTCGCTTCTCGATTCCGAGGGCCGCAACGTCTTCGACGACGGCGGCACCGACGGCTCGGAGATGATGCGCCATGCGGTCGGGGGGCTCCTCAAGCTCATGCGTGCCTCGGCGCTCGTCTTCGCGCCGCACCGCAACTCCTATCGCCGCCTGCAGCCGAACGCCCATGCGCCGACCGAGGTGGTCTGGGGCTATGAGACCCGCCATGCCGCGATCCGTATCCCCGGCGGCCCGTCGGGGGCGCGGCGGATCGAGCACCGCGTGGCGGGGGCGGATGCGAACCCCTATCTGGTGCTCGCCGCCGTGCTCGGGGCGGCGCTCGAGGGGATCGAGCGGCGGATCGAGCCGCCCGAGCCGATGACGAGCGCCCCCTCGGGCGACGGGCCGTCACTGCCGCATACCTGGAAGGACGCGATCGACGCCTTCGAGTGGAACCCGGTGCTCGGCCGCATCCTCGACCCGCTCCTGCGCAGCAACTTCGTCGGAATGAAGCGACAGGAGCTTCAGGTCTTTTCCAAGCAGATCAGTCCCTTCGAGCACGAAACCTATCTGGAGACCGTGTGATGGCAGGCTATGCCGGCACCGGCGCCTATCCCGGCAGCTACTATGCCGCCAGCGCCCGGCCCGCGCCCGATCGCCCGGCGCTTGAGGGCGAGATCGAGGCCGAGGTCTGCATAGTCGGCGGCGGTTTCACCGGGCTCTCCGCCGGCATCGCCCTCGCCGAGCTGGGCCACCGGGTGGTGCTTCTGGAGGGCGCGCGCATCGGCTGGGGCGCATCGGGGCGCAACGGCGGGCAGATCGTCAACGGGCTGAACGCGAGCCTCGAGACCATCACCGCGCGCTACGGCAAGGCCACGGCCGATTTCATCGCCACCGTGGTGCAGGAGGGCGGCGCGCTCATCCGCGAGCGCGTGGCGAAATACGCGATCGACTGCGACCTGAAGGACGGCAACATCTTCACCGCCTTCACCGGGCGCCAGATGCGCGAACTCGAGGAGAAGCAGGCGCTCTGGCGCAGTCATGGCATCGACAATTTCGAGATGCTCGACAGGGCAGGGGTGCGCCGCCACATCGGCTCGGACGTCTACGCGGGCGGCATGATCGACCATTCGGGCGGGCACATGCACCCGCTGAACCTCGCCCTCGGCCAAGCCGCCGCCTTCGAGAGCCTCGGCGGCGTGATCTATGAGGGCTCCGTGGTCACCGGCGTCGACGACATCGCCGGCCGGCCGGTGGTGCGCACGGAGCATGGCCGGGTGCGGGCCGGGAGCCTCGTCCTTGCCGGCAACGCCTATCTCGGCCATGCGGTGCCGGAGCTCGAGAACCGGATCATGCCGTTCTCGACCCAGATCATCGCGACCGAGCCGCTCGGCGATGCTGCGGCCGAGCTTCTGCCGAGCGACATGTGCGTCGAGGATGTGCGCTATGTCCTTGACTACTACCGGTTGTCTGCCGACCGGCGGCTCCTGTTCGGCGGCGGCACGGTTTACGGCGGCACCGATCCCGCCGACATCCGCGCCAAGCTCGTGCCCAACATGGAGAAGGTCTTCCCGCGCCTCAAGGGCGTGCGCGTCGACTACGCCTGGTCGGGGAACTGCGCGATCTCCTTCAGCCGTGTCCCGCAGATGGGCCGGCTCGGCGCGAGCACCTATTTCGCCCAGGGCTACAGCGGCCACGGCGTCGTCGGCAGTCATCTCTTCGGCCGCATCCTCGCCGAAGCCGTCCACGGCGACCGTTCCCGCTTCGATGTCTTCGAGCGCGTTCCCTGGATCCCCTTCCCGGGAGGGCGGCGGTTCGCGGTTCCCTATTCGGTGCTCGGCTCGTGGTGGTACGGGCTGCGCGACCGGCTGGGGGTCTGATCAGGCCCTTGGCCAGGCGAATCGCCTCCGCTACTGTGTCGCAAAACGAGCAAGGAGCAGGCGATGCGGGCGACACGGCGGACGGTGACACTCGGACTGGCGGCGCTGGCGCTCGCCGCCTGCGGCGGGCCGCGCAGCGGACCTTCGGGGTTCACGCCGCCCCGCGCTCCGGATCCGGCGATGCAGCCGGTGCCGAATCCGGCGTTCGACGCCTGGGTCGCCGCGTTCCGGGGCCGCGCGCAGGGGCAGGGGATCTCGACCGCGACCCTCGATGTGGCCTTCAGCGGCGCGGGCTTCCTGCCCGGCGTGATCGAGCGCGACCGGGCCCAGACCGAATTCACGCGCACGCTCGAGGACTACCTCGCCATCGCCGCCTCGGACGAGCGCATCGCCATGGGGCGCGACATGCTCGGCCAGCACGGCGGCCTGCTGCGTGAGATCGAGGCCCGCTTCGGCGTCGAGCCGCAGGTCGTCACCGCCGTCTGGGGGCTCGAGAGCTTCTACGGCACCCGGCGCGGCGACGTGCCGGTGATCTCGGCGCTGGCGACGCTCGCCCATGACGGCCGTCGCGGCGCCTTCTTCGAGAGCCAGCTCATCGCCGCCCTCAGGATCCTCCAGAACGGCGACATCACGCCCGAGCGCATGACCGGGAGCTGGGCCGGCGCGATGGGGCACACCCAGTTCATTCCCACGACCTATCTCGCCTATGCGGTCGACTTCCGGGGGGACGGGCGGCGCGACATCTGGTCGGACGATCCCACCGACGCGCTGGCCTCGGCCGCGAACTATCTCTCCCGCTCGGGCTGGCGGCGCGGCCAGCCCTGGGGGGTCGAGGTGCGGCTTCCCTCCGGCTTCTCCGGCCCGACCGGGCGGGGCACCACCCGCACCCCCTCGGCATGGGCGGCGGCGGGGGTGCGCGACATGAACGGGCGCAGCGTGCCCGACCACGGCCCGGCCTCGATCATCACGCCGCAGGGGGCGGCGGGCCCGGCCTTCATGATCTTCCAGAACTTCACCGTGCTCACCCGCTACAACAACTCGACCAATTACGTGATCGGCGTGGGCCATCTCTCCGACCGGCTGGCGGGTGGTCCGCCCATCCGGGGCAGCTTCCCGCCGGATGCGCAGGGCATGACCATCGACGACCGCCGCGAGCTTCAGCGTCGCCTGACGGCGCGCGGCTTCGACACCCTGGGCAGCGACGGGGTCATCGGCAACAACACCCGCGCCGCGATCACCGCCTATCAGGAAAGCGTAGGCCTGGCGCCGACCGGGGAGCCGTCGCGCGAGTTGCTGGCGCGGCTGCGGTAGCAGGGGTATTGAGCGGCCCGTTGGCCGCATACCATTTTCTCCCCGCCTGTTGGCGGGGCCCCTCGTCCTGCCCGATAGGGTTTCCGCCAGTATGAAATCCGGAAGAGGCGCCGGGGCTCTGCCTGCTCTGGCGATGCCGGGACGGGGATGTTAAGGGGCGGCGAACCGATGCCGAGGTGCCGTCCTGTCCCGTTCCCTGACCATCCGCCGCCCCGACGACTGGCACCTGCATCTGCGCGACGGCGCGATGATGGCGGGTGTCCTGCCTGCCTCGCGCGACTTCGCCCGGGCCATCGTCATGCCGAATCTCGTGCCGCCGGTGGTCACCGCCGGGGATGCCGCCGCCTACCGTGACCGCATTCTCGCGGCGCTGCCCGGGGGGCAGCGGTTTGCGCCCCTGATGACCCTCTACCTGACCGAGACGACCGATCCCGAGGATGTGGCGGCCGCCGCGCGCGCGGGGCTCGTGCATGCGGTCAAGCTCTATCCGGCGGGCGCCACCACCAATTCGGCGAGCGGGGTGCGGGACTTCGATCGGGTTCTGCCGGTGCTCGAGCGCATGGCCGAGGTCGGGTTGCCGCTCTGCGTGCACGGCGAGGTGACCGATCCGGAGGTCGACATCTTCGATCGCGAGGCGGTGTTCCTCGACCGCGTGCTCGAGCCGCTGCGCCGGCGGGTGCCGGAGCTGCGCGTGGTGCTCGAGCATGTCACCACCGCGAACGGGGTCGAGTATGTGCTCGCGGGCGAGGGGATCGCGGCGACGCTGACCGTCCATCACCTGATCCTCAACCGCAACCACATGCTGGTGGGCGGGATCCGGCCGCATTTCTACTGCCTGCCGATCGTGAAGCGCGAGCGGCATCGCCTCGCGCTCATGGCGGCGGCGACGGGGGGGGATCCGCGTTTCTTCCTCGGCACCGACAGCGCGCCGCACGCGCTGGCGACCAAGGAGGCGGCCTGCGGCTGTGCGGGCGTGTTCTCGGCGCCGGTGGCGATGCCCTGGCTCGCGCAGGTCTTCGACGAGGCAGGCGCGCTCGACCGGCTCGAGGGGTTCGCGAGCCTGCACGGGCCGGCCTTCTACGGGATGCCCCCGAACGAGGAGAGGCTCACGCTTCGGCGCGAGGAGGCCCCGGTGAGCTTTGCGGCCGAGACGGCGACGGGCGCCGGGCCGGTTGTGGTTTTTGATCCCGGCATGCCGCTCCACTGGCGCGTCACGGACTGACGAGGAGAGAGACGATGGCCCCTTTGAGCTTCCCGACCGACGCCGAGATGGCGCGCCTCACCGCCCGCATGCTGCTCGAGGTGAGTGCCGTGCATTTCCGTGCCGACGAGCCCTACATGCTCACCTCGGGCCTCGCCTCGCCGGTCTATATCGACTGCCGCAAGCTCATCTCCTATCCTAGGATCCGGGCGACGCTGATGGATTTCGTCTGCGCGAAGGTCGTGCGCGACGCCGGGTTCGAGGCCTTCGACGCGGTGGCCGGCGGCGAGACCGCGGGCATTCCCTTCGCGGCATGGATCGCCGAGCGGCTGGGGCTGCCGATGCTCTATGTGCGCAAGAAGCCGAAGGGCTTCGGTCGCAACGCCCAGATCGAGGGCGCGATGCACGAGGGCGCGCGGGTGCTGCTGGTCGAGGACCTGACCACCGACGGCGGCTCGAAGATCCGCTTCGCCGAGGCGATCCGCGCCGCGGGCGGCGAGGTCGCGCATACGGCGGTGCTCTTCTATTACGGGATCTTTGCGGGGGCCGAGGACGTTCTCGCCAGCCACGGGCTGAGGCTCCACCACCTGGCCACCTGGCGCGAGGTGCTGGCCGAGGCGCGGGCGGGCGGGCATTTCCCCGAGCCGGTTCTCGTCGAGGTCGGCCGGTTCCTCGACGATCCGCTCACCTGGTCGGCGGAGCATGGCGGGATCGATACGATCGCGAAGTAGGGGGCGGTACCGGAGGTGCCGCTCGGGATGTCCCACAGTGGGACATTGTCTATGATGCTGATTTTTTTATGAAAAATCGTACGTGCGGTTTTTCGGCATGTGCGGCGTTTCATCCCGGTTCCGGTCGATCGCTTAGGTCGCGCTTTAGTCTGGGACCGGATCAGGCGAGGCACTGCCTCGCCCCGGTCCATGGCCGGAGCGCGTGAGCGCGGAGGCCATCCACTTCCTCAATGGAGGTCATGGCCGACGGGGATCGTGGCGCGCCTGCCTGGGCGGCGCGGAACGCGCCTGCCGGGGGCAGGCAGGCGCGTCACGATTTGCCAACGGTCAAATCGTGCAGAAAGAAGAATGCGTCACAGAACCGATCAACCTCAAACCGCGTCGGCCATGAGCCCGGCGGCCGGCACGACTACCGTTCGGTGAACTTCAGCTCGATGCGGCGGTTGCGGGCCAGGGCCTCGGGGCTGTCGCCGGGGTCGATGGGCTGGAACTCGCCAAAGCCGGTGGCCGCGAGCCGGTTCGCGGGCAGGCCCTGCACCTCGGTCATGTAGCGCACGACCGAGAGCGCGCGGGCCTGGCTCAGCTCCCAGTTGTCGGCGAACTGGCTGCCGGCGCCGAGCGGGATGCGGTCGGTGTGGCCGTCGACGCGCAGCACCCAGTCGATGCCCTCGGGGATCTGGTCGGAGATCTCGCGGATCACCGAAGCCACCCGCGCGACCTGCGCCTGGCCGTCGGGGCCGAGGGTCGCCGAGCCCGGCGCGAACAGCACCTCGGACGGGAAGACGAAGCGGTCGCCCACCACCTGCACCCCCTCGCGCGCGCCGAGGATCTGGCTCATGCGGCCGAAGAACTCGGAGCGGTAGCGGGCGAGATCCTGCGTCTCGGCCTCGAGCCGGGCGCGCTCGCGGGCCTCGAGCTCGGCGCGGGCGGCTTCCGCATCGGCGCGGGCGCGTTCCTCGGTGGCGACGCGGGCGAGGGCCGCGTTGAGGTTTGAGCCGAGCTGCTCGATGCGGACCTGGGCTTCGACGTCGCGGGCCTGCGACTGGTCGAGCAGGCCCTGGAGGCCGTCGAGCTGGGCGCGGAGCTCGGCGGTCTGCTGGTTGAGGAGCGCCACCTGGCGCTGGCCCTCGGCCGAGACCTGCTGTTCCTCGGCGAGAAGGGCGCGGGCCTGGGCGAGCTCGGCGGCGCGGCGCTCGGCCTCGGTCAGCTCGGTCTCGCGGTCGCCCTCCAGACGGTCGCGCGCGGCCTCGGCGGCGGCGAGCAGGGTCAGCGTGTCCTCGGCGCGCTGGCGTTCGGCCTCTAGCGCCAGCGTCATCGCGGTCAGCTCGGCATCGGCATTGGCCAGACGTTCGCGCAGCGCCTCGGCGGCGGCGAGCTCGACGAGCCGCTGCTGCTCGGCCTCGGTGAGATCGGCGACCTCGGCCTCGGCGGCGGCGAGCCGTTCGCGCAGGGCCTGCGCGGCCGTGGCCTCGGCCAGCCGCCGGGCCTCGGCCTCGGACAGTGCCTCGTCGCGGGCGAGAAGCTCGGCCTCGCGCGCGGTCACCTCGCCCTCGAGCTCGGCCGTCTCCGCGCGCAGGGTCGCGACGGCCGCCTCCAGCGCCTCGGCCTCGGCGGCGGCGAGGCGGGCGGCCTCGGCCTCGGCGTCGCGGGCCTCTTGGGCCAGCGCGAGCGCCGCCGTGCCGGCATCGACCTCGCCGCGCAGCCCCTCGACATCCGACCGGAGCGAATCCGCGAGGGCCTGGAGCGCGTCGGCCCGGGCCGCATCGAGCCGGGCGGATTCAGTGGCGGCATCGAGTTCCTCGCGGGTGAGGGCAATCGCGCGCTCCAGCGCCTCGTTGGCGCTGAGCCGCTCGGCGCTTTCCTCGGCGACCGACTCGAGCAGGTTCGCGAGGTCGGTGTTGCGCGCGATCAGGCTCGCCACCTGCATCTCGAAATCGGCGATGCGGGTCTCGGCGGCGTCGCGCTCGGTGGTCAGGGTCGCGACCAGCGCCTCGCCGCGGTCGGCGCGGCTGCGCTCCATCCCGAGCGCGTCGGCGAGGTTCGCGACCTGCACCGACAGCGCCTCGAGCTCGCGGTCCTGGCCGGTGATCGTGTCGCGCAGCACGAACTGCACGATCATGAAGATCGAGAGCACGAAGAACAGCACCAGCACCAGCGCCGTCATCACGTCGACGAAGCCGGGCCAGATGATGCCCGAGAAGCGGGCGTTGCCGCGGCCGCCGCCGATCGCCATGGGTCAGTGCCTTCCCCGCGCGGCCGCGAGGCGCAGCGCCTCGGTCAGGCCGGCGAGGTCCTGGCGGATCTCGGTCACGAGGTCCTGCCGGCCGGCGGCCATGTCCTCGAGGATGCGCAGGACCTGGGTGTCGATCGAGCGCATCCGGGCGCGCATCTCGGCGTCAAGCCCGCCGGCCTCGGGGTCGCGGGACTCGATCAAATGCGCCACCCGCTCCTGCGCCGCCGCGATCCGCTCGAGGAGCGCGTTGTCGACGGGGGGCGCGGGATTGGCGAGGAGGCGGGTGAGCTCGGCGATACGCGCCTCGGTCTCGGCGGCGCGCGCAACCCCCTGCTGGACGGTCTCGCGCAGCGCGTCGATCTGCTCGGCGGTCTGGCCGATCACGGCGAGGACGTTGGCCGCCGTCAGCGCCTCCTCGGGCTCGATGCCGGCGATGCCGATCTTGGTGATCGAGGAGAGCCATTCCTCGAGCTCGCGGTAGAAGCGGTTCTGGGCGTGGCTGGCGAAGAGCTCGAGCAGGCCGACGACGAGCGAGCCCGCGAGACCGAGGAGCGACGAGCCGAAGGCCGTGCCCATGCCGCCGAGCTGGCCCTCGAGCCCGCGCATCAGCCCGTCGAACCCGTCGACCGCGCTCGCGCCCTCCTGCGGCGCGAGCGAGCGGATGGTGTCGACCACGGCCGGCACCACGGTGGCGAGGCCGTAGAAGGTGCCGAGCAGGCCGAGGAAGATCAGCAGGCTGATGATGTAGCGCGTCAGGTCGCGCTGTTCCTCGATCCGGGTCGCCACCGTCTCGAGGATCGAGCGGGTGGAGGTCGAGGTGAGCGCCCGCCGGGCGCGGCGCTCGGAGAGCATGGCCGCGAGCGAGGCGAGCAGGCGCGGGGGGCGGGTGAACTCATGGCCCGGGCGGTCGAGCGCGAAGCCCTCGATCCAGCTCACCGAGGCGATCAGCGTGAACACCTGCCAGAAGCAGGCGACCACGCCGACGACGAAGACGAGCAGGATGAAGACCTTGAGCCATGGCGAGGCCATGAAGATCGGCGCGACGGTCGGGAAGATCAGCACCGCCACCGCGATCGCCGTGCCGAGCACGATCAGCATCATCACGATCTGGCGTACGGGCTGCGAGAAACGGGGTTCCGCCTGGGGAGAGAGCGCCATGAATGCCTGTATCTGCTATCGGCTGCTGCCCGCGACCTTACGCCGCGCGGTTGCGCTTTCCAACCGTCTTGTGTTGCAGGATAATCCGCTCCACACACGCATAAGGCAAGGCCTTCGCGGGCCGCCGTCCACCTTGCAGGGAAGGAACCCGCCCATGGAAGCCTTCGGCGCCCCGGCCATCGCCGCGCTCGTCTTCGCCGTGATCCTGATCCTGACCATGGTCCGCTCGGTGCCGCAGGGCGAGAACTGGACCGTGGAGCGGTTCGGGCGGTATGTGCGCACGCTCGATCCCGGGTTGCGGTTCATCGTGCCGCTGGTCGACAGGGTCGGCACCAAGATCAACATGATGGAGACGGTTCTTGATATCGCCGAGCAGGAGGTGATCACCCGCGACAATGCCTCGGTCGTCGCCGATGCGGTTGCCTTCTATCAGGTGGTGGACGCGTCGCGGGCGGCCTATGAGGTCCGCGACCTCGAGGGCGCGATCCGCAACATCAGCCAGACGAATATCCGGGCGGTGCTCGGCTCGATGGTTCTCGACGATGCGCTGTCGAACCGGGATGCGATCAACCAGAGGTTGCTTGAGGTGATCGACAAGGCCTCGGCGCCCTGGGGGGTGAAGGTCACCCGCGTCGAGATCCGCGACCTGGCGCCGCCGCCCGACATCTCGCAGGCGATGGCGCGGCAGATGAAGGCCGAGCGCGACAAGC
>CAZESN010000012.1:14428-24379 GCA_964514775.1 uncultured Rhodovulum sp.
AAGCGCGCCGAGATCCTGACCGCCGAGGGGCTGAAGCAGTCGGCGATCCTCAGGGCCGAGGGTGAACGCGAGGCGCAGATCCGCGAGGCCGAGGGCCGGCGCGAGGCCGCCTTCCTCGCCGCCGAGGCCCGCGAGCGCGCCGCCGAGGCCGAGGCGAAGGCGACCACGATGGTCTCGGAGGCGATCGCGCGGGGCGACATCCAGGCGATCAACTACTTCGTCGCGCAGAAATACACCGAGGCGCTGCGCGATGTCGCCGCCAGCCCCAGCGCCAAGACCGTGATGATCCCGCTCGAGGCGGCGTCGCTGATCGGCTCGGTCGCGGGCATCGCCGACATTGCCCGGGCGGTGCGCCCGGACGATCGCAGCTGAAGGACGGAACCATGCTCGACGGGATATCGCCCTGGTGGTGGATCGCCTTTGCGATCATCCTCGCCGCTCTGGAGATGCTGACTGTCTCGACGGTGCTGATCTGGTCGGCGGGGGCGGCGGCGATCGTCGCACTCGCGCTCGCGCTCTGGCCGGCGCTGACGACGCCCCTGCAGATCGCGCTCTTCGCGGTTCTCTCGATCGCGCTCACCTTCGCCGGCCGCGCCGTGGTCGCGCGCTGGGGCGACGGCGCGGCGCCCGCGCGCGGGCTGAACCGGCGGGCGGACCAGCTCGTCGGCCGCGAGGCCACGGTCGAGAGCTTCGCCGGCGCCGAGGGGCAGGTGACGGTCGACGGCATCCCCTGGCCGGCCCGGCTCGAGGACGGCAGCCCGATCCCGGGGCGGGGCGACCGGGTCCGGATCGTCGCCACCGACGGGATCGTGGTGCGGATCGTGCCGCTCTGAGCGCCTTTACCTTCCGTTAACCTTCTTGACACCCCGGCGAGGCCGCCCCTAGGTGGTCCCGCCTTCTCCAGCATTTGCCAGAATCAAAGGTCCGTAGCCATCCGGGTGGGATGCCTGCGTCCTCCCCCCGTGTTCTGGAGAATGTCATGAAGACAATGCTTCGCCTGCTTGCGGCGGCCGCACCGGTCGTGCTGGCGGCCGCCCCCCATGCCTCCGCCGCGCCGCTCCGCCCGTTCCTCTTCGCCGATCAGGGCCATCAGGCGGTGTTTCTGGCGACCGACCATGACGGTGACGGCAAGATCTCGAACGCCGAGATCTCGACCTTCTTCGACCGCGGCAACGCCTCCGGCCTGCCCGACGCGGGCAGAAACGTCTACAAGATGCATCAGGCGTCGGGCGGGCAGGTCTATATCAGCGACGGCAACACCGACACGGTCTATGTCGCGCAGGATGCGGACGGCGACGGCAGCGCCAACGGCGCGGGCGAGGCGAGGGTCTGGTTCTCGGGAAGCGGCAATGCCGCGGGCTTCACCCTGCCGACGCCGAACGGGGTCGCCCGGGGCGCGGACGGCGCGGTCTATGTGGTCAATGCCGGCACCGGCTCGATGCCGACCGACTATATCTACCGCACCGTGGATCTCGACGGCGACGGCAGTGCCAACGGCGCCGGCGAGGCCGCGGTCTGGCTTGACCTCCAGGCGCTGAACCCGGCCGCCTCGGCCTTCGAGATCGCCTTCATCGGCGAGACCGCCTATATCGCCGACACGGTCGGCGGCCAGCCCAACGTGGTCTATTCCGCCCGCGACACGAACCGCGACGGGGTGGTGACGCCCGACGAGGTCAACGTCTTCATCGACGGCAACAACCGCTTCGGCGTGTCGGTCGATTTCGCCATGGATACCGATGAGGAGAGCGTCTACCTCTGGCAGTTCTCCGGCAATACCCGGGGCCAGTCGGTGTTCCGCCTGACGGATCTCGACGGCAGCGGCGCGATCGACGGGATCGGCGAGGCGGTCGAGGTCTGGAACGCGAGCCTGCTGCCCGATCCCTATTTCTCGGAGATCGGCTTCGGCATGTCGGTCGGCGCCGACGGCTCGATCCTGCTCACCTCGAACGCGGGCAGCGATCTGGGGCGCTCGATCTTCTACCTGCTCGATCTCGACGGGGACGGGCTCTTCTTCGGCGAGGGCGAGACGCAGGTCGTGCTCAACGCCGCGGACAGCGGCGGCTTTCCGAACCGGCCGCGCAACGTGATGCACTATGCGCCGAGCCCGATCCCGCTGCCGGCGGGCCTGCCGCTGATGGCGAGCGCGCTGCTGATGATCGCGGCCCTGCGCCGCCGCCTGGTCTAGACGGCCTCCGGGCGGGCCGGGGCGGTCACCGCCTCGCCCGCCTGCACCTGCCGCACCAGATCCGCGAGGCGCAGCAGGTCCGCGTCCTCGATCCCGAGCCCGGCGAGGCTGTCGAGCGTGTTCATGAGATAGTCGACGTTGGGGCCGCGGGGCCCCGCGGCCGCGGCGATCATCCGCGCCTGCGCCTCGAGGCTGAGGCCGCCGAGGTACTGGGCATGGGCGCGGTTGGTCACGTAGGTCACCGCCTCGATCTCGCGGGCCTCCCCGTCGAGGCGCAGGGCGAGGCGGGCCTCGTCATAGGCCTGCGAGACGAGCTCGCGCGCGCGCAGGTAGTCGAGCACCTCCCCGGCGTCCCCGGCGCCCACCCGATACGCGACCCCGGCGCAATGCGCGCCCTCGGCCCGGTCGAGCGCCAGCACGAGCCCGGGCCGCTCGGGCGTGCCGCGGTAGTGGATCGACGTCATGCAGAACGCCCGGTGCCAGCCGTCGAGCCTCGCCAGCCGGCGTTCGGCGAAGGCAAATCCGGGCTCCCAGATCAGCGAGCCGTATCCGAATATCCAGAGGTCGCCCGCCGCCATTTCGCTTGGCACTGTCGCTCCGCCTGCGCTATCCCCGCCGGATCGTGGCGGTGTTCGCCGGGAGGTAGGGAATGCGCACGCTCTTGGCAATCATCGTCGTCGCCGCCCTCGCGTTCAGCGGCTGGTGGTGGTGGGCGTCCTCGATGTTCCAGGGCGCGGTGGAGGGCTGGCTCGCGGAGCGCCGCGCGGCCGGCTGGGTGGCCGAGGCCGAGGACATCGGCGTCCGGGGCTATCCCTCGCGGCTCGACATGATCGTGAAGGGCCTCGACATCGCCAACCCCGAGGTTGGCTGGTCCTGGCAGGCCGAGGAGTTCCAGGTCCTTTCGCTGCCCTACAAGCCCAACCACATCATCGCCGTCCTGCCGGGCGAGCAGGTGATCGCGACGCCCTTCGACACCGCGCGGGTGACGAGCAGCGTTGCCCGGGGCTCGATCGTCTTCGAGCCCAATACCGCGCTCGCCCTCAACCGGTCGAGCTTCGAGCTGAAGGACATGTTCATTCGCGGCGATGCCGGCTGGGAAGCGCAGGTCGCATCCGCGAATTTCGCGACCCGCCAGTCCGAGCGCGAGAACGCGGGCCCCTTCGCCCATGACGTGGCGCTCTCGGCCGAGGGGGTGGCGTTGCCGCCGCAGTGGACGGCGGGGCTGGCGCGCTCGGACCTGTTGCCGGCGCTGATCGACCGGATCAATCTCGACCTCACGCTCGACTACGACCGGCCCTGGGACCGGCCGGCGATCGAGGCGGGCAATCCGATCCTGGGCCGCGTGCGGGTGCGCGACGCCTCGATCACCTGGGGCGAGCTCGATCTGCGCGGGCAGGGGCGGCTGACGACGGATTCCCGCGGCTTCGCCGAGGGACGGATCGATCTGCGCGCGCGCAACTGGCGCGAGATGATCGAGATCGCCGAGGCCTCGGGAGCGATCGGCGGCGGCATGGGCGGGGCCTTGCGCACCGGGCTCGACCTGATCGCGCGGCTGTCGGGGGACCGCAATTCGCTGAACGTGCCGCTCGATTTCGAGGGCGGGCAGATGCGGCTCGGCCCGATCCCGCTCGGGCCGGCCCCCCGGTTCACGCGGCGATACTGACGGTTTCTTCTTTCTGCACGATTTGACCGTTGGCAAATCGTGACGCGCCTGCCTGCCCGTCGTGCCGGAGGCACGCCTTCGGCGTGACAGGCGCGTTCCGCGCCCGCCAGGCAGGCGCGTCACGATCCCCGGTGGCGTGACCTCCATTGAGGAAGAGAACGGCCTCCGGGCTCACGCGCTCCAGCCGTGGACCGGGGCGAGGCAATGCCTCGCCTGATCCGGTCCCGGGCTGGTCTCAGAACGATCCGAAGATCGAGCCGACGGTGACGAGGAAGATCAGCGCGATCACCGGGATGGCCATGCCCGCCACCGCGATGTCGCGGTAGCTCTCGCGGTGCGTTAGGCCGCAGATCGCGAGCAGGCTGATCACCGCGCCGTTGTGGGGCAGGGTGTCGAGGCTGCCCGCCGCCACCGCCGTGACGCGGTGCAGGAGGTCGGGCGAGATGCCGGCGGCTTCGGCCATGGCGAGATACTGGTCGCCCAGGGTCGCGAGCGCGATCGACATGCCGCCCGAGGCCGAGCCGGTCATCGCCGACAGCAGCGTCACCGCAAGCGCCAGCGAGATCAGGGGGTTGTCGCCGCCGATATTGACCACCTCGTCGCTGATCGCCTGGAAGGCCGCGAGCGAGGCGATGACCGAGCCGAAGCCGACGAGGCTCGCGGTGTTGAAGATCGGCGCCAGCGACGCCTCGGCGCCGCCGTCGATCAGCCCGCTCACCTTGCCCCGCAGCCGGCCCCAGTTCAGGGCGATCAGCGCGAGGATCGAGAAGAACAGGGCGACGATGATCGACCAGAGGCCACGGACCTCCTCGATGTCGGTCTCGCCGAAGAGCGGCAGGGCGAGATAGCTCGTGTCGACCCGGGGAATGATCACGAAGGTGAAGACGAGGTTGATCAGGATCACGAGGGCGAGCGGCAGCGAGGCGACCAGCGTCGAAGGCAGCGGCGTCTCGTCGTCGGTGGCGGGGCCCGCGTCGTCATAGGGGCCATAGCCCGGCCCGAGCTGTGCCGCGCGCCAGATCAGGTACTGGCGGCCGAGCACGTACATGAGGGCGGCGGTCAGGATGCCGAGGCCCGGCGCGGCGAAGGGGGTGGTGCCGAAGAACGGCATCGGGATGGCGTTCTGGATCGAGGGCGTGCCGGGCAGGGCCGACATCGTGAAGCTGAAGGCGCCGACCGCGATCGCCGCCGGGATCAGGCGCTTGTTGATCTGGGCGCGGCGAAAGAGCGCGGCCGCGATCGGGTAGACCGCGAAGGAGACGACGAAGAGCGACACGCCGCCATAGGTCATGATCGCGCAGGCGAGCATCACCGCGGGGATAGCCCGTCCGGTGCCGAGCAGGCGCACCAGCCCCTCGGCCAGCGACCGCGCGGAGCCGCTCGCGTCCATCAGCTTGCCGAACACGGCCCCGAGCAGGAAGAGCGGGAAGAACGAGATGATGAAGTCGCCGGTCGCGCCCATGAACACTTGGGTGTAGCTCGCGAGGATCCGGCCCTCGCCGGAGAGCAGCACCGCGAGGAGCGCGAGGAGGGGGGTGAGCACCAGCAGGCTCACGCCCTTGTAGGCGAGGTACATGAGCGCGACGAGCGTGCCGATGATGATGAGAACGCCGATCATGCCTTGCCCTCTTCGCTGTCCGTTTCATCGCCCGCCGGCTCCGGCGCGATCACCGGGCGCGGCGCGTCCTCCATCACCTCGTCGAGGTCGAGGGTCGAGCGCTCGCCGATGCTGTCGTAATGCGCCCCGAGCCAGGCGTCCGCCCAGCCGCGCCCACGCTCGAACAGCAGCTCGAGATAGGACCATTCGGCGTTGAGCTTCGACGATGCGGCGAGGTCCTGGACCTCCTCGTCGGTGTGGATGATGTGCAGATGCGTGAGCCGGTGGCCGAGATCGACGCCGGCCTCGAGCATCAGGCGCTGGGCCATGGCGATGGCGCGCAGCTCCTTGATCAGGCTCGAGTTGAAGCTGATCTCGTTGACGCGGTTGATGATGTCGCGGGCGGTCTTGGGCAGGTCGCGGCGCTCGATCGGGTTGATCTGGACCACCACGATGTCCTTGCTCCACCGGTTGTCCACGAGCGGATAGAGCGCGGGGTTGCCCGAGAAGCCGCCGTCCCAGTAGGCCTCGCCGTCGATCTCGACGGCCGGGTACATCTGCGGCAGGCAGGCCGAGGCGAGCACGCTCTCGACGGTGACGTCGCCGCTGCCAAAGATCCGCGGCCGCCCGGTGCGCACGTTGGTGGCGGTGACGAACACCTGCACCCGCTTGCAGCGGTTGACGTTGCCGAAGTCGACATGCTGGTCGAGGATGTCGCGCAGCGGGTTGATGTTCAGCGGGTTGAGGTCATAGGGCGAGAAGACCCGGCTGAGGCCCTCCATGAACAGATAGCCCGGAGAATGGTCGAGGCTGTAGCGCCCCCACATCCGGTCCCAGGCGGTCCGGCGGATCGGCGAGAACCGCGCCGCGTCGCTCACCGCCTTCCAGAAGGTGCGCAGATGGGCGCGGGCGCCCTCGGCCCCGCCGCGCTCGAGCCCGTCGGCGAGCACGACCGCGTTCATCGCGCCCGCGCTGGTGCCGCTGACCGCGCTGATCCTGAGCCGGCCGTCCTCGAGCAGGCGGTCCAGCACGCCCCAGGTCAGGGCGCCGTGGGACCCGCCGCCCTGCAAGGCCAGGTTGATCGACTTGGCCTTCTTCCTCGAGCCACTTCTCTCTCCGGACATCCGCTTTCCCATTCTGGCAGGGGCGGTCCCTCGTGCCGCCGGCGCGGCGGACCTTAACCGGATGTTGTGTGCCGCAAAAGCTCTCAGTTTCCTTCAGGAGCGGGATGAGTCCTGGTCACGGCACCCGGATATCCCGGCCAATTTCTTGAAATGTAACATGTATTTTTGCGGCGTCGCTTGGGGCGGCCGCGGCCGGGGGGCGTGGGGCGCGGGTGGGTTGGCGCTGCATATGCTGCGACGCAGCAAAACGGCCTGCCCGGAGGGCAGGCCGCTCTGCGTCCGATTCGGAGCGTGGCGACCGGGGTCAGCCGACGTGATAGAGGCTGTCGAAGAGACGCGGATCGTAGCTCGTCTGGCGGAAAGTCGCGCCGCTGGTCAGGATCGAGACCGCGTCGTGGCTGTGCAGCGATTCCTGATGGCTGGCCACGACCCGGAAGTCGCCGATGCGCGGCTCCTCCTCGAGCGCCTGGCAGAGCAGGCGGACGGCGTCCTCCACGAAGATCGGGTGGGCGCCGTTGAGCTCGGCGAAGGCCTGCTCGTCTTCGCGCTTGACCATCACCTGGGTCTCGGTGGGGATGACCGTGTTGCAGAGGTCGACGATGTCCTCGAACCAGAGCGTGTCCTCGCCGGTGAGCTCGACCGAGACCCGCGCCACCGACCGCTGCGAATGCGGCGTCGCCATCTGGTTGCGGGTGCGGCGGGCATGCTCGGAAAGCTCGAGCGAGCAGGGGCAGGTCGAGGAATAGACGTAGTCGAGGTGCACCAGCCGCTGGGTGCCCTTCTCGGTGGTCACCATCTCGAGCGCGACATTGTAGTACTGATAGCCTTCGAGCCCCGAGCGCAGCGAGGTCTTCAGCATCGGATAGCTGAACCGCATCAGGATGCGCGCGTCATAGGTCTCGAGGTCGCGCAGATAGCTGTCGAGAACGCCCCCGATCACCTCGAAGGAGAACGACTTCTCGGCATGCTTGTAGAAGGACCGCATGATGCGGCTCATGTTGATGCCCTTCTTGTTCGCCTCGAGCGAGACCGAGCCGGTGACCGAGGTCTCGAGCTGCACCTCGCCGCCGGTGCGGGTGCGGAAGCGGATCGGCAGGCGGAAGTTCGAGATGCCGACATGCTGGATCGTGGCATGCGCGCCCTTGATCAGGCTCTCGGGGCCGTTCTGCAGGTCGGGCAGGGTGTCCCGGTAGGCCTCGTCGGAGCGGAATTCATGCGGATAGGTCCGCCGGAACGAAGGATAGGCCGCACCCGGGCCGCGCCCGAGCAGCGCCGAGATTTCCGCCGCCCGCTCCGCGCCTTCGCCCGCCCAGAGCATGAGGGTCCGGACCGCTTCCTCCGCCTCGGTCATGGTGGGCCGTCCGCCCAGCGTGTCTTCGTTGGCGGTAGCCTGTAACTTGGGCACCTGCATGTTCACGGCGTCGCTCCTCCGGTTAGTCAGCGCTGCACAAGCGCTACGTGGGACGTGCCAGCCGCTATTGTAAGACCAGGCAAGCACGTTTCGTCCACAGGCATATGCCTGAACAACCGGAACGCGAGAATCAATATAAAAGCAATCGTTAAGGAAGAATGTGGTGAATTCTTGGTATCTTCCCTACTGAATAATGCCTATGGGAGCCGACCTCGTCGAGTACTTTCAACCTAAGATTGAATCGAGTGCGGAGAGGACGTCCTTGACGAGATCGTCCGGGTCTTCGAGCCCGACCGAGATCCGCACCAGCCCGTCACTGATTCCCAGGCCTGCCCGCTGCTCGGGGGTGAGTCGCTGGTGCGTGGTCGTGGCCGGATGGGTGACGAGGCTCTTGGCATCCCCGAGGTTGTTGGAGATCCGGAGGATGCCGAGCCCGTTGAGGAACCGGAAGGCCGCGGCCTTGCCGCCCTTGATGTCGAGTGACAGGATCGTGCCGCCGGTCTCCATCTGCCGCCCGACGAGGGCCGCCTGCGGATGGTCGGCGAGGCCCGGGTAGATCACGCGCGCGATCGCCGGATGCCCGGCCAGCGCCCCGGCGATTGCGGCCGCCGAGGCGGCCTGCGCCCGGCAGCGCAGGTCGAGGGTCTCGAGGCCCTTGAGCAGGACCCAGGCGTTGAACGGGCTGAGCGCGCCGCCGGTGTGCTTGAGGAACGGCTCCATCGTGCCGCGGATGAAGTCCGTCGAGCCGAGCACGATGCCGCCGAGGCAGCGGCCGCCGCCGTCGATATGCTTGGTCGCCGAGTAGATCACGACGTCCGCCCCGAGCTTGAGGCTCCGCTGGAAGATCGGGGTGGCGAAGACATTGTCGACCACGACGAGCGCGCCCGCCGCATGGGCGATCTCGGAAATCCCTGCGATGTCCACGACTTCCAGCGTCGGGTTCGAGATCACCTCGAAGAAGACGAGCTTCGTCTCCGGCCGGACCGCCGCGCGCCACTGGTCGAGATCGGTGCCGTCAACGAAGGTCACCTCGACCCCGAAGCGCGGCAGCAGGTTCTCGACGATATAGAGGCAGCTCCCGAAGAGCGCCCGCGACGAGACGATGTGGTCGCCGGACTTCAGGGCCGAGAAGAGCGCGCCGTGGACGGCCGCCATGCCGCTCGCCGTGGCGAAGGCATCCTCGGCGCCCTCGAGCGCGGCCATGCGCTCCTCGAACATCCGCACGGTCGGGTTGCCGTAGCGGGCATAGATGAACTCGTCGGCCTCGGACTTGATGAACCGCGACTCGGCGACCTCCGCCGAGGGGTAGACGAAGCTCTGGGTGAGGAAGATCGCCTCGGAGAGCTCGCCGTACTGGCTGCGCCGCGTGCCGGCATGGACGAGCGTCGTCCTCGGGCTCCAGTCTTCGCTCATCGCCATCCCGCCGGCCGGCCGGCGCCTCCATGATGTGTCGCGTAAACCAAAGCGGCTTAGGGCAAGACGGCGGCGGGCGTCAATGTGGCGCGGGGGAGGGCTTTTGCTTCCCGACGCGCCATGGCTCTGCTAGGGTCCGGCCATCAGGTAAAGAGACGGGCGCATGCGGCAGATATTGCGGGCGATTGCGGGGCTCATGCTTGCGGGTGTCGCCATGCCCGCCGCCGGCCAGCAGGACGCGGCCGAGGGGGTCACCCGGGTCTTCGAGGACTTCGATCCGGTCTGGAACGTCTCGGGCCAGGTCGTCGTGGGCGTCATGGCCCCGGCCGGCCCCGCGGATGCGCCGGATCTCTCGCTCTGGGCCTGGACCGGGGCGGATGCCGACGCGGTCTTCTGCGTCGATCTCGTCAGCCGCGAGCGCAGCTACCGCGGCCGCTTCCAGGTCGCGCCCCCGCTCACGCGCCAGATCCCCGGGCCGGTCCGGCTGGTGCCGAAGTCCGAGCGCCCCGCCGAGCTCACGCAGATCGCCGCCGGCGAGATGGCGGTGCGCGCCGCCGC
>CAZESN010000012.1:24389-28014 GCA_964514775.1 uncultured Rhodovulum sp.
GGCGAGGGCGACGCCAGCCCCTTCGTCATCGCCGGCTGGGGGGCGGGCGGCATTCCCGACCGCCCGGCCGAGATCGAGATCCTCGTCAACGCCCGGACCTCCGAGGCGGGGGTGCGCATCACCGCGCCCGGCTGGGACGGCAGCCAGCAGCGCTGCACCCGGGTCGAGGATCCGCGCCGGACCGGCTACGACTTCACCTGCCGGCTGTCGCTCGACGGCCTGCCGGAGGATGCCGCCGAGATCGCGGGCACCGTGACCCGGCGCGACATGGGCCGCCGCCCGCCTCCGGCGCATTTCAGCATCCTGATCAGCGATTGAGAACCCGGTGCCGGGACGTCTCCTTTCCCTGATGCGCGTCCGGGCGGGCCTGTTCACGCATCTGCTCACCCGCATGACCTTCGTGCTGGCGCTGGTGGCGCTCGCGTTCATCCTGCTGCCGCGCGAGCGCAGCTTCGTCGTCGAGGCACGGACCGAGCATGCCGAGCTGACCGGCTTCGGGAGCGGCACCGACGAGGGCTGGCGGATCGACGGCTTCGCGCTCTGCGCCTTCGCGGCCGATGATCTCTTCGCCGAGGGGCCCGGCACGGATTGCGTGCCCGTGGCCCTGCCGGCCGAGCCCTTCCTGCACTTCGGCCCCGAGGCCCGGGTCACGGTCCGGCGTCTCGGCGAGGGCGACCTGGTGATCGAGATCGCGCGCGCGGGCGGCGACAAGCCGATCGCCCGGCTCAGCTCGTTCAGCGGCGCGGATCCGGGGCTCTGGCAGTCCTTCGACGACACGCTGCGCCTCACGCGGGACGCTCAGCTCGATATGCCGCTCGTCTTCCGGGCCGGTGCGATCCTCGGCCAGATCCCCGACCCGGGTGCCGCCGGCATCCTGCTCGCGGGCAGCGCCGCGAGCAACATCGACGGACGCCTCAGTGCCGGCCGCTACGAGATCGCGCGCGTCGATCTGGCCGCGGGCGACGTGGTGACGATGCAATGCGCCACGTGGCGGCGGACATGGTTCCGGATCGTGGTGGGGCCGGTAGAGGAGCTCTTCGGGTCCTGCCAGGCGGGGGTCCAGGGCTTCCTGCGCCTCGCGCCGCCCGATCAGGAGGGGGTCGACGTGGTGATGACCGGCCGGGGCGACCATCTGCGCATCGACCGGCTCGGGGCGCAGTTCCACCTCCAGCCGACCTGGGCCGCGCGGCTCACCCGCGACCCGCTGGCGCTGGCGCTCGCCACGATCTGCACGCTGCTCGGCGCCGTGCTCGCGCTCCTGCCCGAGCGCGCCCGGCCGGTTCCCGACGACACTCCCCGCCCAAGGACGAAGGACGAGGCATGATTCTGCGCAAGATCGCGGTGGCGGCGCCGCTCCTGGCGGTTCTCACCGGGGGGATCGCCCTGGCCGACCAGGCCCATGTCCGCGCCGGTCCGGAGGAAGGGCAGGCGGTGCTCTTTCGCATGGGCGGCAACTGCTTCGGCCTCACCCCCCAGCACGTCATGACGGCGGGGGACGACTATGCGAGCCTCGTGCGCCGCGACCCGGCGCTCGTCACCGGCGAGGCGGTGACGATCCGCGATCTCGGCAACGACCTTGCGCTGATCGGCGCGACCGGCGGGATCGCCGGGGCCTGCGGCGCGCCCTTTGCCCGGGCCGCCGACATCGCCACCGCGGTCCAGGACGCGGGCGGGCGGCTCCGGATGCGCCATGTCTTCGAGGACGGCACCACCGCCTTTCGCGAGGCCGAGGTCGTGGTGATCGACGCCACCCACATCGTGTTGCGCGAGGTCGGCGACTGGGCGATCGCGCCCTCGGACAGCGGCTCAGCGGTGATGGTCGGCGACCGGGTGGTCGGCATGGTCCAGTCGGTCGGCGGGCCGGAGGGGACGTCGCTCGCGCTGCGCTGGGACTATGCCACGCATCTGCTCGCCTGGGAGGTCGAGCGCGGCATCGCGCCGCCGCCAGCCGCCTCGGCCCAGCCCGCGCTCGGCGGGGTCCGGATCGAGCACACCAACGCCCGGCCGCTCGCGCCCGACGCGGGGCCGGAGGTGCTGCTCGCGCCCCCGGGCGGTCCCGGCGCATGGCACGGCGAGGCGGTCGCCTGGCCCGTCGAGATCGTGCTCGCCATGCCCGAGGGCGCGATGGCCGATATCCGCGGCCTTGCCTTCCATCCAGCGCCGGGCGGGGCGGCGGCGCATCCGCGCAACGTCGAGATCCAGCGCACCCGCGCGACCGAGGGCGACCGGAGCTGGAGCAGCTATGCGAGCGCGGTGCTGAACCCCGGCGAGGCCCGCGACACGATCGACTTCGCCGGCGGCATGCAGGCGCGCCGGCTGAGGCTCCTGATCCACGACACCTGGGGCGGCGGCAACGAGATCGCGCTCGGCCGGATCGAGGTGATCACCGCCGAGTGATCCGATCGGACCGGGTCCGGCCGGGTGTGCCCGGCCACGTTAACGGAGCTTTCCTAATGGTTAGCGGTCCGGAATAGCCGTTTTATATCAGGGCGTTGAAAATCGGGCACGCGTGCCCGCCCCGTGCCGGGCACACTTGCCGGGACCGATCGGGCGGCGGCCCTATGCGGCGTTCAGTTCCCGCGCAGGTCGATGGTCACCGGCTTGCGCTCGCCCCGGCAGGTCTCCTCGCCGACCAGCAGGTCCTCGTCGTCGAGCGCGAAGTCGTAGACGCATTCGCCGTAGGTGAGCTGCACCTTCGAGCCCTGCACCCGGCCGGGGTATCCGTTGGCGAAGCGGAACTCGCCGGTGGTCAGGTCGGATTCGGGAATGCGGTACGTTTCGGCCTGGGTCGCGCCATCGGCGTAGGTGATGATGAAATGCGAGCGGTCGAAGAAGCTGTAGCGCAGCGCCATGTTGCGCAGCAGAGCGTCGGAGCTGGCGAATCCCTCGTCATAGGCCATCTGCCGCACCACGGGATCGTCGACGCGCGCGAGCTGGATGAAGGCCGCCAGCCGCACGTTCGCGTCCGGGTTGCGCAGGATGTCGCGGTACTGCTGGATCAGCCCGCCCGTCTGCTGGGCGCTGGCGAGCAGGGCCGCCGGGTCGGGCAGGGCCTGGGCCTGCGCGCCAGACGCGCCGATGCCGAGAACGGCTGCGAGAAGCATGGAAAGGCGTCGCGACATGTCATTGATCTCCGGTCCCTCGCGCGGAGCCTAGCGGATATCCGCCGATCCCGGAAGCACCTCGATCCGCGCGGCCTGCGTTGACCCCGCCCGGCCCCTTGCCTAAAGGAAGCGCGACCCGTCCCCCAGCCCGAGAGCGCCATGACCGCGGCCCCGAGAAGCTTCCAGGAGATCATCCTGCGCCTTCAGGACTACTGGGCCGGGCAGGGCTGCGCTATCCTCCAGCCCTATGATATGGAGGTCGGCGCCGGCACCTTCCACCCCGCCACCACCCTGCGCGCCCTCGGCCCGAAGCCCTGGTCGGCGGCTTACGTGCAGCCCTCGCGCCGCCCGACCGACGGGCGCTATGGCGACAGCCCCAACCGCTGGCAGCACTACTACCAGTACCAGGTCATCATCAAACCCTCGCCGCCCGACCTGCAGGCGCTCTATCTCGGCTCGCTCGACGCGATCGGCATCGACACCGCGCTCCACGACATCCGCTTCGTCGAGGACGACTGGGA
>CAZESN010000013.1:0-12903 GCA_964514775.1 uncultured Rhodovulum sp.
CGCTTCATCGACCGGTTCAGCCGCTGGTACATGCCGGCGATCGTGGCGCTGTCGGCGCTGGTCGTCGTCGTGCCGCCGCTGCTCTTCGGGCAGGATTGGGGGACGTGGATCTACCGCGGGCTGGCGCTACTCCTGATCGGCTGCCCCTGCGCGCTGGTGATCTCGGTGCCGGCCTCGATCGCCTCGGCGCTGTCGTCGGGCGCGCGGCGGGGGCTCCTGATGAAGGGCGGCGCCGTGATCGAGGCCGCCGCCGGCGTGCGCCACGCCGTCCTCGACAAGACCGGCACGCTGACCCGCGGCCGCCCGCAGGTGACCGACATCCGCCCCTTCGGCGACCACACCCCGGCCGGGCTCCTTGCCGTCGCGGCTGCGGTCGAGGCGGGCTCGAGCCATCCGCTCGCAACCGCCATCGTGGAGCGCGCCGAAGCGGACGGCATCCCCGCCCTGCCCGCACGCGAGGCGCGGGCGCTTGCCGGGCGCGGTGCCGTCGCCCTGGTCGAGGACACACCGGCTTCGGTCATCTCGCCGAGCTTCGCCGGCAGCGAAGGCCTGCTGGATACCGCCGGACTGGACCGCGCGACCGCCCTCGAGACCGAGGGCAAGACCGTGGTCGTCGTCTGCCACGGCCAACGCACGCTCGGCCTCCTCGCCCTGCGCGACGAGCCGCGGGAGGATGCACGCGAGGCCATCCGCCAGCTCGACCGGATGGGGGTCTCGGCCACCATGCTCACTGGCGACAATCCCCGGACAGCAGCGGCGATCGCCGGCGCCCTCGGCATGGATCACCGTGCCGGCATGATGCCCGAAGACAAGCTCCGCGCCGTCGCCGAGCTTGCCCGCGATGGTGGCGTGATGATGGTCGGCGACGGGATCAACGACGCCCCGGCCCTCAAGCAGGCCACGGTCGGCGTCGCCATGGGGTCGGGAACCGACGTGGCGCTTGAGACCGCCGATGCCGCGATCCTGCGCGACCGTGTGACGGATGTGCCCGCCACGATCCGCCTTGCCCGCGCGACGATGGGCAACATCCGTCAGAACGTGACGCTGGCGCTCGGGCTGAAGGCGGTGTTCCTCGTGACCTCGATCCTCGGCTTCACCGGCCTCTGGATCGCGATCCTCGCGGATACCGGCGCCACCGTGCTCGTCACGCTGAACGCCCTGCGGCTCCTGCGGTTCGACCCGACGCGCGAGACCGCCGCGGCGTGACGGGAGCGCGGCCTACCAGGCCGCGTTCTTCCCGACATCGTCCTCGCGGACGTAGCTGTCGACGACGCCGGGGATATGCGCGAAGTCCTGACGGGCGGCTTCGGGAAAGATGCTGCCCCGGACATGCCCGAAGGGCTCCACCGGCTTCAGCACCGCCGCCACGGCGGTGTTGCAGAGCATCTTCGGCGTCGGCCCCTTCGCCTGCGCATTGGCGAGGATCTGGTCCGCCGTCTCGCGGCTCACCAGCACGGTCTGCGAATGCACGAAATGCGAATGACGCGCATGATAGCGCTCATAGTAGTCGAGGAACCGCGGGGTGATCCCGTAGTGGATATCGCCACGCCGCGGGAGGTCGGGATGGGTGAAGGTCCCGGCCGGATCGTACAGCACCTGCTCGGAGCCGTTGATCAGCAATGCCGAATGCGCCGACCGGCCGGTGCGGCTGCTCACCATCGAGATGAGCGTGACCGAGGGCGGCTCGCTGCTCTCGTAGCGCGCGCGGGAGATCTCGTCAGGGCTCGCCGGCTCGTAGATCTCGCAGCCGGCCAGCATGATCGCCGCCGCCAGCGCGAGCACCACGCCGGGCAGGCGCCCTCTCCAGATGCGAGGCGCCATCGACCGGGCCGTGCTCAGGAGTTGAAGATCGCGAGGAAGATCAGGATCCCGATCGAGGTGCCGAAGAGGTAGATCCAGAACCGGACGAACCCGTCGAAGGTCCGCTTCTGATCGGTGATGTCCATCTCGCCGTGCTTGTAGTCGTGGTGGTCGGCCATTGCCCTAATCCCTGCTGCCAAGTGTCGTCCCGGAACCGGCCCCCGGGGGCCGGATCGCCGTCGCGGCCTTTCTAGCGTCCCCGTCCGGCGCTGTCAGGCCCTAACTCCATCCATATCATGCGCCGAGCGGCACCGCGCGCACCCCGGCCGCACCGCCGCAGGCGGCGGTGCAGAGGGCGTCGACCTCGGGCAGGAGGCGCGCGAGGTGGAATTCCGCAAGCGCCGCCCGCCCGGTGTCCCCACCTGCGGCCGCGCGCAGGAGATAGTGCCCGCCGAGCGCCAGCCCGAAGGCCCGCAGGAAGGGGACCGCCCCCGCGAACCGGTCGTCGCTCTCGGCGCCGAGCATCCAGTCGGTCGCCTCACCCAGCCGCGCCGCCGCATGTGCCAGCCGTGCGTCCCCCGTTCCGGTTGCCGCGATCTCGTCGATCACCGCGCGCGCCGTGGCCCCGCCGTCCGCGAGCTTGCGCCCGACCAGATCCATCGCCTGGATGCCGTTGGTGCCCTCGTAGATCGCGGTCACACGCACGTCCCGCCAGAACTGGGCGACGCCCGCCTCCTCGATGTAGCCCATGCCGCCGAAGACCTGCATGGCGAGCGACGAGACCTCGCAGCCCACATCCGTCCCGAAGGCCTTGGCGATCGGCGTCAGGAACGCGCCGCGCGCTGCCCAGGCCCCCTCGCCCGTCGCCTCGGCCATGTCGGCCGACAGCGCGCAGTCGAGACAGATCGCCCGCGCGCCGGCCGTAAGCGCCGCCATGGTGGCGAGCATCCGCGCCACATCCGCATGGCCCGCGATCGCGCCGCTGCCGTCGGCCGTGCGCCCCTGCCGCCGCTCGGCGGCGAAGGCCACGGCGGCCTGCAGCGCCCCTTCGGCCTGAGACACGCCTTCGACACCGACGCCGAGACGGGCGTTGTTCATCATCGTGAACATCCCGGCCATGCCCTGATTCTCGCCGCCGATCAGCCAGCCGGTGGCCCGGTCGTATTCCATCACCGCCGTCGGGCTGCCGTGCAGCCCGAGCTTGTGCTCGAGCGACACCGCCTGCACGCCGTTGCGCGCCCCGGGATTGCCATCGGCATCGGGGACGAACTTCGGGACCAGGAAGAGCGAGAGGCCGCGCGTTCCCGCCGGTCCGTCCGGCAACCGGGCGAGGACGAGATGACAGACGTTTTCGGCGACGTCGTGGTCGCCCCAGGAGATGAAGATCTTCTGCCCCGAGACCGCGTAGGTGCCCTCGCCATTGGGCTCCGCCCTGGCGCGCACCGCGCCGACGTCCGAGCCCGCCTGCGGCTCGGTCAGGTTCATCGTGCCGGTCCATTCGCCGGAGATCAGCTTCGGCAGGTAGAGCGCCTTGATCTCGTCGCTCGCATGCGCCTCGATCGCCTCGATCTGGCCCTGGGACAGCAGCGGGCAGAGCGAGAGCGCCATGTTCGCGGAGCCGAGCATCTCGCCGAGGCAGGAGAGCAGCACCATCGGCAGGCCCATGCCCCCGTATTCGGGATCGGCCGCAATCCCGACCCAGCCGCCCTCCGCGATGGCGCGATAGGCATCCCCGAAGCCGGGCGAGGTGCGCACCACCCCGTTCTCGAGGCGCGCCGGCGTGAGGTCCCCGGCCCGGCGCAGCGGTGCCAGCACCTCCTCGGCAAGCTTCGCCGCCTCGCCGAGGATTGCCTCGACCGTCTCGGGTGTCGCCTCGGCGAACCGTTCGGTTCCGGCCAGCCGCCCGGCGCCGAGCACCTGGTCGAGCAGGAAACGCATCTCGTCGACCGGCGCGCGATAGGTCATGCTCTCTCTCCTGTGGCTGGCGCGGGTCCGGCCCGCGACGGGGCTTCCGGCCGGCGCGCCGAGCGGGTAAGTCCGGCCTGCCCGCGGCACTTTATGGACCCGGCGCCGGGGCGACAAGCGGGCCTCGGGCCCGGGATGGAAAGATGACCGACCTCAACACCGTCACCCTGTCGGCAGGCCCGCGCGGCCTGCGCGCGGCCGCGGCCCTGCTCGCGTCGGGCGAGGTGGTCGCCTTTCCGACCGAGACCGTCTACGGGCTCGGCGCCGATGCGCGCAACGACCGTGCCGTGGCGGCGATCTTCGCGGCCAAGGGCCGGCCCTCCTTCAACCCGCTCATCGTCCATCTCGCCGATCCAGAGGCCGCCGCGCGCATCGCCGACTTCACGCCGCTCGCCCTGACGCTCGCGGAAAAGTTCTGGCCCGGCCCGCTCACCCTCGTCCTGCCGCACCGCGCGGACGCGGGGCTTAGCCCGCGCGTCACCGCCGGGCTTGCCACCGTCGCGGTCCGGGTGCCCGCCCATCCGCTTGCGCGCGAATTGATCGCGGGTTTCGGCGGGCCGGTCGCCGCGCCCTCGGCCAACCGCTCGGGCCGGGTCAGCCCGACGACGGCCGCCCATGTCCTCGATGGCCTTCGCGGCCGCATCGCGGCGGTTCTCGACGGCGGCCCCTGCCCCGTGGGGCTCGAGTCGACCATCGTCGGCTTCGACGGCGACACCCCCGTGCTGCTCCGCCCGGGCGGCCTGCCCGCCGAGGCGATCGAGGCCGCAACGGGGCGTGCGCTCGCCACGCCCGCCAGCACCGAGATCACCGCGCCCGGCCAGCTCCGGTCGCATTATGCCCCGCGCGCGGCACTTCGCCTCGATGCCGCCGATGCCCGGCCCGGCGAGATCCGGATCGGATTCGGCCCCGGCATGGATGCGCGCCTCAACCTTTCACCGGGCGGCGATCTCGGTGAGGCAGCCGCCAACCTGTTTGCCTGTCTGCGCGCGGCGGATGAGCTCGCGGTCGAGCTCGGCGCTGGCGGCATTTCCGTGGCGCCCGTCCCGCAGCACGGCCTCGGCCTTGCGATCAACGACCGGCTGCGCCGCGCGGCGGCTCCGCGGGACGCGTGACAGGCGCTCCACGCCGGATCGTCGGCGGGGGTCTGCCCTCGGGCGCGTCCTTCACATCCGCCGTTGTTCAAGGATGGGTGCAGGCCCCGCGCCTCATGCCCGCCCGCCTCCGGGTGAGAGCAGCATGGGATCGATGCTGATCGAACGCAGCGCCGCCTCCCACTTGCCCGCGTCCTGAAGGTCGAAGACGAGGTCGGGATCCGCCGGCGCCGTCAGCCAGCCGTTCGCCTGGATCTCGCCCTCGAGCTGGCCCGGCCCCCAGCCGGAATACCCCAGCGCCATCAGGGCCCGCTCGGGCCCGGTGCCGCGTGCCATGTCCTGGAGCACGTCGAGCGTCGCCGTCATCGCGAACCGGTCGCTCACCCGCAGGCTGGCGCCGCCGACCTGGTAGTCGGCCGAATGCAGCACGAACCCCCGGCCGTGCTCGACCGGCCCGCCGAAATGCACGCGGATCTCGCCTACCTCCGTCCGGCTCTCGATGCCGAGCTGCTTGAGCAGGTCGCGAAACCGCAGGTCCGGCGCGGGCTTGTTGACGATCAGGCCCATCGCTCCCTCGGCCGAATGGGCGCAGAGAAAGATCACCGACCGGTGGAAACGCGGATCGCCCATGCCGGGCATGGCGATCAGGATCTGGCCGTCGAGGAAATGTGCATCGGTCTCCATCACCCAAGAATGGAGCCGCACCCGGCCGTTGACAAGGCGTGCCGCCGTTGTGGCGCGCCAGTCACGGATCGCCGTATTGTTATCACCACAGGCCGACGACAGACCTACCTTCGGGCACAAAGGTAGCCTAAGCGGGCAGGATGTTCCGACCGATGCGCATGTTCATGGTCCTGTTGTCGCTGCTTATGCCCGGCGTGCTGGCGGCCCAGCCGCTGCGGCTGCCTGCGGCGGCCGCGACCCCGCCGGCCAAGGTCGAGCTGATCGAGGGCTGGCAGGCCGAGGACGGCACCCATGTCGCCGCGATCCGGATCCGGCTCGCGCCGGGCTGGTACACCTACTGGCGGGTGCCGGGCGATGCGGGCATCCCGCCCGACTTCGACTGGTCGGGCTCGGGGAATATCGCCGGCATCCGTCCCGAATGGCCCCGGCCGAGCGTATTTGACAGCTACGGCATCCAGGCGATCGGCTATGCGGGCGAGCTCGTGCTTCCGGTCGTGCTGACGCCCGAGCGGCCCGGCGCGCCCGTCGACGTCGTGCTCGACCTGTTCTTCGGGGTTTGCGACGAGATATGCATGCCGGCCGAGGCCCGCATCGAGGCGCGGCTCGCCCCCGGCCGGCCGGAGAGCGGGCGGGCGACGATCGAGGCCGCCCGCGCCGAACGGCCCCGGACCGCGGCCGAGGCGGGGGTCCGGGCCGTCACCTGCGGGCTGGCCGCCGGCGCGGACGGGCCCGAGCTGGTCGCGAACGTCACCTTCGACGGCGATCCCGCGCCGGGCAAGGTCATGGTGATCGAGCCGGGCCAGGAGGGACTGCGCATCGGCGCGGCCCGGAGCCAGACCCAGGGCCATGTCGTCTCGGCCCGCGCCCCGGTGCGCGGCGGCGGGGCGGGCGGGCCGGCGATCGACCGCAGTGCCCTGCGCCTCACCGTGATCGGCCCGCGCCGGGCCATCGAGATCCGGGGCTGCGCCGCACCGCTCTGAGACCGGCCCCGCCCTCGCCCGGGGCCTTGTCCGAACCCGGACAAAATGATATCTAGTTGATTTTACTGGCTTATGCCGCTGGCGTTAAGGTGATCTAAACCGTCTGGCGCCGGGCATTGCGGACGCCCCTGCCGGCCGGGCCGTCAGAACCCAGGGATCTGCCGGGAGGCGGCCGCGCCGCAGCCCTCGAAGGCATTGGCTTCCATCCAGGCCTCATAGGCCGCGCCAGCGGCCGTGCCGGTCACCAGCCCGTCGCGCCAGTCGGGAGCGGCCGGTTGCAGCAGCAGCATCCAGCCCTCGCCATAGCAGTCGCGGTTGATCGGCGCGGCGCGGCGCGTGAGCGGCTCGTTGACCGACGCGACCACGCCCGCGAATCCGGCGCGCACCGATCCCACCCATTTGGCGCTCTCGACCGTGGCGATGGCGCGGTCGCGCTCGAACGGCCGCCCCGGCCGGCGCGGGGTAAAGACCAGCACCTCGCGGGCCAGCGCCACGCCGACCGGTGTCATCCCGGCGCGCACGAGCCCGTCGCCCGCCGCCGCGTACCAGACATGGCGCGGCACATCGTAGTGAAGATCACCGGGAAGCGCGCAGCCACGAACCGTCTGCATCCCCTGCCCCGCCTCTCAGTACGTCAGCACGCGGTACTCGTCCTGCATGACGCCGCGAAGCATGGTCGCGGCGCCCATCAGGCCGGAGCACTCGGGGATCAGGTCCTCCTCGCGCACGTCGAAGAGATCGAGGTTGGCCGGGCAGGCCCAGAAGCGCGCGCCGTGCTCATGCGCCTCGCGGATCCAGCCAAGCACGGTCATCGGATGGCCGGGCTTGACGTGCAGCTTCTCGGCGACGCCGCGGATCAACAGCTTGCCGGCGGTGGCGGCGCAGACCACATCGACCTCATAGTCCATCGCGGCGGCGACGGCGGCATGATAGAAGGGTGCGCCGAGTTCCTCGGGGTTGCGCGGATCGGTGTTCACCAGAACGATCAGCAGCCGGCGGGTCATCGCGCCACGACCTCGGCCATGCCGGTGACGAAGTCGTCGCGGCCGATCTCCTCGGCCAGCAACCGGTCGGCGAGCGCGGTCTCGGTAGCGCCGAGATCCGCGACCTCCAGCGGCCGGTCGAGCGCCCGCGCCACGGACCGGGCCAGCCCGTCCGCAGCCCCGGCCATGGAGATACGCCCATGGTCCGCCAGAACCGTCACCGGCAGGCCGGGCATCCCGAGCAGCGCCGCCATCCCGGCCGTGTCGGCGCAGACGAGCAGGCTTCCCTGATGCAGGAGGCTCGGGCCGTCGAAGAGGCCGCTGGTGCCGGCGACCTTGGTGCCGCCGAGCAGGATGTCACCCGGCGCGCGGAAACCGGCGTCGAACCCGAGCGCGCCGAGCGCCGAGACCACCGCCCCGCCGATCCGCGCGGCCGCCGCATCAAGGTCGGCGAAGCCCTCGCGCGACAGCACCAGATCCCAGGCGAGCACCCCCTCGCCCATCGCCACCGCGCCGCCGCCGGTGACCCGGCGCGCGAGTTCGGCCCCCTGCGCCCGGCAGGCCGCCGTGATCGCGGGCTCGAGCCTCTGGCTGCGGCCGAGCAGCACCGAGCGCGGATAGCGGTGCAGACGCAGGGTGTCGGGGATGCGGCCCGCCTGATGCAGCTCGGCCAGCGCCGCGGTCACGGCGATGTTCCGGCGCGCGGGGCCGAGGCCGGTGTCGATCAGGCGGAGCGGCCGGGTCACTGGACCGGGACCTCGTCCACGCGGATCCGGCGGCCCTCGCGGTCGAAGAAATGCTCTTCGTTCAGCACGCCGCGGTCGGCGATGACGCGGTCACTCAGGGCGCGCAGCTCGACGCGGGCGCGCGGGTCGGGCAGCGGGCCGCCGGCGTCGTCGGTCCGCGCCGCGAAGAGCACCCCGTCCCAGGCCGCGCCGGAGCCGTTCATCATCGCGGCCACCTGCGGCCAGCCGGTGTCGGGTCCGATCACGTGGAACCAGGTCGAGCGCAGCGGCGTGACGCTGAGCTCGCCGATCCCGACGAGGACGACCAGCGCGGTGAACCCGTCGCGCTCGCGCGCGAATTCATCGGCCAGCCAGGCGTCGAAGGTCAGCGGCCGGGTCTCGTCAGACCTCGACAAGCGGCAGCTCCACGATCTCGCGCTCCATCAGGGCGAGGAACGGCCCGCCGCGCTCCGCGGCGTACCAGGCCTCGAAATCGGCGAAGGCACGGGCCACCGCCTCGGGGTCTCCCTCGGGCTCCGGCCGGGTGGCGGCCCAGATCGCGAGGACCACCGGCGCGAAGCGGTCGGCCGCATCGCGCTGGGCCTGGGTGGCGCCGGTCCAGTTCACCTCGCGCAGCATGACCGCGCGCCCGGCCGCCACTGCCGCGTCGGGCTCCTCGGCGCCGCGCACCCCGGCGGCCACGCCCCGCATCAGGTTCACCCGTCGCCAGGCGAAGGCACGGGCGTCCTTGAGGCTGGCCGCCCGCAGCGCGGCCTCCTTCTGGTGGGCGAGTTCGGCGGCGCTGGCGGCGCGGGCCTCGGCGGCGAGCGTCTCGATCCAGGCGGCGAATGGCGCAACGGTCATGCGTGGCTCCGCAGTTGGAGTGGCGGAAGAGAGTGGGAGTCGAACCCACCAGAGACCGTCTCACGGCCCCTCCCGGATTTGAAGTCCGGACGCCCCACCGGGGACGCTTCTCCTCCATCGTCCGCGGCGCAGTCAGCGTCATGGCCGGCGTCGCGGGGGAACAGGTTCAGCCGGCGCGGATTGATCCGGCGAAGGTCGCCGCGTCGCATGGTGACGCCGTGGCGGTCAAGGAACTCGAGGATCTGGATCGCGACCTTGCGGCCGTTGTCGAGCCGGTCGCGCAGCTCCGCCGCGCTGAAGAGCCCGCGCGCGTCGAGCTCGGCCGCGATCTCGACGATCTCGCCGACCGCGTCGCGCAGGAAGAAATGGTCCTGCGCCACCTCGTGCAGCCGGCCCATGCGGGCGAGGAGCTTGCAGAGACGCCGGACCTCGGTTTCCGGCAGGTCGAGGGCGGTGGCGACGTCGCGCACCCGGGGCGGGCGGAACCGCAGCGCGCCGCCGAGGAGCGGGCGGGTCTCGTCCCAGAGGATCTCGTCCTCGGGCGAGAGCCGCACCTCGTGGCCCGCGCGCCGCACCCAGGCCCCGTCGAGCGCGATCCGGCCCGCG
This sequence comes from uncultured Rhodovulum sp., assembly GCA_964514775.1. Classification (GTDB taxonomy): domain Bacteria; phylum Pseudomonadota; class Alphaproteobacteria; order Rhodobacterales; family Rhodobacteraceae; genus Amaricoccus. Next base: position 9,699 of record CAZESN010000013.1, read on the forward strand.
CGGGCCTCGCGCTGGAGCATGGCGAGGAAGGCGGGCGCCGGAAGCCGCGGCTCGAGCAGTAGGCGCAGGCGCTCGAGCCCGATGCCGGCGAGGTCGGGATTGGCCTCGTGGAACCCCTCGAGCGTCGAGAGGAGCGCGGCTTCAAACCCGGCGGCGGTCGCGGCCGACATGGCGATCGCGCCGCCGCGCGCGTCGATGCGCACCAGCCCCATGCGCGCGGCCATGGCGGCGAAGGCCTGCTCGCCGAGGCCCCGGTCGCGGGCGAAGACCTCCACGGCGACATGGTGCGGGGGAGAGGCGAGGAGCGCGGTCAGCGCCGCCTCGGGATCGGCCAGCGCATGCGCGTCGAGCTGGGCGATCCGCTCGGGCGTGCGCCGGCGGCGCATCGGTGCGCGCAGGTCGAGAAACGTCCCGCCGCCCAGCGTGCGCTGGGCGCTGGTGTCGCGGATGACGAACCGGTCGTGGGCGAGTGCCGCGAGCGGCCGCTCGAGCACGAGCTGGACATAGCCCTCGCCGCCCGGCGCGATCGGACCGTCGCCGAGCAGCACGACGCGGGCCGGCACCTCGGCGGTGGCATGGTGGAGATGCACCGGCATCCACTGGGTGACCGGGCGCGGCTCGGTGGCGAGCACGCGGAGGCGCGCGTCGATCCGGTCGCAGGGCGCGTGCAGGCGCCCGTCACAGATCATGTCGCCCCGGGCGAGCGCATCCCGGGCGATGCCCTCGCCCGCGAGGTTCAGCGCACAGCGATCGCCCGGCCCGCCGCGCTCGGCCTTGCGGTTCTGGGCGTGCAGGCTGCGGATGCGGGCGGTGATGCCGGCGGGCGAGGCGACGACCTGATCGCCCGGGCGGACCGTGCCCGAGAGCACCGTGCCGGTGACGACCGTCCCCGCGCCCTGGAGGGTGAAGGCCCGGTCGACAGCGAGGCGGAAGGGGGCGTCGAGGGGCTTTGCCACGGTCTCGCGGGCGGCACGCTCGAGCGCCGCGCGCAGCGTATCCATGCCCGCGCCCGTCGCCGACGAGACCGGCAGGACCGGTGCCCCCTCGAGCGAGGTGCCGATCAGGGCGTTGGCGATCCCGGCCTCGGCCGCGGCGATCCGGTCGGGGTCGGCAAGGTCGGTCTTGGTGAGGGCGATCAGGCCGCGGGGGACGCCAAGCAGGTCGATGATCGCCAGATGCTCGCGGGTCTGGGGCATCACCCCGTCGTCGGCGGCCACGACGATCAGCGCGAAGTCGATGCCGCTCGCGCCGGCCAGCATGTTGTGGACCAGCCGCTCGTGGCCGGGCACGTCGACGAAGCCGACCACCGCCTCGCCGATCGGTGCATAGGCAAAGCCGAGGTCGATGGTGATGCCGCGGGCCTTTTCCTCCTTGAGCCGGTCGGCATCGACACCCGTCAGCGCCCGCACGAGCGATGTCTTGCCGTGGTCGATATGGCCCGCGGTGCCGACGATCATGGCACGGGATCCAGCGGCTGGTCGGCGAGGCGGCGTGCCCGGCCGGCCTCGTCGAGGGTGAGCGCATCCTCGGCCGCGCGCAGGAACGGATAGGCGAGCTTGCTGCCGCCCGCACGGCCGCGCAGCAGCCACACGAGGGCCATGAAGGGATCGCGCGCGACCCCTGCCCCCATGTGCAGCGCCGCACCGAGCATCGCCTGGGCATCGGCCTGCCCGCGCTGGGCCGCCTCGCGCCACCAGCGCGCGGCCTCGGCCGGGTCGCGGGGAACGCCGAGGGCGTTGTGATGGATCATGCCGAGCCGGGCCATGGCGCCGGCGTTGCCCTGGTCCGCCGCTGCGCGCGCGAACCGCATGGCTTCGGCCGGATCGGGCGGAACGATCTCGCCCTCGAGCAGCATCCAGCTCAGCATCTCCTGCGCATCCGCATCGCCGCCCCCGGCGGCCTGCCGGTAGAGCTCGGCGGCATGGAGCGGGTCTTCGGCGACGCCCTCGCCGCGGAAATAGGCATGCCCGAGATTGCGGCATGCGGCCGGATCCCCGGCATGGGCGGCCAGCGTCAGCCATTTCACCGCCAGACCCGCATCGCGCGCGACGCCGAGCCCGCCGGCGAAACAGGCCCCGACATTGTTCTGGGCCTGCGCATTGCCGGCATGGGCAAGCGGTCCCCAGATCGCGAGCGCCGCATCCCAGTCACCGTGGCGGGCGGCGGCATCCGCGAGGTCCATGTCGTCCCCGGGGTCGTCTCCGGGTTCATCCCCGGGCCGGAAGTGCGCGCGCGGGTTCATGGCGAAAGCCCGGCGAGATTGGCCCGGAAGCCCGCCACATCCTCGAGGCAGCGCAGGTCGAGGACGAGCGCGCCCTCGGCGATATGGCCGATCACGGGCATATCGAGGCCGCGCAGCCGCGCCGAGAGATCGAGGACGAGTTGCCCGCTCGCCTTCGGATCCGCCGGCCGGATGGCGAGGCCGGCGCTGGGAATGGTCTCGACCGGGAGCGCGCCCGAGCCGATCTGGCTGGCGCAATCCGCCACCTCGACAGTGAAGCCCGCGCCGACCGCCGCGGCCACGGGAGGGCGCAGCACCTCGGCCAGCGCCGCGATCTCGGCCCTGGGTCGCGCCAGGTGGCGCAGCGTCGGCAGCCGCGCGGCCAGCCGGTCCGGATCGCGGTAGAGCCTGAGCGTCGCCTCGAGCGCGGCGAGGCGCAGCTTGTCGATTCGCATCGCCCGCTTCATCGGGTTGCGGTTGATCGCCGCGATCAGGTCGCGGCGCCCGACGATGAAGCCCGCCTGGGGCCCACCGAGCAGCTTGTCGCCGGAGAAGGTGACGATATCGGCGCCCTCGGCCACCGCCTCGGCCACCGTCGGCTCGCGAGAGAGACCGTAGGTCGAGAGATCGACCAGGGTGCCGGAGCCGAGGTCGTTGACGAGCGGCACGCCCTGATCGCTGGCGATGCGCGCGAGCTCCGGCGCCGGCACCTCCGTGGTGAAGCCCGCGATCCGGTAGTTCGAGGTATGGACCTTGAGGATCAGGCCGGTCTCTGCCCCGAGCGCACCCGTGTAGTCCCGGGGATGGGTACGGTTGGTGGTGCCCACCTCGACCAGCCGGGTGCCGGCGCGCGCCATGATGTCGGGCATGCGGAAGGCGCCGCCGATCTCGATCAGCTCGCCGCGCGACACGATCGCCGCGCGCCCCGCGGCAAGCGTGTTGAGCGCGACCAGCACGGCGGCGGCGTTGTTGTTGACGACGCTC
>CAZESN010000013.1:12913-27916 GCA_964514775.1 uncultured Rhodovulum sp.
GCAGCGAGCTGATCGAGATCGGCGGCGCCGCGCGAGACGATGGCGTCGCGCCCCGCCGCCAGCGTGTTGAGGGTCAGCAGCACGGCCGCCGCGTTGTTGTTGACGACCGTCGCATCCTCGGCGCCGGTCAGCTCGACCAGCAGGTCGCGCAGGATCGCGTCGCGCTCTCCCCGCTTGCCGCCGCCGAGGTCGAATTCGAGCGCCAGCGCGTTGCGCATGGCGGTAAGCGCCGCCTCGATCGCCTCCTCGGCCAGCAGGGCCCGGCCCAGATTGGTGTGCAGCACCGTCCCGGTCAGGTTGAAGACCGGACGCACCTTCGGGCGGGCGCCCGCCTCGAGCCGCGCCAGCGCCTCGGCCGCGACGCGCGCCGCATCCGGTGCCGTACCGGCGGCCCGGGCCTCGGCCAGACCGGCGCGCACCGCCTCCACCGTCAGCGGGCGGCCGTGGCGCGCGATGGCCTCGACGCCCGCGGGTGCCCGCAGCACGCGGTCGACGGACGGGGGGCGGGACGCGCGCTCGTCCATGGCCTCAGTAGCCGATCAGGAACGGGTTGACCGCGCCGCGACGCAACCCCTGTTCGCGCAGGAGCATGTCGAGCCCGAGGCTCGCGACGTCGTCGGCGACCGGGTCGAGGTCGGGTGCCTTCGCCTGGTAGAGGACCTTCACATAGCCTTGGCAGTCGCCGCAGACCTCGGCCTTGACCGTGCCGCCGCCCCCGTCGATCTCGCGAAACGAGATCTCCCTGGTAGAGCCGCAGAGCGTGCATTTGGAGCGGACGTAGTTCCAGAGCGTGCCGCAGAGCGAGCAGGCGCAGTAGCGCGCCCCCTCGGCGCCGTGCCAAACGACCACGAGGCTCGCCGTCGGCGCCCCGCCGCAGCAGGGGCAGACCCCGTCCGCGACCGGCTGCAGCGCCCCAGCGTCGAGGCCGGCGGCAAGCCGGGCAAAATGGACCTGGAGGGCGGCGGCGACAAGCGCATGCTCGGCGATGGCCTCGAAGGGGACCGCGTCCATCAGCACGTTGCGGATGACCTCGGTGCGCGCCTCCGCGTCCGCCGCGGCGAGCCGGCCGAGTGCCACGCGCGCGGCCGGGGGCATGTCGATCGCCCCGGCCGCCGCGATCATCCGGTCGATGAGCGCATGGATCTCGGCCCCGGGCACGAAGCCGCTGCGGTCAAGGGGTGGCATGGCGTGGCGCACCGACCGCGCGACCTCCTCGGCCGCGGGAGGATCGACGGGGGAAAGGTCCTCCTGCACCCGCCCCTGGAGCTCGGCGAGATCGCCGAGAAACCGCAGGTAGGGCCCGAGGTCGTGCCCTTCGGCCAGCCGGCGCAGCCGCGCCGCGCGGGCCTCGAACAGCCGCAGCGGATTGGGCAGCCGCACGAGGGGCGGCTTCGGGATCACGCCGATGGCGGATGGATCGGGTCTGGGGGAGCCAGCAGTCGTCATATCAGCCCTCACGAACCGCACGGGTCACGTGGACACCGGTCTGCCACATCACTCGTCCGGGCCGGAGATGCCGGCCCGGACCCGGGCGCGCGCCGCCCGGTGCTACTTCTCCTCCGGCTTGCCGGACACGAGGTCCCGCAGCCAGCGGCGGTGGTGCCGCCACGCCCAGCCGCCGGTCACCCGGCCGCGGGTCATGGCGCTGATCGTGCCCCGCACCCAGATCGCGGCGTAGACATGCACGATCCAGACGCAGATCGCCCCGATCGCGGCCATGGCATGCACGAGCACGCCGAGGCGCTTCTGCTCGACGGTGAAATAGGCGCCGAAGTACTGCTGCCAGATCACGATGCCGCTGGTGAAGAGCACGATGATCAGCGCCGACATCGACCAGAACACCATCTTCTGGCCGGCGTTGTACTTGCCGACCTCGGGGAGGTTCTCCTCGTGGCCCGCCAGCACGTCGCGGATCCGGCTCAGCCAGACATTGTCCGTGCGCTCCCAGAGGTTGAGCCGCCAGAAGCGCAGGAACATGCCGGTGAAGCTGATCAGCAGCACCACCCCGATCCAGGGGTGGATGATGCGCGTCATCGGCCCGCCGCCGAAGAGGCCGGTCAGCCAGAAGAGGCTCGGGTGGAAGAGCGCCATGCCGGATATGGCCAGCAGGATCAGGCTCGCCGCCGTGATCCAGTGGTTGATCCGCGCGCCGGTGGTGTAGCGCTCCACCGTGACCGGATCGCCGCGGTGGACGGCCGGCGCCCCCACGCGCACATCCGGGCGGACGTCGGGTTCTGCCGTCATGCGCCCTCCTTCTCGGCGAGATTCTTCGCCGCTTCCTCGTCCTCCTCGGAGACCCGGTTCGCGCCCGAGACCATGTGGTGCAGGAACCCGAAGGCCGCGAAGGCGCCGATCGCGGTCAGGCCGGCGTATTTGGTCATGCCCTTCCAGAGCTCGACCACCGGGCTGATGCGGGGGTTGTCCGGCAGGCCCGAGTAGAGCGAGGGCCGGTCGGCATGCTGGAGCACGTACATGACATGCGTGCCCCCGACGCCGGGCGGGTCGTAGAGCCCGGCGTTGGCGTAGCCGCGCGACTTCAGGTCCTCGATCCGGCCCCCGGCCCATTCGGTCATCTCGGCCTTGGTGCCGAAGACGATCGCCTGGGTGGGGCAGGCCTTGGCGCAGGCCGGCCCCTGGCCTACCGCCACGCGGTCGACGCAGAGCGAGCACTTGTAGGCCTTGTTGTCGGCGCGGCTGATGCGGGGAATGTTGAAGGGGCAGCCCTTCACGCAGTAGCCGCAGCCGATGCAGTTGTCCTTGACGAAATCGACGATCCCGTTGGTGTACTGCACGATGGCCCCCGGCGCCGGGCAGGCCTTGAGGCAGCCCGGGTCCTCGCAGTGCATGCAGCCGTCCTTGCGGATCAGCCACTCGAGGTTGCCGGACTCGGGGTTCTCCCACTCGTGGTAGCGCATCAGCGTCCAGGAGTTCGGCGTCAGGTCCAGCGGGTTCTCCATGACCCCGTGATTGTAGCCGATCTCCTCGGTCAGGTCGTTCCAGGCAAGGCAGGCCGTCTGGCACGCCTTGCAGCCGATGCATTTGGAGACGTCGATGAGCTTGGCCACCTCGGTCATCCGCTCGGCCGGCGGATCCATCCGCGTGGCCGAGCGCCGCATCAGGTCACCGGCGCCGAAGCTCTGGGCGACGGGTTCGGTGGTCGGGTTCGGAATCGGTGGAAACATGCGACTTCCTCCCTATGCCACCGGCCCGGCGATGGGCTCGATATCGACAAGGAACGCCTTGAACTCCGGCGTCTGCGAATTCGCGTCCGCCACGGGCGGCGTCAGCGAGTTGACCGGCCCGGCCTTCTTGGTCAGGCCGATGAAGCCGAAGTTCAGCGGCAGCCCGACCTGATGAACGGTCTTGCCGTTGATGACGAAGGGCACCATGCGTTTGGTGACCATCGCCCGGCCCTTGACCGAGCCGCGATGCGAAGAGATCCGCACCTCCTGGCCGGGGGTGATCCCCTTTTCGGCAGCGAGCTGCTCGGACATCTCCACGAAGAACTCGGGCTGGACCACCGCGTTCATGTGAACGGCCTTCGTCCAGTAGTGGAAATGCTCGACCAGCCGGTAGGTGGTCGCGACGATCGGGAAGTCGGCGGCGTCGCCGAAGACCTCGAAATCGCCCCGGAACACCCGCGCCGCCGGGTTGCCCCGGATATGCGGGTAGATCTGGTTCTGAACCGGCGATTCGAACGGCTCGTAATGCACCGGCAACGGACCCTCGGCCATCATACCCCGCGCCCAGAGCCGCGAGACCCCTTCTGCATTCATGATGAAGGGCATGGTGCCATTCTCGGGCGCGTTGGTCGCCACGAAATCCGGCACGTCGGCCCCGGTCCAGCGGGTGCCATCCCAGTAGACATAGGCCTTGTTCTCGGCCCAGGGCTTGCCGTCGAGATCGGCGGAGGCGCGATTATAGAGAATGCGCCGGTTCGCCGGCCAGGCGAAGCCCCAGTTACCATAGACGCCGAATCCCGACGGATCGTCGTTCTCCCGACGCATGGCATAGTTGCCGTTGGGCCCGTAGAAGCCGGTGTAGATCCACTGCACTCCGTCGGTGGTGCCGTCGGCACGCATCTCGCCGAAGCTGGCGAGCTGTTCGCCGGCGGCACGGGTGACCGCGCCCTCGGCATTGGTCAGGTCCACGAGCGCCTTGCCGTTGAGCTCGCGGGCAAGCTCGTCGGGCGAGGGCTCCGCCGGATCCTCATAGCTCCAGTCGATCGCCAGGATCGGCTCCGGAGCGGTGCCGCCCTCCTCCTCGTAGAGCTTGCGCATGCGCAGGAAGAGCTCCGCGAGGATCGAGACGTCGGTGCGCGACTGCCCGACCGGATCGGCAGCCCTCCATTTCCACGTCACGACGCGGCTGGAATTGGTGATCGTGCCTGCCTCCTCGATGAAGGAGGTCACGGGCAGCATGAAGACCTCGGTCTGGATGCTGGCAGTATCCACGTCGTTGTATTCGCCGTGGTTTTCCCAGAATCGCGCGGTATCCGTCTCGATCGGATCCATGCTGACCAGGAACTTCAGCTTCGACAGCGCCGCGATCGACTTGTTCGCATGCGGGATCGACATCATCGGGTTGAAGCCCTGGCAGAGCAGGCCAGTGGTCTCACCCTGATGCATGACGTCGAACATCTTCACGGCGTCATAGGGGGTGTTGACCTTGGGGATCCAGTTGTAGCCGAACTCGTTCTCCGGCGTGGCCCGATCCCCGTACATGCTCTTGAGGAAGCTGACGTAGAACTTGGGATAGTTCTGCCAGTAGCTGGTCTGGTTCTCCTGCATCGGCGTGAAGTGCCGCTTGGACAGATGCGAATCGAGCGTCGGCTCCGCGTCCGTGGGCATCGCGAGATACCCCGGCAGCGACGTGGTCAGCGTCCCGATGTCGGTGATGCCCTGCACGTTGGAATGCCCGCGCAGCGCGTTGATGCCGCCGCCCGGCACGCCGATGTTACCCAGCAGAAGCTGGATCATCGCCGCTGACCGGATGTTCTGGGCCCCCTTGGAATGCTGGGTCCAGCCGAGCGCGTACATGATGGTCATCGCCCGGTCGCCGGTGGCCGTCGAGGCGATGTTCTCGCAGACCGTCAGGAACTTGTCCTGCGGCGTTCCCGTGACGCTCGACACCAGCTCGGGCGTGAACATCTCGTAATGCGCCTTCATCAGCTGGTAGACGCTGCGAGGATGGCGCAGGGTCATGTCGCGCACGGGGAACCCGTCCGCGCCGATCTCGTACTCCCAGGTGCTCTTGTCGTAGCTGCGAGTTTCCTCGTCGTAGCCGGTGAAGAACCCGTCCTCGAAGCCGAAGTCCGAGCGCACGACATAGGCCGCATTGGTGTAGTTGCGCACGTATTCGTGGTGGATCGCCTCGTTGTCGAGCAGGTACTTGATGACCCCCGACAGGAAGGCGATGTCGGTTCCGGAACGGATCGGCGCATAGTGATCTGCCACCGCCGCCGAGCGCGTGAAGCGCGGATCCACGACCAGGAGCTTGGCGCCCCGGTTGTGCTTGGCTTCCGTCACCCACTTGAAACCGCAGGGATGGGCTTCGGCGGCATTGCCGCCCATGATCAGGACGAGATCGGTGTTACCGATGTCCATCCAGGAGTTTGTCATCGCACCGCGACCGAATGTTGGGCCCAAACTGGACACCGTCGGTCCGTGTCAAATCCTTGCCTGGTTTTCGATCTGCAGCATGCCAAGGCCGCGTGCGACCTTCCAGGTCACCCAGCCGGTCTCGTTGGTGCAGGAACTCCCCGAGAGAAAGCCCATCGTGGTCCAGCGGTTCACCGTGACGCCGTCGTTGTTGGCCTCGATGAAATTCGCGTCCCGGTCGTCCTTCATGAGGCGCACGATGCGCTCCATGGCGAAGTCCCAGGTGACTTCCTCGAACTCGGCGCCGCCCGGCTTGCGGTACATCGGCGCCTTCACCCGCATCGGCGAGCGGATGTAGTCGATCGCCGCCGCGCCCTTGGGGCAGAGCGTGCCGCGATTCACCGGGTTGTCGCTGTCGCCCTCGATGTGGACGACCTCGAGTTTGCCCGGCTCGGAGCGGCTCTCGGCCCCGAAAATCATCATGCCACAGCCCACGGCACAATAGGGGCAGGTGCTCCGGGCTTCGGTGGTGCGGGTCAGGCGGAACGGCTTTACCGCCGCCGCATATGCTGTCTCGACCCCCTCGAACCCGAAGGCGCCGAGCGCTGTGCCCGCCACACCCACGCTCGCCCCTCTGAGGAAGGCGCGACGTGAGAGGTCAATATTCATGCGATCCTCCCTAGCTTAGCGAAATGCTGGCTCGGTTCTTAAGCCGTACTCCCCCAAGGCTAGCTCACCGCAGACACATATGCAACATTTTGGCGCTACATAGATCACTCACTATTCTGACAGTCATCTTCGTTGTGACAACTTAAACATATCGACAACCTGCCGATACATCGCGACTTCTACCAAAGATCAGCCCGAGACCCGCACGAGCGGCTCGCCCGCCTCGACCGTCCCGATGGCCCGGGCCTGCGGATACCCGGCCGCATGCACCTGCTCCAGGACCTCCGCTGCGCGCTCCGGCGCGACGGCGACGAGCAGCCCCCCGGATGTCTGGGGGTCGACGAGCAGCGACCGCCGCCAGCCGGGCATGTCCTCCGGCAGGCGCACCCCGGCGCCGTAGCTCGCCCAGTTCCGTCCCGAGGCGCCGGTGACATGACCCGCCTGCGCCAGCGCCTCCGCCTCGCGCAGCACCGGCACGTCCGCGTCGCGGATCACCAGCGTCGCCCCTGCCCCGCGCGCCATCTCCAATGCATGGCCCAGGAGCCCGAATCCGGTCACGTCGGTGATCGCGTGGACATGGCCGAGCGCCCCGAGATCCGCCCCCACCCGGTTGAGCAACGTGGTCGAGCCGATGAACTCGTCATAGCCTTCCGGCGACAGCGCCTGCTTCTTGAAGGCCGCCGAATAGATCCCGACCCCGATCCCTTTCGTCAGGATTAGCACGTCCCCCGGCCGAGCCCCGCCGTTGCGCCGCACCGCATCCGGGTGACAGAGGCCGATCACCGCCAGCCCGTAGATCGGCTCGGGCGAGTCGATCGAATGCCCGCCGGCCACCGGGATCCCCGCCTCGGCGCAGATCGACGCGCCCCCTTCGAGTATCGCGCGCACCGTCTCCACGGGGAGCTTGTCGATGGGCATGCCCAGCACGGCGAGCGCCATGATCGGCCGCCCGCCCATCGCATAGACGTCCGAAATGGCGTTCGCCGCGGCGATCCGCCCGAAATCGCGGGGGTCATCGACCATCGGCATGAAGAAGTCGGTGGTGGCGATCACGCAGGTAGTCTCGTCTATCTGCCAGACGGCGGCGTCGTCGGCGGCGTCATTGCCGACCAGGAGCTGCGCGAACGGAGCCGTTCGGGGCTGGCTGGCCAGAAGCTGCTCGAGCACCGCGGGCGCGAGCTTGCAGCCGCAGCCGCCGCCGTGGCTGAGCATGCTGAGGCGGATCTCCTGTGCGGGCGGGGTGGCGGTCAGGCTGGTCATGCGGGCATTTCCTCGCTGGCGTTGTTCTTCAGCCGCTCCCAGGCCGCGGCGAGATCCGCGGCGGCGGCGTCCACGTCGTCTTCAGTGGTTCCGCGCCCGAGCGACAGGCGCACTGCGCCGAGCGCGGCCGAGGGGGCGATCCCGAGCGCGAGCAGCACCGCCGAGGGCGCCTCGCTGCCGGCGTGGCAGGCGGACCCGTTCGAGGCCATCACCCGTCCGCAGGCACCAAGCAGCTCCCGGCCGGAGACCCCCGGAAACAGCACGTTGAGCGTATTGGGCAACCGTTCCGCCGTCTCACCGACGAGCACCAGCCCCGGCACCTCCGCGCGCAGCCGCGCGAGCAGCCGTGCCGACAGCTCGGCCATCCGCCGCGCGCTGTCCGTGAGGCCCTCGCGCGCGATGCGGCAGGCCGCGCCGAGCCCGACGATATAGGGCACGTTCTCCGTCCCCGGCCGCAGTCCCCGCTCCTGCCCCGCCCCCACGAGCACGGGGCCGATCCCGATGCCCCGACGGACATAGAGCGCGCCGACGCCCTTCGGCGCATAGAGCTTGTGGCCCGCGACCGACAGGAGGTCGACGCCGAGCGCCCGGACGTCCACCGGCACCTTGCCAAGGGACTGCGCCGCATCCGCATGCATCACCGCCCCCGCGTTGCGGGCCAGCGCCGCCACGGCGGCGACGGGCTGGATCGTCCCGGTCTCGTTCTGGGCATGGATGAGGGTGACGAGCCCGACCTCGCGATCGATCGCCGCTGCGGCGTCCTCGACCCTGATCGCGCCGTCACCACGGGGCGTCACGCGTCGCACCCGCCGATCTCCGGCCTCCAGCAGCCTGCAACAGGCCTCCGTCGCCGGATGTTCGATCGCGCTGGTGACGATCACGGCACCCGCGCGCAATGGCACACCCCGGATCGCGATGTTGCTGGCCTCCGTGCCGCCACCGGTGAAGCAGACCTCGTCCGCCTCTGCCCCGATCAGCGCGGCCACTTCGGCGCGTGCGGCCTCTATCGCCGCTCGTGCCCGCCGCCCGGGCGGGCTCTCCGACGACGGATTGCCGAACTCCGGGCCGAGCCACGGCAGCATTGCGTCGAGGACCTCGGTCGCGACCGGCGTCGTGGCATTGTGGTCGAGATAGATGTCCTGCGTCATCGCAGCGCCCGAATGGCGAGCGGACCCGGCACTATGGTAACTCCGCCCCGGAACCCGGGAGCCCTGCGGATGGCCATTCCCCGATCTGTCCCACGCGTCGAGGCCGGCTGTCAACCTGAGCGAGGCGGCGACACGCGCCATCACCCAAGGGCGCCCGCCCCGAAGGCAAAGGCTTCCCTGCGGCTAACGCCGGGTACTTAGTCTTTTCCTATCAATCGGATAGAAAACGGCACACGCGCGCCCCGCAACCGGTCAGTCCCGTGCCAGCGCCCGCCAGCCGATATCACGCCTGAAGAACCCGCCCGGCCAGTCGACCGCGTCCGCCGCCCCGTAAGCGAGATCCCGCGCCTCGCGCAGGCTCTCGCCCCGCGCCGTGACGTTGAGCACACGCCCGCCGTTCGAGACGACCTGCCCCTCCGCGAGCCTGGTACCGGCATGGAAGATGCGCACCCGCGGATCGTCAATCTCCGGCAGGCCGATCCCCTCGCCTCGTGCGTAATCGCCCGGATAGCCGCGCGCCGCGACGACCACCGTCACCGCATGATCGTCCGCCCAGTTCACCCGCGTCGCGCCGAGCTGCCCCGCGGCGCAGGCAAACACCGCGTCGAAAAGCTGCGCGCCGAGGCGCATCGCGATCGCCTGCACCTCCGGATCGCCGAACCGGACGTTGTATTCGACGAGCCGCGGGGCCCCCGCCTCGATCATGAGCCCTGCGTAGAGCACCCCCTCGAACGGCGTCCCCCGCCGGGCCATTTCGCGCAGCGTCGGCCGCACGATCCGCGCGAGCGCGAGCTCGGTCATCTCCGGCGTCATCACCGGCGCGGGGCTGTAGGCGCCCATGCCGCCGGTGTTCGGCCCCTCGTCCCCGTCGAAGGCGCGCTTGTGGTCCTGCGCGGTGCCGAGCACGAGGATCTCCTCGCCATGCGCCAGGACGAAAAGGCTCGCCTCCTCGCCGGCCATGAACTCCTCGATCACCACCCGCGCCCCCGGCCCTTCGGCAAAGATGGCGTCGAGCGCGTCCTGGGCCTCGCCTTCGGTCTGCGCCACGGTCACGCCCTTGCCGGCCGCGAGCCCGTCCGCCTTGATCACGATCGGCGCGCCCTGGTCGGCGACATAGGCGCGCGCCGCTTCGGGATCGGTGAAGGTCTGGCTCGCCGCCGTCGGCGCCCCGCAGGCCGCACAGATCTCCTTGGTGAAGGCTTTCGAGCCCTCGAGCCGCGCCGCCGCACGCCCCGGCCCGAAGGTCAGCATGCCCCCCGCACGCAGCACATCCGCCACGCCCTCGACCAGCGGCGCCTCGGGACCGATGACGACGAAGTCCACCCTGTTCTCGCGCGCAAACGCGAGCACGCGGTCGCCGTCGAGGATGTCGAGCGCCACGCAATCGGCCACCTCGGCGATCCCGGCATTGCCCGGCGCGCACCAGATCCGGTCGCAGCGGGGATTCTGCGCGAACGCCCAGGCCAGCGCATGCTCGCGACCACCGCCGCCAAGGATCAGGATATTCACGAGCAACCCTCCGCGTGTCTCTGCCCGGCGCGTTCTAGGGGCCGGGCTGGGGCAGTGCAAGCGAGCGGCGTATCCGCCCGAGCCCGGCGAAATTGATTTCAATTTATCTATTGCAAAATATCGATATCATATACATGATGATCATGGACGGCGACTCGACCGGCAGCACAGGACCAGAGGACCACCCATGCCCCCCAGACCCGAAGTCACCGGCTTCTACGATCCGCGGACGTTCTCGATCCAGTATGTCGTGGCCGACCCCGCTTCCGGGAAATGCGCCATCATCGACCCGGTTCTCGACTACGACGAGAAGTCCGGCTCCACCGCCACCCGGCATGCCGATGCGATCCTGAAGTTCATCGCCGAGCGGGGCTACGAGGTCGAATGGATCCTCGACACCCACCCGCATGCCGACCATTTCACCGCTGCCGCCTACCTCAAGCAGCAGACCGGCGCGCCCACCGCCATCGGCGAGAAGGTGACCGAGGTGCAGAAGCTCTGGAAGGGCTTCTACAACTGGCCGGACTTCCCGGCCGACGGCTCGCAGTGGGACCGGCTCTTTGCCGAAGGCGACACCTTCGCGGTCGGCACCCTGCCTGCGCGGGTGATGTTCTCGCCGGGCCACACCCTCGCCTCGATCACCTATGTGATCGGCGATGCCGCCTTCGTCCATGACACGCTCTTCATGCCCGACAGCGGCACGGCCCGCGCCGACTTCCCGGGCGGATCGGCCAGGGTGCTCTGGAAGTCGATCCAGGACATCCTCGCCCTGCCCGGCGAGACCCGGGTCTTCACCGGTCACGACTACCAGCCCGGCGGACGCGAGCCGCGCTGGGAATCGACCGTCGCCGAGCAGAAGGCGCGCAACACCCACATGTCGAGGTACCTGACAGAGGCCGAGTTCGTCGCCGCCCGCGAGGCACGCGACCGGACGCTGCCGATGCCGAAGCTCATCCTGCACGCGCTGCAGGTCAACACCAATGCCGGCCGCCTGCCCGAGCCCGAGGCCAACGGGCGGCGCTATCTCAAGATCCCGCTCGACCTTCTCGACGCGGCCTGGGGGTAAGGATGCAGACGGATACGCTGTCGCCCGAGACACGCACGATCAAGGAAAAGGTGGGGGAGGCCTCGGCCTTCCTCAAGAAGCTCGCCAACCCCGACCGCCTGCTCGTCACCTGCGCGCTCGTCGACGGCGAACTGTCGGTCCGCGCGCTCGAGGACGCGCTCGGCATCCGCCAGCCCGGCCTCTCGCAGCAGCTCGCCGAGCTGCGCGGGGCAGGCCTGATCGCCGGCCGTCGCGAGGGCAAGCAGGTCTTCTACCGCATTGCCGACCCGAGGGCGGAAGCCCTCGTCACCACCCTGCACGCCCTCTTCTGCAAGTGACTACGCCAGCGCGGCGCGGGCGACCGCGCCAAAAACATGCATGAATATAAATAGAATTATTCATCAGGACTGGAGACGGACATGACCATCAACATCGGAACCGCCGACCGGATCGCACGGATCGTCATAGGCCTTGCGCTCATCCTCGCCCCCTTCGTCACCGGCTGGAGCCTCTTCGCCAGTCCGTTCTGGGTCTGGGTCTCGGTGATCGCGGGGCTCGTGCTCATGGCGACCGCTGCCGTGCGCCGTTGCCCGATCTACCGGGTGATCAACCTCTCGACCGCGCGGGACGCCGACAGATGACCGAGTTCACGCCCTGGCAGTCGCTCGGGGGCGGCGCGCTGATCGGGCTCGCGGCGGTGCTGCTCATGGGGCTCTCGGGCCGCATCGCCGGCGTGACCGGCATTGTCGGTGGGCTCGTCCCGCCGGTCGCCGCCGACTGGGGCTGGCGTGCGGCCTTCGTCGCGGGGGCCGTGACCGCACCCGCGCTTGTCGTTGCCCTGGCGGGACCGGCGGCGGTGCCCTTCCGCAGCGTCGTCCCCGCGCCCTGGCTGATCGTGAGCGGCCTTCTCGTCGGGGCGGGCGCCTGGCTCGGATCGGGCTGCACCTCGGGCCACGGCGTCTGCGGGATCGCCCGGCTCTCGCGCCGTTCGATCGCCGCGACCCTGACCTTCATGGCAAGCACGGCGGCCACCGTCTTCGTGATCCGCCACATCCTCGGAGCCCCGTGATGGCCCGCATCCTCTCGTCCCTCGTCGTCGGCCTGATCTTCGGAACGGGGATCGCCCTCTCGGGCATGATCAACCCGTCGAAGGTCCTGAACTTCTTTGATATCGCCGGCAGCTGGGATCCGTCGCTCGCCTTCGTCATGGGTGGCGCGCTGGCGGTGACGGCGATCGGCTACAGGATCGTGCTGCGGCGGCCCGCGCCCGTGCTCGACACCACCTTCCACCTGCCCACGGCTCGCGGCATCGACCGGAGGCTTCTCGGCGGTGCCGCGCTCTTTGGCATCGGCTGGGGGATCGGCGGCTTCTGCCCGGGCGGCGCGATCCCGGCGCTCGGCCTCGGCCAGGGCTCGGCCTTCGTCTTCGTCGCCGCCCTCGTGTGCGGCATTGCCCTAGCCCGCGCCGCGCGCATGGCCCGTCCCGCCCGTCCGACATGAGGGGCCGGCGCCAAACCCATTGACGGTGTGAAGGGGAGCAAGGCATTACTTCGGGCATGAAAAAGCTCGCCGCCAGCCTCATCGCCCTTTCCGCCGCCACGCCGGGCGCGGCGCAGGGCTGGGAGTTCATCCTCTCGCCCTATGTCTGGGTGCCGGCGATGACGACCTCGGTCGACACCACGCGGGGCAATGTCGAGGTCGAGAAGAGCATGTCCGACGTGCTCAACTCCCTCAACTTCTCGCTGATGGGTGCCTTCGAGGCGCGCAACGGGCGCTGGGGCGTGCTCACGGACGTGATCTACTCGGACCTGTCCGAGAGCCAGCGCACCCCGCTCGGCCAGCTCTACTCGCGGGCGCGGATGGACACGCGGATGCTGACCGTCAGCGGCTACGGCGCCTTCCGCGCGCATGAGACCGAGACCGTGGCCTTCGACCTGCTCGGTGGGTTTCGCTATTACGAGTCCCGCGTCGGGCTCGGCCTGAGCGCGAACCTCCTCCCCGCGACGCGCTACGACATGGAGGAGACCTGGGCCGATGCGGTTGTCGGCGCGCGGGTGCGGGTCGACTTTGCCGACGCCTGGTTCGCCAGCGCCATGGGCGATGTGGCTGTCGCGGGGGACAGCGACTCGAGCTGGCAGGTGCTCGGCATCGTCGGCTACCGGTTCAACGACCGCTGGTCGGTGCAGGGCGGCTGGCGCCATCTCGACGTCGAGAAGCGGATGGACGGGGTCGACGTCGGCCTCGAGATGAGCGGCCCGATGGTGGGGATGACCTACCGCTTCTGACGACGGTCGGGAAAGACCTGCCCCGGGCATTCCCGGGCACGGTGACACAGGCGCACCGAGAACCATATCATTGATTTAAAACGAAAATTCTTATTTCGTTTACCACAACGAAACCTTCGTTAACCGCCTGCGCAGCCGGAAAAGGGTGCCTTGGGAAGCAGGTTCAGGCGACGCATTGCTTCGTCCCGGCCCGCAGTTTGAACGCCTGAGCGTGTGAAATTCCCAGCCTTGGTGCGAAATGGGAACGACGGTGATCCCCGCAGCCCGACCCGGCGTGAGCCGGCGCGGCGCGGGTCAGAACTCCACGACCTCGGCGACCCCGGCGACGTCGCGCAGCGCCGCCTGCACCTGCGGGGTCATCGGATAGCGCTCGGCGAGCCGGATCACCATCTCGGGCAGGTCCGGCGCGCTCGGAACCACCTCGACCGGGCCAAGGCGCGGGGTCTTCACGTCGCGCCGGATCATCTCGAGCCGCGCCCTGAGCGAGGGCATGGCGCCGGCCTCGGTCACCACCACCCGCAGCCCGGCCGCCGCGGCCCCGGCGAGCGCTCGGTCGATGGGATGGATCACCCGGGCCTGGAGGCGCATCTCATCGCTGTCGACATTGGCCTCGATGGCCAGAACCAGGTTGCGGCCGACCTCGAGATCATCGCGGCTGGCATCGAGCACCTCGGAGAAGACCCGCACCTCGAAGCTGCCGGTCTGATCGGAGAGGCGCACGAAGGCGAAGCGGTTGCCCCGCGCGTTCTTGCGGAAATCCACCGCCGAGACCGTTCCGGCGATGCGCGCGGCGATGGCGCTCTGCCCCGCGGCCGCGCGCTGGAGCTCGGCATGGGTCAGCACCTTCTCGCGCCGCAGCGCCCCGGCATAGGCATCCAGCGGATGACCCGAGAGATAGAAGCCGATCGCCTGATGCTCCTGGGTCAGCCGCTCCATCTGCGACCAGTCCTCGGTCTGCGGCAGACGCGGCTGCGGCAGTTCGACCGCCGCCTCTCCGAAGAGGCTGACCTGGGCCGAGGCCCGATCCTCGTGTGCCGCTGCCGAGAAGGCCATCAGCACCTCGACGCTCTCCCAGCACTTGCGCCGGTTCGAATCGAGCGTGTCGAGCGCGCCGGCGCGCACCAGCATCTCGAGCGCGCGCTTGCCCACCCGCCGCAGGTCCACCCGTCCAGCGAAGTCGAAAAGCCCGTTGAACCGGCCGCTTTCGGCGCGGGCGGTCGTGATCAGCCGCATCGCCTCGACACCGACGTTCTTGAGCGCCCCGAGGGCGTAGACGACCCGCCCCTCCGAGACTGCGAACGTCGCCTCGGAGCGATTGACGCAAGGCGGCAGGACCTCGATCCCGAGCCGGTCGACCTCCTGCTTGTAGGCGCCGAGCTTGTCGGTGAGATGGATGTCGCAGTTCATCACCGCGGCCATGAACTCGACCGGGTGGTTCGCCTTGAGCCATGCGGTCTGGTAGCTGACGACGGCATAGGCGGCGGCGT
>CAZESN010000014.1:0-342 GCA_964514775.1 uncultured Rhodovulum sp.
CACGATGAAGCTCAGGAAGAACCAGTTGGCCACATAGATATGCGGCTCTTTCCTGCGCGCGATCGTGCCGAGGTAGATCGCAAGATAGGAGACCCAGACGATCGTCAGCCACAGGTCGACGTACCACTCGGGCTCGGCGTATTCCTTCGACTGGGTGCCGCCGAGCACATAGCCGGTTGCCGCCAGCACGATGAAGAGCTGATAGCCCCAGAACACGAACCAGGCGAGGTTGCCGCCCCAGAGCCGCACGGCGCAAGTCCTTTGCACGATGTAGAAGCTCGTGGCGATCAGGGCGTTGCCGCCGAAGGCGAAGATCACCGCCGAGGTGTGCAGGGGCCGCAA
>CAZESN010000014.1:352-27813 GCA_964514775.1 uncultured Rhodovulum sp.
GCGGTGATCTTCGCCTTCGGCGGCAACGCCCTGATCGCCACGAGGTGTGCAGGGGCCGCAACCGCCCGAAGCTCGTCCAGGGCAGGTCGAGGTTCAGCACCGGGAAGGCGAGCTGGAAGGCGATGTAGGTGCCCACGAGGAAACCGACGACGCCCCAGAATGCGGTGGCGATCACGCCGTAGCGGACCACCTCGTCGAAATACCCCGTCGCGGGGGCGGCTGGCGTCGCGGGAACCAGGCCCATCGGTGCCGTCCGGATCATCCATATGAAGCTGGCACCGGCCACGAACATCAGCAGGAGCGCATGCACCTGATAGACGAGATCATGACCGAAGTTTGCCGCCATTGCGAAGAAGAGCGTAAGCAGCCCGAGGGCCGCGATCTTCACTCCAGACGCCATGTCGTCCCCATTCCTTGATGCCCCGAATCGCTTTTTGCGGTCCGGAGTGCCTTGGTACCAATACTGCCGAGGGTACTGGACCCCCGGCCCGCATGAAACCTTGATTCAGATCAAGCGCGGTGCCTGTACCGCACAATATCCGTCCCGGGTCCCCTTGGGTCGATGGTTCGGTGGGGCATCCGACATGTCCCGTTGCACATATCGATTGCGTCCGTATAGTGGTTAACGCTTGCCAGGACCGCTGCCGCGAGGCCGGCGGTGATCCTGATCGAATGAAACGATACGGCGGCGCCGATATCGCGTCGGCCGTTGGAGGGAGGGGACACACCTTGAGAACAGAACTTCGCGTATTGGCCCGCGCCACGGTCACGGCAGTCGCTGGTGCGGCGCTCTATGCGGGCATGGCGCTCGCTGTCACGACCTCGTTCACCCTGACCGGTGATGTGCTCAACCCGGGCGTTTACGATCGGGAACGCCTCCAGAGCTTCCCGGCGCAGGACCGTGGTGTGGGATCGGACGTCTACACCGGGGCCTCGTTCTGGGGCGTGCTCAATGGCGCTGGCATCGCGCTCAACCCCAACTATCACAACGATGTCCTGAACAAGCTCGTGATCGCCACCGCCTCGGACGGCTATCAGGCGACCTTCTCGCTCGGCGAGATCCACCCGAACTTCGGCGGGGCAGGCGAGCCCCATATCGTCGCCTACGACATCAATAACGAGCCGCTCACGTTCAACGGCTTTGCGCGGATGGTCTCGCCCGACGACGCGCGTCGCGGACGTTTCGTCTCGAACCTGTCCAACCTTCAGGTGGTCTCGGCGGCCCGCAGCGCGGCCCCCCATCCGGGCGGCCCGAGCGATTCCTTCACCCTTACCGGCACGGTTGGCAAGGGCGGCACGATCACGGCGAACGACTTCGCCGGCCTTGCCGAGGTCACGCGCGAGGTGACCTACCAGTCCGGCTCGAACGTGGTGACGCAGACCTTTACCGGCGTCGCGCTCTGGGACCTGCTCAACGCACGCGAGCTCGACACCGACGATCTGCTGCGGAAGGCGCTGGTGGTGACGGCGACCGATGGCCATCAGGTCACCTTCGCGCTCGGCGAGCTCAGCCCGAGCTTCGGAGATCCCGAAAGCCTTGCGATGGTCGCCCTCGCCGACAGCAACGGGCCGCTCATCGACAATGGCTTTGCGCGGCTGGTACTGCCCGGTGACGTGCGCGGCGGGCGCTTCATTTCCAACATCTCGGCGATGCACGTAGTCGACGCGACGAGCCCTGCCTTCGTGCCGCTGCCCGCGGGACTGGTGCTCGTTCTTACGGGGTTCATCGCCCTGGCCGGAACAGGACGGCTGCGTCAGCGCGCGGCCTGATCGCTTTCAGCCGAACCGAAAACAGGCGCCGCCGGACCTCCGGCGGCGCTTCGCGATTCTAGGACAGCACGCCGCCATCGCTGTCGTCGCCGGACTCGTCTATAAGGCGAGCGAAATCGGGCACATGCACCATGCGGTTCTCGCCGAGCACCACCAGGCCGTCGCGCCTGAGCGACGAGATCTGCCGGCTGACCGTTTCGATTGTAAGTCCCAGATAGTCCGCCATCGCCTCGCGCGTGATGTAGAGCGGGAAGCGCAGCCCGTCCTGCGGGATCTGCTGGTGCAGCGCCGCGTCACGCCGCGCCATGATCACGAAGAGACTTGCGATCTTCTCCCGCGCGCTCTTGCGCCCGAGGAGAAGCATCCATTCCCGCGCGGCGTCCAGCTCGTCGAGCGTCATCTCCAGGAGCCGTCGCTCGAGCCGCGGGCTCGAGCGCAGCATTCGCTCGAACTCCGCGCGGCGGAACATGCAGAAAGTGATGCTCGTTACTGCCACGACATCATAGGCGAGCTGCGGCCGGCCGGGGCGCCCGAGGAAGTCCGAGGGGAGCAGCAGGCCGACCATCTGCCGGCGGCCGTCCGCCAGCGTGCTCGACAGCATCGCGACGCCTTCGACCACCGATCCGACCATGCTCATCGTCTCGCCCGTCCAGGCGATCGTGTCGCCGGGTGCATAGGTGCGATAACTCTTGATGCGCTCGAGGGCGTCGAGCTCGGCGGACTCGCAATGGGCGCAGACCGCCCGGTGGCGTATCGGGCATTCGGTGCATCGCGCTTGCGCGGGACCCTGCGTCGCTTCGATCGCCATCATTTCCCACAGTCCCTTGCCGCAATGCAAAATATAGGCACGGTTGATCTCGATCAAGGAGGATCGCCCGAATGGCGCCTCAGGATGACGGCCATGACCGCCCTGCAACCCTCGATCGACGCCGGTGTCATGGAGCGGAACCTTCCCCGCTATACGACCTATCCGACACCCGCGTGGTTCCACGACGGGGTGGGAGCGGCGGAATTCGATGCGTGGGCGGCGACGCTGCGGCCGGGGACCCGCATGGCGGTGCGCTTGCATGTGCCCTTCTGCCGGCAGATCTGCTGGTTCTGTGCCTGCCGTACCCAGGGGGTGCGCCGAACCCACGAGGTGACGGAGTATCTCGACGCACTGCTGGCAGAGATAGACCGCACCGCCGGGCGTCTCGGCTCGGGGGCGGTGGTGACCAGCGTACATTGGGGCGGTGGGACGCCCACCGTCTTGACGCCCGCCGAGATCGCGTGCCTGGCTGGCCGGTTGCGCGACCGCCTGCCGTTGGCCGCCGATGCCGAGTTCTCGGTCGAGGCCGATCCAAGGGGTCTGGATGCGGACCGGCTCGATGCGCTTGCCGCTGCCGGTGTCACGAGGATGACCCTCGGCGTCCAGGATTTCGCGTCCTCCGTCCAGCGCGCGATCGGGCGCATCCAGGCTGCGCCCGAGACCGCCTCTGTGATCGCCGCGGCTCGTACCCGCGGCATCCGCGAGATCGGGGTTGATCTTCTCTACGGCCTGCCGCGTCAGGATACCGCCAGCCTCGCTGCAACGCTGGCCGTTGTGATCGCCATGCGCCCCGAGCGGATTACACTCAGCGGCTACAGCCATGTGCCCTGGATGGCCAAGCGTCAGCGGATGATCGCGGAAAGCAGCCTTCCTCGCGCTGCCGCCCGGCTGGACCTCTGCCGGCTGGCGGCCGGGATGATCGCGGCCTCGGGCTACGTTGCGGCCGGCGCCGATCGCTTTGCGCTGCCCGGCATGCGGCGCACCGATCCGCCCGAGGTGGCGATCGGCCTCGGTACCGCTTCGATCTCGCGCTTTCCTCAGGGCTACGTCCAGAATGCGCCACGCACTGGCGACTATCTGGCGCGGATAACGGGCGGGGCAGGGGCAGGCTCGCGGGGTATTGCTCTCGGGCTCGAGGACCGGATCCGGGGGAGGGCGATCGAGATGCTCCTGCGTGATTTCCGCATCGACATCGCGGCCCTCCGTACAGAGTTTGGCGACTTCGCGCGGGTACTTACGCCAAGCCTCAACGAGGCAGTGGTCCGGTTCGGGGGCCTGGTCGAGCGACGCGAAGACGTGCTTGAGATCGTTGAGGACGGCGTGATCCTTGCGCGTGCCGTCGCCTGCTGCTTCGATGCGGGCGGCATCCAGATCCTGCGTCCCGAACCGACTCTCTGACGGAGTTCCTCGCTGTGAACCGGAGAAGATGAAACCGCGTGACCTTTTCCCGTGCGGTCAGGCGGGACGCCGCATCG
Organism: uncultured Rhodovulum sp.; assembly: GCA_964514775.1. Lineage (GTDB taxonomy): Bacteria > Pseudomonadota > Alphaproteobacteria > Rhodobacterales > Rhodobacteraceae > Amaricoccus. The sequence continues at coordinate 4,406 of CAZESN010000014.1, forward strand.
TCACCTGGGCGACGTCGGTGGTGCCTGTCCGGAATGCCGCCGCGCAGGCGGTTAGGTAGAGGCTCCACATGCGTCGGAACCGCTCGTCGAAGCCGAGCGGCCGGATCTCCTCCCAGTGCGCCTCGAATGTCGCGTGCCAGCGGCGCAGTGTCTCGGAATAGCTCTCGCCAAACTCGATCGAGCCGACGAGGCCAAGGCCCGCGAGCTCGATCTGCGTCTTCAGCGCACCGGGGCTGGGGAGCATCCCGCCGGGGAAGATGTACTTCTGGATGAAGTCGACCGTCCGGCGATAGGTCGGGAAGAGTGCGTCGGGCACCGTGATCACCTGGATCGTGGCCTGGGCACCCGGATTGAGGCGCGCCCGGACGGTGTCGAAATAGGCCGGCCAGTACTTTTCGCCCACGGCCTCGAACATCTCGATCGAGGCGATGCCATCGTAGCTTCCGTCCTCATCGCGGTAGTCCCGCATCACGATCTCGACACGGTCGGCAAGGCCGGCCTCGAAGATGCGACGCCTCGCGAAGTCATGCTGTTCGCGGCTGATGGTGAGACCGGTCACCCGCGCGCCGCGCTCGCGGGCGGCGAATTCGGCGAATCCCCCCCAGCCGCAGCCGATCTCGAGGAGATGCGCGCCGTCGCTCGCGCCGATCCGGTCATAAACGCTTGCGTATTTTCGCCTCTGGGCAGTGGTCAGATCCTCCGCGGCATTGTCGAAAAGTGCGGACGAATAGGTCATCGTCTCGTCGAGCCAGCGGCGATAGAACTCGTTCCCGAGGTCGTAGTGGTGGGCGATGTTGCGCCGGGCCTGACAGCGGGTATTTGCATTCAGCCGATGCAGAAGACCCTGAACGGCGCGTGTGAGGCTGGCAAGGGGGTGGCGGCGCTCGACCCAGGCGTGGTTCGACATCAGCACGTCGAGCAGGGCCTGAAGGTCGGGTGTGTCCCACCAGCCGTCGAGATAGGCTTCACAGAAGCCGAGCTCGCCCTCGCGCGCCACGCGCGCGAAGAGCCCGACATTGCGCACCTCGAGGCTGGCGGCTGCCCCTGGCCCTCGCCCCTCGGCGCGAAAGATCCTGCCGTCGGGAAGGATGATATCGACGCTGCCCGCCTCGAGCCCCAAGAGAACCGCCCAGACCGATCGGAACCAGCGCGGCAAATGGCGCTCGGTGCCGATGTCGCGGATGATCCGGGGTGAAATCTCAGCCCTGGATCCGATGTCCTGCGTCATCTTTCACTCCTCCAGCCATGCGCGCCGCAGCGCCCGTTTCCGGCAGAATGTGACAGTAATCTGACCCCGAACGTCCCTTCCCGCAAGGGCGTTGGCGGTGCAGGCGGCATGCCTGCGCTTTCGCGCTTGCACTCCGGGGGGTTTCGCCCCATCTTCCGCGCGCGGGCATGCGCAGGCATCGTCCGCGCTGCTGCAATTGTTTCGGAGCAAACATGGCCAAGGAAGAGCTTCTCGAGTTTCCGGGGGTCGTGACCGAGCTTCTGCCCAACGCGACCTTTCGGGTAGAGCTCGAGAACGGCCATGTCATCATCGCCCACACTGCCGGCAAGATGCGCAAGAACCGCATCCGTGTTCTGGCGGGCGACAAGGTGCAGGTGGAGATGACCCCTTACGATCTGACCAAGGGGCGGATCAACTATCGCTTCAAGTGAGTCGTCGGCCGCCTCCCCGCGCCTGATCCTCGCCTCGGCAAGCCCCAGGCGTCTTGATCTGCTCGCCCAGGCGGGCGTCGTGCCCGACGCGGTCGTTCCCACCGACATCGACGAGACGCCCTTGCTCCGCGAAATGCCGCGAGCATGTGTGCTGAGGCTCGCGCGCGGCAAGGCTTCAGCCGCTTGCTCGCAGGCCGGGGACGACGATCTGGTGCTCGCCGCCGACACGGTGGTGGCCCTGGGGCGGCGGATGCTCGGCAAGCCCATCGACTCGGATGAGGCGACCACATTCCTGCGGCTCCTGTCAGGGCGACGGCACCGGGTTATGACCGCGGTTGTTGTCCGCAGGGGAGCCGTGGAGCGGCACCGCGTCATCGAAACTGCCGTGCGATTCAAGCGCTTGTCGGAAGCGGAGATCGCCGCGCATGGCTCCAGCGGCGACTGGCAAGGCAAGGCCGGGGGCTATGCGATACAGGGCCGGGCCGGAGCGCTGATTCCGTGGATCGGCGGATCGTATTCGAATGTCGTGGGGTTGCCGCTGGTGGAGACGGTTGGGTTGCTCGCAGGTCTTGGCCATCAGGTCGCATCTTGAGGGGCCGGCGGATCATTATCGAGGCGCAGGCCACAGGCGGCCATGCGGCCGCGCTGGTCGTGGACGGGCGGCTCGAGGACCTGCTGATCGACCCGCCGGACGCTGATCCGGCGCCGCGGCCCGAGGCAATCCATCGTGCCATTGCCGGGCGGCCGATGAAGGGGCTCGGCGGGGTCATTGTCGATCTTGGCGGCGGGCAGAACGGGTTCCTGCGGGGCAAGCGGCTGCCACCGCCCGGACGACCGGTGCTCGTTCAGGTGAGCGGCTGGGCCGAGCCTGGCAAGGCCGTACCCGTCAGCGATCGCGTCCGGCTGAAGGCGAGTTCGGCCGTTCTGACGCCTGGCGCGCCGGGGCTCAACATCAGCCGCGCGATCCGCGAGCCGGAGGTCCGTGCCGTGCTCTCGGAGGTCGCCGAAGCGGCGATGGAGGGGGCCGAGGATGACCTGGGGCTGATCCTGCGGACCCGCGCCGAGGTCATGCGCACCGAGGCGATCCTCGAGGAGGTCGCCGAGCTGCGCGCGGAATGGGCGCGTATTCTGGGCGAGGCGGGAGGCGGCGGCGCGGTGTGCCTGCGGCCTGGGCCCGGCGCGGCCGAGGAAGCGCTGCGTGAATGGGACGGGCCGGAGACTGACCTCGAGGACGGCGAAACGGCATTGGCGGATGCCGGCATCTGGGAGGAGATCGCGGCATTGCGCGCTCCGCATGTGAGGCTCGGAGCCGGGTTCATGACGATCGAGCCGACGCGGGCGCTGGTGGCAGTGGACGTGAACACCGGCGGCGACCTGTCGCCAGCGGCGGCGCTCAAGGTCAATCTCGCAGCGGTCCACGAGTTGCCACGGCAGCTCAGGCTGCGCGGGCTCGGGGGGCAGGTAGTGATCGACCTTGCGCCGCTTGCCCGGCCTGACCGGGGGCGCATCGAGGCGGCGCTGGGGGCTGCGCTACGCGCAGACGGGATCGACACGACGCTCGCCGGGTGGACGCCGCTCGGGCATCTAGAACTTCAGCGCAAGCGGGCGCGGCGGCCGATTGCGACTTGAGATGCCGTGGTTTTCGCTGGTGGCGGCGCGATACCCCTTCCTGCCTCTACTATAGTGCGGCCAAGCAGGCGGTTTTTCCTAGTATAATCTAGCAGCCTGCGAGCTGTGATGTGTCGCGCTAGGATAGGCAGGAGCGGTAAGCTCCCGAGTGTCTGTGCCTTGTGTGAAAAATCGCCAGGAGTCTCCGAGACCCAGTAAGACTGCCCCGGTGCGCCAGGCAGCGATTGATACCGGATCTTATTCTCTGAGAATAGCACTTGGCCTCCCATATGCGGGGGGCCAATCGCTTTAACCGGAGAGCATTGCCCGAGTGTTGCTCAGTTCGCCGCCGGTTCAGGCTCGGCTGCCCGCGCGTCGATCTCCGCGATCCGCTCCCGCGCTTCCACGATCTGCGGCAGCGGGCTTTCCTCTCCGGCAACTTGAACTGCACGGTAAAGGGCGGCCCGGGCGTCTCCCCAACGTTCGAGTGCGAGATAGGCCCGGCCCAGATGGTACTGGACGAGGGGATCGTCCGGCAGCGCAGCCGCCGCGGGTTCAAGATAGGTCAGCGCCTGCGCATTGTCTCCCCGGCGCACCAGGATCCAGCCGTACGTGTCCTGGAAATGCGGCACCTCCGTGCCACGCAGACGCCGCGCCACCTGAAAGGCGCGATCAAGGCTATCGGGATCGTCGCGATAGGCGCTCAGCATGCTGGCGAGGTTGTTCGCGCTGACCACATTCGCGGTATCGCGGGCGTAGAGCTCTTCGTAGAGAGCGATCGTTCCCTCGAAATCCCCTTGGACGTAGAGCAGGCCGGCCTTGGTGTTCAGAAGCTCGCCATCGCGCTCCGTCGCGTCGATCCCCTGGTCGAGCACTGCTATCGCGTCTGCGGTGCGGCCGAGGCCGCCGAGCAGGGCAAAGAGGATCTGATAGGGCTCGCGCATCTGCGGCTGATCCGCGATCACGCTGCGGTAAACCGCTTCCGCCTCCGCCGTCTCGCCGCGCATGACCATGAGGCCGGCGTTGATCAGCCGCCCCGGAAGGCTTTGGGGATCCTCGGCCAGGATGGCCTCGACCTCGGCCTCGGCCTCGGCTGTGTCGCCGGCGGCGAGGCGCGCCTGGATAAGGCCGATGCGCGCGCGCATATTGCCCTCATCCGCGCCTGCAAGTCCCTCAAGCATGCCCACCATGTCCTCGGTGCGGCCCTCGCCCTGAAGCACGGCGAGATCAAGGCTTGCGGCCAGCTCGGTACCGGCAGGGGTGCCGAGCTCACGCAAAAGTCCCGCCACCTGCCGTGCCCGGGTCCAGTCGCTGCGCTGCAGATGAACCTGGCCGAGCGTCATCAGGAGTTCAGGGTTCTCGGGCGCGCGGCGGAGTGCGTCGAGGACCACGCTTTCTGCCTGACCGACGCGCTCCGCGCGCATCAGGAAGCGCGCATAGCGCAGCGACTCGCCGGCACCTGCATTCGACGCTTCGAATGCACGGGCAAGCCGCTCGCCTACCTGCTCGGTCGCGCCCTCGCGCTCATGGGCCATGGCCATGAGGGTCATGATCTCGGGATCTTCCGGTGCCTCGGTCAGCGCCGCCCGCAGGTCGAGAAGCGCGTCCTCGGTCTGGTCGGCCTCCACGCGCCAACGCGCGCGCATCTTGAGCGCCTCGACACTGCGCGGATCGCCACTCAGCACCGTATCGACCAGCGCGACGCTCTCGTCCTGCCTGCCCGCAGTCTGAAGCATCCGGGCCAGGGTGATCTGCAGGTCCCGGATCTCGGAGGATGGCTCCTGCCCTTCGATAAGGGCCTGAAGCGCTGCGATTGCTTCTTCCTGGTTTCCTTCGGCAAAGTCGAGCTGTGCCAGCGCCTTGCGGAACGGCCGTGGGTCGGGCCGGGTCGCGATCAGGCTCTCAAGCTCCGCGCGAGCCGCCGCCGGCCCATCGACCTCGAGAAGGAACTGCACCACGTTAAGATAGCCGTCGGCAAGCTCCGGCGTCTGGTCCGCCACGTCGCGCAGGATCGTGATAGCGGCGTCCTGGTTGCCCTGGCTCAGGTGCCATTGCAACAGCGCGCGGCGAAGATCCTGATTGTCCGGGAAGAGATCGACCATGCGCGTGAGCTGCTCGCCAACGGCCGGGTCGTTGCTGTCTCCTCCCAATGCCGCCAGCCTGGCGAGGTGGAGTTCCTCGTCATCGGGTACGATCGCAAGTGCGGCGTCGACCTGAGTAAGGGCACCGGTATAGTCGTTCGCCGACAATCGATCGGCGATGAGGATGAGGTGGGCCGGGACGCTGTCCGGCTTCTCCGCTAGCACGCCTTCGGCCATAGCTACTGCGGCTGCCGTTTCACCCTGACGAAAATCGAGCGAGGCCTTGAGGGCGCGTACCGCCGGGTTCTCGGGATCGAGTTCGAAAGCGCGTTGCGCGTGGATTTCCACGCCGCGCACATCACGGGTCTGGAGGGCGAGCTCGGCGAGCTCTCGGTGCGCCTCTGCGTGGTCGGGATCGAGTTCCACCAGCCTGAGGTACTGCGCAATTGCCCCCTGGACATCGTCCTGCTCGCGTAGGAGGCGGGCATAGGCGAGCCGCGCCTCTGCGTGCGCGTCATTGGCCTGAAGTGCGTTGCGTAGCTCGATCGCGGCGCGTTCAGGCTCTCCGTCGGCAACCAATGCCACGGCGCGTTCGAAATGCGACTGAGCCCGTTCCTCGTCTGATTCACATGCGGCAAGAGCAAGGGTGGATGCAAGCGCGAGGGTCGCCAGCATCGGCAGTCGGGTGAGGCGCATCACACATGCTCCCATGGGAAGGCCCCCGGCGGGACAAGCGGCGCCGGGGGGGCAATTGGATCGTTTCACAGTGTCCCGACACCCGCGCGTTGCCGCGACCGGGCTCAGGACGAGAGGTAGTTGCGGTATGCCTGCTTGTAGACATAGTCGCTGTGCGAGTAGGAGGTGGCCCGCGCCTCGTCAACGAGGGTCAGTCCGATCCCGGCAATTCGGGCGTTGACCGAGACGAGCTCGCGCAGGCCCTCGTTCACCGCGCCACGACGGGTATGGTCCCAGCGGACGAGATAGACGACCGCGTCCGCGAGTTGGGCGACGATGCGCGCGTCGGCCACGACGAGGGTCGGCGGCGTATCGAGGATGACGATGTCGTACCGACCGCGCAACTCGTCCACGAGCTTGCGGAACCGTTGCGACGAGAGGAGGTCAGCCGGGTTCGCGGGCAGGGCATCCGACCGGCCGGGTGCCAGCACATGCAGGCCGGTCGCAGGCTCCTTGTAGACAGCCTCATCGAGCGCGGCCGTCCCTTCGAGCACGGCAAGCAGGCCCGGTGTCTCGTTGGCTTCCGGGAACACTCCGCTCAAGGTCTGCCGGCGCAGGTCGCAATCGATGATCACGGCTGAGCGGCCCATCTGGCGGCTCGTCATCGCCATCAGCATCGCAGTCGTCGTCTTGCCCTCCATGGGCAGGGACGACGAGAACATGACGACCTTCGGCGGATGGTCGATGTTGGAGAAGAGGATGCTGGTCCGCAAGTTGCGCACCGCCTCGGCCAGTGCGCTGCTGGGCTTATTCAGGAGATAGGCCATGAGCTCCTGCGGTCGCTTGCGGCGGCCCGCATGGGGGATGGCCGCAATAACCGGCAGCCGGGTCTCGGCCTCGACCTCGCTGGGCTGGCGGAAGGTGTTGCTGAGTTGCTCGAGCAGGAACACGAGCCCTACACCAACTGCCAGTCCGCCGAGCCCGCCGAGCAGGATGATCCAGCGCCGGAGGCCGGTGTCGGCGGAATCCGGCGGGGTCGCCCGGGTAAGGAAGCGCGCGTCAGAGGTCTGGAGAGCGGCCTGCTCCGAGGCCTCCTTCATCCGGTTGAGGAAGCTCTCGTAGATCAGGCCACTGGCCTCGGCTTCGCGCTCAAGCCGGGCGAGCCGCATCTCGGCGCGCGACTGCTCGCCGGCCTTCGCCTCGAGCCGGCGGAGATCCTCCTCGAGCATTGCTTCACGCGCGCGCATCGCTTCGATATCGCCGGCGAGCCCGGCAACGATATTCCCTGCCTCGGCCTGCATGTTGCGCTGCAGCTCCTCGATCCGCGCGTCGATCTGTGTGAGGGCGGGGTTGTTGTCGCTGATCGCCCGGAGCGAGACGGCCTGCTCCCGCAGGTCTAGCTCGCGCGCACGAAAGCCGCGGATAGTGGGAGATTCGCGGAAATCTGCTACGGAATCGAGATCGTTCCCGTTGGCGAGGGCCTGTGCGGCGCGGGCATGGCGACTTTCTAGTGCCCCACGGTCCAGCCTTACCGAGGTCAGCCCGGCGTTCAGCGTCTCGAGCTGCGGAGCGATGGTGGCCGAGCCGTACTCCGCCTGCATCGACAGTTCGAGCTGTGCGGTGCGCACGGCCTCTTCGGCGACGTTGTAGCGGTTCTCCAGGTCGGCGACCCGCGAGCTCAGCAACTCGGAGGCGGCGACGATGTCGTCGCGTTTCGCCTCGATCTGCACCACGATGTACTGCTCGGCGATCGCATTGGCGACGGCCGAGGCCCGGCGCGGATCGCTCGAGGTATAGTTGATCTCGATCACCCGCGAGTTCGGCACCGGTCGCAGGTCGAGGTTGTTCTCGAGGATCTCCAGGCTGTTGGCCCGGATCCGGATCGCGCGCTCCTCTGGCGAGAGGTCGGACGGAAGCGGCGGCGGCATCAGGCCGAACCCTGCCAGCAGCTGTTCGACACGCAGGGGCAGGGGCAGCCGTGTCAGCACCCGCTCAATCAGTGGGGTTGGCCCCGTGCGCATGTCGGGATTGAATTCGGGCGTGCTCTCGAGCCGCAGCGTCTCAACGACCCGCTCGAGCAGCACCGCGGAGCGAAGGATCTCGACCTGATTGCGCAGTCCGGTCGTCGAGACGTCCGGGCTTACGACCACGTTGTCGAGATCAATGATGCGCAGCCGCTCCGGGTCGAAGATCACGCGCGCCGAAGCGGTGTATCGGCTCTCCATTCCCAGTGCCAGGAATGTCGCTAGCCCGAGAATGACGGCAGTGACGAGGGCGACGAGCCATTTGCGCCGCCAGATCGGCAGCAGCATGGCCCGGATATCGGCCGGCGCGGCTTCAGGCGGCGAGGGAGGCTGGCCGCCCGGATAGGGCGGGATCATACCTATATTGCCGGTGCCGGCCTGCGAAGGGTTGACCCGAAAATTCATCGCCACTCAGCTACCACATCACACGAGCCGGATAGCGCAAGCACCGGCACAGATCAAACTTACACCTTCAAGGCCCGTCGAAGTCCCACGATTCCGTGTTGAAAGCAATATCGTGAGACGTGAATTGGTAACCGGATTCCCCGGAAATCCCCGCCTTTCGCCTTCCGCCCATGTGAGCATGCTGCTCGCCAACAGCGCCGCTCAACCGCAGGGTATCAGGTGTTTCGGTATGAGAGTGCCGCAGCTGCCGTGCCGTCAATCGGCCCCTCGGGCAGGCCTTCCTTTGTGTTCTTGCCGGTTGGACTCACCCACGAGGATCCGATGGTCCTTGCCAGCCGCGTGACAGGAGCGCAAAAGCTCGGCTATGGTTGCTCAAAGCTCTGAAAAGCATGAGGCCGCCATGCCAGTCCTGCCCCGTACTCTCCTGGCTGTCCTGCTGGTCGTCTGTATTCCCGGCATGGCCCTGGCACAGACCACCCTCGAGCGGCTGCGCGAGACCGGGGAGATCAGGCTCGGTATCCGCGAGGACGCGGCGCCTCTCTCCTACTTTCGTGCCAAGGAACCGGCGGGCTATTCGGTGCTCGTCTGCAAGGGTGTCGTGGCGTCGCTCTCCGAGGCCCTCGGTCGAGAGCTCGCAGTGACCTGGATCACGGTCGACGCCGAAGACCGCTTCGACGCCGTGGTGGAGGGCCGCGTCGACCTGCTCTGCGGTGCCGACACGATCACCCTCGAGCGCCGTGCGCGCGTGGATTTTTCGCTGCCGACCTTCGTCGACGGTGCGGCGGTGCTGCTGCCGCTGGGGGCGGATCCTGAGCTTGCGGCCCTCGAGGGCAAGCAGGTCGGCGTACGCGGGGGGACAACCACGGAGACGGTGCTCCGTGCCACACTGGAGGCTGCGGGCGTGCAAGCCGAGGTTGTCGTCTTCGACGACCATCATGCGGCGCTTGCTGCGATCGAGGCGGGTGAGATCACGGCATATTTCGGTGACCAGTCGATTCTCTATGGCCTCTTCTTCGACAGTGACATGTCGCAGGAGCTGGTGGTGTCGGACAACATGCTGACGGTCGAGAAGCACGGTCTGGCCATGCCGCGCGGCGACGAGGACTTCCGCCTTGCAGTCGACACGGCGATCAGCGGTCTCTACCGGTCGGGTGAAATGGCGGGCTTCTTCGAGGAGGCCTTCCCCGGCGCGACACCGGGCCTCGCGCTCAGGGCACTGTTCCTGATCGGGCCTGACATGCCCTGAACTCGGTGTTGCCATCTTCGCAGGTTGGCTTAAATCCGGACAGGCATATCCGCCCCCGCCAGAGGCCGTCGACATGCGGCCTAGCCAGCGCGTCGTTTGCGCAGAGGGCAGTTCATTTTTTCGCGGGTGGGTATCCCCCGTGACGGGGACAGCATGAAGCTCTTCGCCAACCTGATCGACGCGTTTGCCCGTGCGGGCGGCCCCCCTCCCGACCGGCTCTGGGCATTTCTGGTCTGGGCGCTGCGCGGGGCTTTTCCTGCGATCGGCCTGGCACTTGTCGTTTCGATACTTGTCGGCACGACCGAGGTGGTCGGGGCGGCGCTGGTCGGCTGGCTCATCGACCTTGCCCAGTCGAGCGGCCCGGACGGGCTGATCGCGGGGAACTGGCTGTGGCTCCTGATCGCGGCCGTGTTCTTCCTCGTGCTGCGTCCGGGCCTGATGGGGATTGGCGCCGCGCTCAACGGCGTGACCCTCGGCCCGAACCTCTATCCGCTGGTGCTCTCGCGGCTCAACCGTCACACACTCGGCCAGTCGCTCAGCTTCTTCGATGACGATTTCGCCGGCCGCATCGCCCAGAAGCAGCAGCAGACGGCCCGCGCCATTACGGATGTTGTCTCGGAAGGGGTCAATACGCTCGGCCTCGCGGTGACCGCAATCGGCGGCGCGGTCGTGGTGGTCGGGCTCGTCAACGGCTGGCTCGCGGTCGGGATGGTGGTCTGGCTCGCCAGTTACGCGCTCCTTATCCGCAATTACATGCCGAAGATCCGCGTCCGTTCCAAGGCGCGGGCCGCGGCCCGGGCGGTGGTCACCGGGCAGGTGGTCGACACCATCACCAACATCGCCACGGTCAAGCTCTTCAGCCACGGCCTCCACGAGGATCAGGCGGCGTTGCGGGCACTCGAGGGCTACCGCGGTGCCTCGGTGCGCTTCGGTGTGACCAGCGCGAGCTTCCGATTCTGGCTGATGGCGCTCGCCGGTGCGCTCCCGGTGATGCTGATCGGCGGCGCGCTCTTTCTCTGGACACGCGGCACGGCAAGTGCCGGCGACATTGCCACCGCAGGCCTGATCGCGACCCGGATCGCGCAGATGTCGGGCTGGGTGTCGATGACCGCCATGGCGATCTTCGCAAATATCGGCGAGATCGAGGACGGCATGCGTACCCTCTCGCCGCCCCATACGATCACGGACGCTGAGGGCGCGATCACTCCGACCATCACCCGCGGTGCCGTCGATTTCGACGAGGTGCGCTTCGGTTACGGCAGGCCCCGCGCTGCTCTCGACGGGTTCGACCTTCACGTGCGTCCGGGCGAGCGGGTGGCATTGGTCGGCCGCTCCGGCGCCGGCAAGACCACTGCCGTCTCGCTCCTCCTGCGGCTCTATGATGTCGAGGGTGGCCGCATCCTCCTCGACGGAACCGACATCCGCGAGTTGTCCCAGGACGCGCTCCGCGCGCAGATCGGCATGGTCCGGCAGGAAACGGCAATGTTCAACCGCTCGGCGCTGGAGAACATACGCTACGGCTGGCCAGAGGCGACCGAGGACGAGGTCTTCGAGGCCGCCAAGCGCGCCGAGGCGCATGACTTCATCCTGAACCTGAGGGACTGGAAGGGCCGCACCGGCTACGACGCCCATCTCGGGGAGAGGGGCGTGAAGCTCTCGGGTGGCCAGCGGCAGCGGATCGCGCTCGCCCGCGTCATCCTCAAGAACGCCCCGGTCCTCGTCCTCGACGAGGCAACCTCGGCGCTCGACAGCGAGGTCGAGGCGGCGATCCAGGAGACGCTCGATCTGGTGATGGAGGGCAAGACCGTGATCGCGATCGCGCACCGCCTCTCGACCATCGCGCGGATGGACCGGATCGTTGTGCTCGACGGTGGCCGGATCGTCGAGGAAGGCACCCACGCCGACCTCCTGGCACGTCAGGGCCTCTACGCCCGGTTCTGGACCCATCAGTCGGGCGGGTTTATCAACCTCGCGGCGGAGTGAGGCCGCGCCTCCCGCACGCATCGGCACAAAGTCCCCAGGAAAACGCGGAGAGAGACCATGTCTGTGCGCAGGATCCAGCTTCTGATCGCGTCGGTGTTCTTCGTCCTCGGCGGCTGGTGCCTGGTGTCGCCGGGCTCGGTGCTCGCGCTCGCCATCCGTCCGGAGTTCCACAGCGACGCGCCGATCGTGCCGGTTCTGGTCGGCATGTTCGGCGCGCAGGCGCTGCTCTCCGGGCTGTTCGCGGCCTTCGCACGGTTCGGCCCCGGCACCTTTCTCGCCTATGGGCTGGCGCTGCTGCCGTTCTTCGCCTTCAACTACTGGTTCTTCGCGGTCGTGCCGATGCTGACATGGATCGGATTGCTGGATCTGGTCGGCAATGCGGCCATGCTCGTGCTGTGTGTGCTGGGCTGGCGGGCCGCCACCCGCGCGGCGCACGCCCCGCGGCCGGCCCCGACCGGGCCGTCCCGAACGTCGCCGACGCGCGCACGGGGTTGCGCCCGGTGGAAATGCCCGTACCTTACCCGCTCGCGGCGGGAGGGTGCGATGCAGACGGTACTTGTGGCGAATCGGAAGGGCGGGGTCGGCAAGACCGTCACCGCCATCACCCTGGCCGCAGCCCTGGCGCAGCGGGGCGGGCGCGTCGCGCTCGCCGATGCCGACGGACAACGCTCGGCGCTGCGCTGGCTCAAGCAGCGCCCGGCCGAGGTCCCGGCGATCATCGGGCTCGACTGGTCGCAGAAGGGCGACGTCGGCGATGCGCCCAAAGACATCGACTGGCTGGTGATCGATGCCCCCGGTGCCCTCAAGGGCAGCCGGGCCGAGGCGCTGATCGCCGAGGCGGGTGCGATCGTCACTCCGGTCCAGCCCTCGTATTTCGATGCCGACAGCACCCGCCGATTTCTTACCGACATCGAAGACATCAAGCGTGTGCGCAAGGGCAAGGTCGGCCTCCACCTGATCGCCAACCGCATCCGCCCGCAGGCTCGTGCCACGGGGCGGCTCAAGGCTTTCTTCGACGATATCGGCCACCCCCCGCTCGCCTGGATCTCGGAGCGCGCGGCCTACGGCGATCTTGCAGAGCGCGGGCTGGCGATCCATGACATGCGGACGCAGGCTCATGCGCCGCTCCGGGCCCAGTGGGACCCGGTGCTGGTGGCACTCGCCTGAGGAGCGGACCGCATACGGAAGGACAGGACATGGATCTCGGCATCAGGGGCAAGACGGCGATCGTCTGCGCCGCATCGAAGGGACTGGGGCGCGGCTGTGCCGAGGCGCTGGCGGCAGCAGGGGTCGATCTCGTGATCAATGCCCGCGGCGCGGAGGCGCTCGAGGCGACCGCGGCCGAGATACGCGCTGCCCATGGCGTCACTGTCACGGCAGTGGCGTCCGACATCACCACCCCAGAGGGCCGCGAAGCCGTGCTCGCGGCCGGATCGGCCCCCGACATTCTCGTGACCAACGCTGGCGGCCCGCCCCCCGGCCTCTGGAACGACTGGAGCCGCGACGACTTCATCCGCGCGATCGACGCCAACATGCTCGCGCCGATCGCGATGATGCAGGCGACGCTGCCTGGCATGATGGAAAAGGGCTGGGGCAGGGTGGTCAACATCACCTCGGTGTCGGTGCGTGCGCCGATCGCTGCCCTCGGCCTGTCGAACTCCGCCCGTACAGGTCTGACCGGCTTCGTCGCCGGCACCAGCCGGCAGGTCGCCGGCCGGGGCGTGACCATCAACAACCTCCTGCCGGGCATTCACGCGACTGCGCGCTCCGTTTCGCTAGACGAGACCGCCGCGCGCCAGGAAGGGCTGAGCCCCGAGGACGTCCGTGCCCGGCGTGCGGCGGGTATCCCCGCCGGCCGCTACGGGACGGCCGATGAATTCGGCGCGGCCTGCGCCTTCCTCTGCTCGGTTCATGCGGGCTTCATCGTCGGCCAGAACATCCTGCTCGACGGCGGCGCGACCAACCTCACAATCTGAGGCACCTGATCCGGCCGGGGCAGTCCGCGACGGCGGCTGCCCCACCGATCTGCCGTCTCCGCGGTCGGGTTGCCACCCCTGCCGGCGGTTGCTATCCGGGGAATCCTGATGGTTTCTGTCGGATCAAGAGGTGGGCGATGACCGAGCACCGGCCTGACGCGGTTGCGCCGCGCCTCGAGATGACCGGAATCGGGCATGCCTATGACGGCCGGCCGGTCCTCGAGGACGTGTCGCTGCAGCTGATGGCAGGCAAGGTCACCTGCCTCCTCGGTCCCTCCGGCTGCGGCAAGTCGACTCTCCTGCGGATCGCTGCCGGAGTCGACCGTCAGGATCGCGGCACCGTCGCCCTCGACGGACGGGTGATCTCCGACGCGCGCGGGCATCTCGCCCCCGAGAAGCGTGGCGTCGGCATGATGTTTCAGGACTTCGCGCTCTTTCCCCATCTGACGATCGAGCGCAACGTCGCCTTCGGCCTCTCAGGCCCCGGGGCCGGGAAGCGCGACCGGGCGCGTCAGCTTCTCGACCGTGTCGGCCTTGCCCGGCACTTCGACAAGTATCCCCACCAGCTCTCGGGCGGAGAGCAGCAGCGCGTCGCGCTCGCGCGCGCCCTTGCGCCGCGGCCCCCCGTGCTCCTGATGGACGAGCCGTTCTCGGGCCTCGATGACCGCCTGCGCGACGGGGTGCGCGACGATACCCTCGAGATCCTCAAGGAAGAGCGCGCGGCAGCGATGCTCGTCACCCACGACCCGGGCGAGGCGATGCGCATGGCCGACACCATCGCGCTGATGCGGGCCGGGCGGATCGTGCAGAGCGGTGCGCCCTATCAGATCTACAATGCTCCGGTGGACAAGGAGACGGCGATGTTCTTCTCGGACATCAACGTCATTCAGGGGGTGGTCGAGAACGCCCAGGCCGACACTCCTTTCGGGCGGTTCTTCGCGCCGGGCCTCGCCGACAGTGCGGATGTCGAGATCATCATCCGCCCCCAGCACCTGAAGATGGATTTCGATCGCAACGGCTCCGGTCCGCGCCCGACGGCAACCGACGGCATGCCTGCCCGCTGCCGTGTGGCCCGGGCCCGCTTCATCGGCGCCCAATCGATCGTGGAACTCGCCATGGACCACGACGGCTCGGTGCTCAAGGCCACTGTGCCTGGCGTCTTCCTGCCTCGCCCGGGCACGCCGCTCTGGCTCTCGCTGCGCCGCGACCGCTGCTTCGTCTTTCCCTGTCGGGGGCAGGGCACGACCGCTAACGCCGGCCATGCATGAAGGCCCGCCGCGGGAATAATCGCGGCATCCCGCCGTTTGGGGTTTGAATGGTCCTGCGGGACGCCATATTACAGAAACATGGACGGTCCGCGCATCCGGCGCGCCCGCCCGCTACGGGAGACGAAACATGTTGAACAACATCGGACCTGCCGGCCTCCTCTTGATCGCCATCGTGGTCCTGGTGCTCTTCGGCCGGGGCAAGATCGCGGGCCTGATGGGCGAGGTTGGCAAGGGCATCACCAGCTTCAAGAAGGGTGTCCGCGAGGGCTCCGAGGAGATCGAGAACGCCTCTCACGCCGCTGCCGAGAGCGCGCGCGACATCACCCCCGAGAAGGACAAAGCCTGAGGCTCGGGATTCGGGTCTGAACAGGGGCTTCGTGGGGTAGGGAGATGTTGGACATCGGCTGGATGGAACTTCTGGTGATCGGGGTGGTCGCCCTGATCGTCGTCGGGCCGAAGGACCTGCCGGTGATGTTCCGGACGGCCGGCCAGTTCATGGGCAAGGCCCGGGCCATGGCCCGTGACTTCCAGCGCTCGATGGAGGAGGCCGCAAAGGACTCCGGCATCAGCGAGAGCGCCAAGCAGCTCAACAGCCTCAACAATACCCTCAACACCAAGCTAAACCTCAACACCGCCACCCGATCGGCGCGCAGCTATGCCGACAAGCTGGTGACGGACGGCGTCGAGCCCGCCAAGCCGAAAGCCGAGGCAGACGCCCCGGCACCGGCACCGGTGGCCCCATCGGCGGATAAGCCCGCTCCCCAGGCAGCTGCACAGCCGACAGTCCCGGCGCCAGAGCCGGCCGGGGCCGCGCAGACGGCCGAGGAACCTTCCGGACCGCGCGCATGAAGGACGATCAAATCGACGACTCCACCGCGCCGCTGATCGAGCATCTGGCGGAACTCAGGACGCGGCTGATCCGGGCGCTGCTCGCCTTTGTGGTGGCAATGGTCATCTCCTTTACGATGGCGCGCCCGATCTTCAACTTCCTCGCCTCACCGCTCTACCGCATCCTGACCGAACACGGTCAGGCGCCGGAAATGATCTTTACCGGCCTCCAGCAGGGCTTCATGACCTGGGTGCGGATCTCGATGTTCGGCGCCTTCGTGCTCTCGTTCCCGATTCTCGCCCACGAGCTCTGGCGTTTTGTCGCTCCGGGCCTCTACCGTAGCGAGAAGAACGCTTTCCTCCCGTTCCTAGTCGCCTCACCGCTGCTTTTCATCATCGGTGGCGCCTTCGCTTTCTATGTCGTGCTCCCGATCGCCTTCAACTTTTTCCTCAGCTTCCAGCAGTTCGGGGCGGAAGCGATGGTTGGGGCCGCTGCCGAGGCGGTGGCGGCGGCCGACGACTCGGTGCGCATCCAGTATCTCGGCACGATCAATGAATACCTCGGCCTGACGATGAAGTTCATCGTGGCCTTCGGCGTCTGTTTCCAGCTTCCGGTCCTGCTCACGCTGATGGGCAAGGCGGGTCTCGTCACTGCCGAGGGACTGTCGAACTTCCGGCGCTATGCGATTGTGGTGATCCTGATCGTGGCCGCCGTAGCCACGCCCCCGGACGTGATGTCGCAGCTCATCCTGTTCGCAGCGGTCTATCCGCTTTACGAGATCTCCATCCTCCTCGTGCGCTGGGTCGAGCGCCAGCGCGAGGCCGAACTGCGCGCCCAGGGCCTCTGGGACGAAGACGAGACCGCCGAAGAGAAGCCATGACCGACCGAGATCCCGACCTGCGGCGCATCGCCGATGCGCTAGAGCGCCTGTCGCCGCCGCCCGGCAGCACTCCCGACTTCGCCGCCGCCGAGGCCTTCGTCTGGCACGTGGCCCCCGACCGGCTCGAGCCGGTCGTCCGTGTCGCCCGCGTCGAGATGCAGATTCTGGTCGGCATCGACCGCTCGCGCGACACACTGCTTGCGAATACCCTCCAGTTCGCGCGCGGTTTTCCGGCCAATAACGTGCTCCTCTGGGGCGCGCGCGGCATGGGCAAGTCGTCCCTCGTCAAGGCGGCCCATGCCGAGGCCGCACGCGCGGTTCCCGGCCGGATCAAGCTCATCGAGATCCAGCGCGAGGACCTGCCCTCCATGGGCCGGCTCCTGGGCATCCTGCGCGCGGCCGAGGAGCGTTTCATCCTCTTCTGCGATGACCTCTCCTTCGACAAGGACGACAGCCACTACAAGTCGCTCAAGGCGCTGCTCGATGGCGGCATCGAGGGGCGTCCGGCCAACGTGGTCCTCTATGCCACCTCGAACCGGCGCCACCTGATGCCGCGCGACATGATCGAGAACGAGCGCCAGAGCGGCGTGAACCCTTCCGAGGCCGTCGAAGAGAAGGTCTCGCTCTCTGACCGGTTCGGCCTTTGGCTCGGCTTCCACCCCTGCACGCAGGACGAGTTCCTGGCGATGATCCGCGGCTATTGCGACGCCTATGGCCTTGCGATCTCCGACGAGGATCTGCGTGCCGAGGCGATCGAGTGGTCCCAGACCCGCGGCGGCCGGTCGGGCCGGGTCGCCTGGCAGTACGTCACCGATCTGGCTGGCCGCCAGGGCGTGCGACTGGGCTGACGGAGGGAGGCCCGCCATCGGGTTCCGGTTTCTCTGCCGACGACCCTCCCAGCAGCCTTTCGATCAACCGCCGCAGGTCGGCGGGGGTCGTATCGCCAGCGACGACCTCGTGATAGCCGAGACCGGCGCGGCGCAGCGCTTCCTTTTTGACCGCGTCGCGTGCGGCGGCCGTACCCTGATGGTGGCCCGAGCCCTGATACTCGATCACGTGCTTCGGTCGGCAGTTGTCGTCGACCAGGAGGAGGTCCACCCGCTTCGCGTTGATGCAGCTGTAGGCCTGGGAGTTCTTGCTGGACAGGATCTCGCCCAGGGAAACTTGGGCCATCACCTGCCAGCCGGGATCCTTCTCTGAAAGCACTTTCTCGACTTCCCGGAAGACCCTTGTCTCCTTCCGGTTCAGAAGGGGCTGCACCGAGAACTCCGAGTTCATCACGATCCGAAGCTGGTCTGCGGCGTCGAGCGGCCTGGGTCCAACGGGGGCGATATTCTCCGGTCGTACTCCTCCCCGGACCAGAGTAAATTTTTTCGTGCCCGTCTCGCGATTGCGGAATTTTCGCGATCTCAGGCGTCTTGTTCGAAACGAGAGCCAGTTGACAAGTTGTGCAATGACGACACCGATCGCTACCCCATAGACCAGTGTATAACTCTGCTGGTAGCTCTCCAGAAGGTGGATGATCTTGGGCTCCATGAGATCCGGGTAGCTTGCGAAGGTATAGGAACCTCTAATAGCCGGGGGCGTCGCCGGTTCAGCGCATCTGCCGGAGAATATCTCTCTCCGGGCAATCTCCTCACTGAGGTATAATGGTAGGTCACAGCAGCGGGTTGCCCCCGCTCGTCGCGTCTGTATCCTCCGTGCGTCCGGCGCGAGCCTGCATCGGACCGGCGGAGGTGGGAGCGCGACGGATGGATTTGGGACTGAAGGGACTTCGGGTACTGGTCACGGGCAGCACCAAGGGCATTGGCCGCGCCTGTGCCGAGATCTTCGCGGCCGAGGGGGCCCATGTCGCTGTCTGCGCGCGGGATCAGGTCGGGGTGGATGCGACGGTATCCGCGCTTGAGGGTATGGGCGTCGCCGCCTTCGGACGATCGGTGGACGTGTCGGACAAGGCGGCCCTCGAGGGTTGGGTGGTGGCTGCGGCCGAGGCGCTCGGCGGGATCGATATTGTGGTCGGCAACGTGTCGGCCCTCGCGGTGCAGGATGAGGAGGCCGCCTGGGAGGCCGAGTTCCGCACCGACATGATGCATTCCGTGCGGCTGGTGAACGCGGCCCTGCCGTGGCTCGAGAAGTCTTCCTCTGCCTCGATCACCCTGATCTCGTCGGTCTCGGGCCGCGAGGTGGATTTCACCGGCGCGGCCTACGGCGTTTTCAAGGCGGCCCTGGTGCGCTACGCTCAGGACCTCGCCTTCAAGCTCGCGCCCAAGATGATCCGCGCCAATACGGTCTCGCCTGGCAACACCTACTTCAAGGGCGGTGTCTGGCCCTGGATCGAGGAGAACAACCCGAGCCTGTTCGCCGAGGCGCTCGCGCTCAACCCCACCGGCCGGATGGCAAGGCCCGACGAGATCGCCCGCGGCGTCGTCTTTCTCGCGAGCCCCGCGTCGAGCTTCACCACAGGCACCAACCTTGTGATCGACGGCGCACTCACCCGCGGCGTGCAGCTCTGACGGAGAGCCGCTCTCGCCCCCAAGCCAAGGACCGTCCATGTCGGCCATCTTCGCCCGCCTTGTTGCCCTGATCGGCAGTGTCATGATCCTTCTGCGGCGCTTTCACGAGGATCCGCATGATCCGGCAATGGGCGCGGCACCCGCGATCCCCGAGGCCCGCCCGCAGCGTATTCCCACCCTCAAGATGCCGACCGCGCGGGGATGGGAGGCGGGGCGGACACCGGTTGCGGCCGCGGGCCTCAGGGTCAATGCCTTTGCTGCGGGGCTGAAGCATCCGCGCTGGCTCCATGTCCTGCCGAACGGCGACGTGCTCGCCGCCGAGGCTCTGCAGGCGGCCTGGAAGGCCGAGGATGCGTTCGACTATGCGATGCTGAGCACCATGCGTCGGGCCGCCGCGGTGGGGGAGAGTCCGAACCGGATCACGCTTCTGCGCGACGCCGACGGCGACGGGGTGGCGGAGGTCCGGGAGGTGTATCTCGACGGGCTGAACCAGCCCTTCGGCATGGAGCTCGTCGGGGACACGTTCTATGTGGGCAACACCGACGGGATCGTCGCCTTTCCCTTCGAGCCCGGGGCCACGCGCCTGACCGGACCGGGCCGCAGGCTCGTCTCGTTCAAGCCCGGCGGTCACTGGACGCGGAGCCTGCTCGCGAGCCCCGATGGATCGAGGATCTATGCGGGCGTCGGCTCGCTCACCAATATCGCCGACGAGGGGATGGAAGCCGAGGAGGGGCGGGCGGCGGTGCATGTGCTCGACCTGGCCTCGGGCGAGAGCCGGATCTTCGCGGGCGGATTGCGCAACCCGGTCGGTCTGGCGTTCGAGCCCTCGACCGGCGTGCTCTGGACCGTGGTCAACGAGCGCGACGGGCTGGGGGACGAGACGCCGCCGGACTACCTGACCTCGGTGGTGGACGGGGGCTTCTACGGCTGGCCCTACAGCTACTGGGACCGGGTGGTGGACGACCGGGTGCCGCAGGATCCCGAGCTCGTCGCCCGCTCGATCCAGCCCGACTACGCGCTCGGCGGGCATACCGCGTCGCTCGGGCTCTGCTGGATGCCGGCGGGGACGCTACCGGGGTTTCCGGACGGCATGGTCATCGGCCAGCACGGGTCGTGGAACCGCAGCACGCTCTCGGGATACAAGGTGATCTTCGTGCCCTTCGAGAACGGCCGGCCGGCGGGGCCGCCGCGCGATATCCTGACCGGGTTCCTGTCGCCCGACGAGAAGGACGCCTGGGGGCGGCCGGTCGGCGTGGCGATCGGGCCGGACGGGTCGCTTCTGGTGGCCGATGACGTGGGCGACGTGATCTGGCGGGTGACGGGGGCCTGAGGTCCCCGACGGGGGGTGTGCGAGCTCGCACAAACCAGTCAATCCGTTGGTTTAAAAGGAAAACGTGTCTGGGTATTTACCGGACGTCAACACTTGTCAACCTTTCGGCCGCATGGCCGGTGTCGGGACACCAGATCCGGGGGGATGGGGCGCCCCGAGGCGGGCCCGATACCAGATGCGGGGTAACGACTGGCCGCGGAGTCCGGATCGGCTCGGGTGGGGCGGTATGTTCCGCCAGAGCGACGGGTGCGTCGTTCACGGCCGGTTCAGGGATCGGCTTGCGGTCCGCCCGTCGCCCGTGATCGTTCGATGAACGGCCCGGTTGAGAGCTGAGCTGCCATTGACCCCGACTTGCAAAGCTGCCGAACGACCACTACCTGCAAGATATCCTGCGGCCGGAGATGACGTAAACATGAACCTGAACCTCGCTGCCTTCACCTATTCGGTTTCGCTGCGAGAAGTTCGGTCCCATGCCTGCATCCATTTCCCTTTCCGGCCTGTCGTGGCGCACGCCTGACGGCACACCGCTTTTCACGGACCTCAACCTGACCTTCGGTCCCGAACGGACCGGCATTGTCGGACGCAATGGCTCCGGCAAGAGCACGCTTTTGCGCCTGATTTGCGGTGATGTGCATCCGGCTTCAGGTCAGGTGCAGATCTCCGGCACCATCGCAATGATGCGTCAGGAGGCGATGACATGCCCTGACGACACCATCGCCGACCTGTTCGGTGTCCGGTCTGCGCTCGATGTGCTGGGCCGGGCCGATGCAGGGCTGGCGCAGGCCGATGAGCTCGCCGATGCCGACTGGACCTTGCCGGCACGCATGGAGACCGCGCTTTTGCGCTGCGGCCTGTCCGCCGAGACGCATACGCCGCTGGTGACACTCTCCGGCGGACAGCGCAGCCGTGCCGCCCTTGCCGCCCTTATCCTTGCGGAGCCGGATTTCCTGCTTCTGGACGAACCGACGAACAATCTCGACCGTGAGGGGCGCAGGGCGGTGATCGACCTGCTCCGGGGCTGGTCAGGCGGGGCAATCATCGCCAGCCATGATCGTGAACTTCTGGAAGAAATGGATGCCATCGTCGACCTGACCTCGCTCGGGGCGACCCGTTATGGCGGGAACTACAGCGCCTTCCGGCAGCGGAAGGGCGCTGAACTGGAGGCTGCGGCCCGCGATCTGGCCCATGCGGAAAAAGCCCTCTCAGATGTTGCGCGCCGTGCGCAGCAGGCGAGCGAGCGCAAGGCGCGCAAGGACAGTGCCGGGCAGCGGGCGCGGGCGAAGGGCGATCAGCCGAAAATCCTGATGGACGCGGCCAAGGGCCGGGCGGAAGCCTCGGGCAGTGCGGGTGCGCGTTTGCGTGAGGCCCGGCGCGAGGTGGCGGATGAGGCAATGTCCTCGGCGCGTGAAAAGATCGAAGTGCTGCAACCGCTGCGTATGAAGATTCCCCCGACTGGCCTTGCACCCGGCAGGACTGTGCTGCGGCTGGACAGGGTGACAGGCGGATATGACCCCGCCCGGCCCGTTATCCGCGACCTGTCGCTGACAATCACCGGACCCGAACGTATCGTCGTTACCGGGCCGAATGGCAGCGGCAAGACCACGCTTTTGAAGGTCATCATCGGGCAGATCGTACCGCAATCCGGGCGGGCAGAGGTCATGGTGCCGTTCGCGCTGCTGGACCAGCATGTCGGATTGCTCGACCGCGCCCGCACTCTTCGCGACAACTTCATGCACCTGAACCCGATGGCCGATATCCATATGGCCCATGCCGCGCTGGCCCGGTTTGGGTTCCGGGCTGCGGATGCCCTGCGCTACGCAGGCGAATTGAGCGGGGGCGAGCGTCTCCGCGCCGGTCTGGCCTGTGCCCTTGGGGGCATGCCGCCGCCTATGTTGCTGATCCTCGACGAGCCGACCAATCACCTCGATCTGGACGGGATAATCGCACTGGAGGCCGCTCTGGCGGCTTATGATGGGGCGATGATAGTGATCAGCCATGATACGGAATTCCTCGGGTCGCTCGCGCCGGACACAACCCTTCATCTGGGGAAATGACTGCTTCGCCTGCAAACCCGCTGCTTCACCCTCATACCGGCAGATCCCGCCCGCCCCGAGCGAAGGCGAAACCGGGTGGCGACATCGCCCTCGCCTCGACAGACCGCCCGCCAGCCCTTAAGTCTGCGGCAGCTTCGAGGAGACCGAGATGACCGACCTGCCGCGCCCGCTGATGGATGCCCGCGACCCTGCCTCGGGCGATGCGCTCGGGGCGCTGCCCGAATGGGACCTGAGCGATCTCTATGCGAGCCCCGATGCGCCCGAGATCGCGCGCGACCTCGACTGGCTGAAGGGCGAGGCGGCGGGGTTCGCCGCCGACTACGAGGGGAAGCTCGACGGGATCGACGCCGCGGGCCTGCTCGCGGCGGTCCATCGCTGGGAGCGGATCCAGGCGGTCTCGGGCCGGATCATGAGCTATGCGGGGCTGCGCCACTACCAGGTGACGACCGACCCCACCCGGGCGAAGTTCTTCGGCGACATGCAGGCCGAGATCACCGACGCGACCACGCCGCTCGTCTTCTTCACGCTTGAGCTCAACCGCGTCGAGGATGCGCGGCTGGATGCGCTGCTCGGGGTGGACGCGGATCTGGGGCGTTACCGGCCGATCTTCGAGCGGATCCGCAAGATGAAGCCGCATCAGCTCTCCGACGAGCTCGAGCGCTTCCTGCACGACCAGTCGGTGGTCGGCGCGGCCGCGTGGAACCGGCTCTTCGACGAGACCATGGCCGGGCTCGAGTTCGAGGTGGACGGCGAGACGCTGTCGCTCGAGGCGGTGCTGAACCTGCTCTCGGACCAGGACCGGGCGCGGCGGCAGGCGGGTGCGGAGGCGCTGGCGGAGGTGTTCCGCGAGAAGCTGCCGCTCTTTGCCCGCATCACC
>CAZESN010000015.1:0-13420 GCA_964514775.1 uncultured Rhodovulum sp.
GGCGGAGGCGGTGGACCTGAACTCGGGGCTGCACGCGATCCTGATCGGCGCGGACGGCACGCTGACCGGCGCGGCAGATCCGCGGCGCGAAGGGCTGGTCCTGGGGAACTGACGACCTGGTCCCCGGCGGGCTTCAGCGTGCCGGCCGGGGTCCCCTGATCTTGCGGACCATGCACTGCGACCCCTTCTCGATCAGGGCGTACTCTCCTGAGTGGAGCCGGAGGAACATGTCGATGCCGTCGTGGGGGCGGAGATGGGCGGGCTTGTCCCGGCCCCAGTTGTAGTCGTCCCAGATCATCACGCCCTTCGGCTTCAGCAGCCGCCAGGCGATCAGGCTCATGCCGAGGACATGGTCGCGCCACTTGCCGCCGTCCAGATAGATCACGTCGAAGGTGCGGCGCGGCGTGAGAAAGGTATCGAGCACGCCGATCGCGCTGCCCTTGATCTTCTCGATCCGGGGGGCGAATTCCGCCAGATTGCGGTCGAAGCGCTGCTCGAAGTCGCCGTTGAAGAGATCGACGCAGGTGATCGTCGCCTGTGGCAGGTAGCGCGCGAGGAAGACGGCGGAGCGACCCTCGTAGGATCCGACCTCGAGAACCTCTATCGGCTGGGTCTGGTAGTCGGCCAGCACCTCGGTCCATTTCGGGACGCGGCCCGAGAACCAGTCGGTCGTGAACTCCTTGCCCGCGAAGAAGTCTGCCATGGTGTCTTCCCGTGGAAGGCGGCCCGTCCATCATGCACCGCTCGGGTCTTTCGGCCAAGGGGGATCGAGGTAGTGCCCCGCGGAGTGGGTCAAACCGGTTGCCGATCGGTCCTGCGCGCGGCAAGTGTCGTCTCAGCCCCTGTTCCGCGGGGCATGTCCCGGAGATTGTGATGACCCTCTGGCTCTATCTGGCTGCCTCCGTGGGGCTCGGTGTGGCGCTTGCGGTTCAGCCGCTGCTGAACGCCATGCTCGCACGCTCGATCGGTTCGCCCTACGGGGCTGCGGCGATCTCGATCTTCGTGGCCATGATCGGTGGGCTCGCGATCCTTCTGGTCGCGGGGCGCGGCGAGATCACCCGGGCGACCCTCGGGGCCGTGCCGTGGTGGGTCTATCTCGCGGGTGTCGTCGGCACCGCGTTTGTGGCGGGCGGGGTGGTGATCGCGCCCGTCACCGGGGCGCTCCTCTTCTTCCTCTGCGTGATCGCGGGCCAGCTCGGCGGTGCCGCGATCGCCGATCATCTGGGCGCCTTCGGTCTCGAGGTGCGGCCGCTCTCGCTGGCACGGCTCGCGGGGATCGGGCTGGTTCTCGCTGGCGTCGTGCTGGTGCGAAACGGCTGAAACCGCATGGATCGGGCTTGGCGAGCGGGGCGGCGTGGCGATAAGCTCCGACCGGGGGCCGGGACATACGGCCGCGACGTCCAGGGGGGAGATACGCATGACGGCTGCAGCGGAGATCCTGCGCGGGCTGGTGCTCGCCCAGGCCGGCGATGAGGCGGGCTGGGTCGCCGGAAGCCTCGACGGGCTGGCCGCCGGGGGGCCGGAGCGGGACCTGCATATCTTCCTCGGTCTCGCGCCACGCAGGCTCGGCAAGGCGGATCTCGTGCTCACCGACACGGACCTCAGGGCGGCCGGGGCGGCGCGGCCCGGTTGGGATCCCACGGGCTGGAGCGTCGACGGGGCGGCGCGCGTGCTGGCGCTGCTCGTCTATCGCGGCGGGCGGCCGTTCGCGGAGGTGTTCAAGGATCTGCGCCGCACGGCGGATGCCGCCGAGCTGATCGCGCTCTACCGGGGGCTGCCGCTCTATCCCGAGCCCGAGACGCTCGGCTTCGAGGTGGGCGAAGCGCTTCGCTCGCATATCCGCGCGGTGTTCGAGGCGGTGGCGCACCACAACCCTTATCCGCGCGATCACTTCGACGAGCACCGCTGGAACCACATGGTGCTGAAGGCGCTCTTCGTCGGCAGCCGGCTGGCGCCGATCACAGGGCTCGATGCGCGGGCCAATCCCGAGCTTGCGCGCATCCTGCACGAATACGCCCACGAGCGCTGGGCGGCGGGACGGCCTGTCACGCCGGAGCTCTGGCGCTGCGTCGGGCCGTTCGCGACGGAGGCGGCCGCGCTCGCCGATCTCGAGCGGGCGCTCGAGATCGGCGGCATCTCGGCACGGGGGGCCGCGCTGGCGCTGACGGCCAGTCCCGCGCCAAAGGCGCGCGCACTGCTGGAAGGACGGCCGGAGACTGCGGAAATCGCGGCGGGCAGGCTGACGTGGAACACTGTCGAGGAGGCGGCCTGATGCAGTTCATCGACCCCCATGCCCATATGATCAGCCGTACCACCGACGACTACGAGGCGATGGCGGCGGCCGGCGTGGTTGCGCTGATCGAGCCCGCGTTCTGGGTGGGACAGCCGCGTACCTTTGTCGGGACCTATGTCGACTATCTCTCGTCCATCGTCGGCTGGGAGCGGTTCCGGGCCGGGCAGTTCGGGATAAGGCACTATTGCACCGTCGGGCTGAACTCCAAGGAGGCCAACAACGAGGAACTGGCCGAGGGCGTGATGGAGTGGCTGCCGCGATTCGCGCTCAAGGAGGGCGTCGTCGCGATCGGCGAGATCGGCTATGACGAGCAGACCGAGCTGGAGGATCGCTACTTCCGCGCGCAGCTCGAGCTTGCCAAGGATCTCGGCCTTCCGGTGATGGTCCACACCCCGCACCGGGACAAGAAGCGGGGCACCTCGCGCTCGATGGACGTGGCGCTCGAGCATGGGCTCGACCCCTCGATGGTGGTCATCGACCACAACAACGAGGAGACGGTGGGCGAGGTGCTCCAGCGAGGCTTCTGGGCCGGGTTCTCGATCTATCCCTCGACGAAGATGGGCAATGCGCGGATGGTCGAGATCCTGCGCCAGTACGGGGGCGAGCGGATCATCGTCGACAGTGCCTGCGACTGGGGGATCTCGGACTGCCTCGGCGTGCCGAAGACCGCACAGCTCGCGCTCGAGCGGGGCATTCCGGAGGAGGTCGTGCGGAGGGTCTGCTACGGCAACGCGCTCGACGCCTACGGTCAGAGCGGGCAGATGCGCGAGGCGGACTGGCTGGAGCCGCCGGCGATCGACCAGCGCACGCTCTATGAGGGCAATTCCATCCTGCGTGGCGGGCGCGAGCCGCGGGTGGACGGGCTGATCATCGAATAGCGTACCGGCCCGTCTCGTACCGTTTCAGGTCGATCGTTTTCTCGGGACCGGGAGAGGCGAGGCACTGCCTCGCCCCGGTTCACGGCTGGAGGGCGTGAGCCCGGAGGCCGTCCACTTCTTTCATGGAGATCAGGGACGATATGGGATCGTGGCGCGGCTGCCTGGCGGGCGCGGAACGCGCCTGCCGGGGGCAGGCAGGCGCGTCACGATTTGCCAACGGTCAAATCGTGCAAGGGGAAGGAGACGCGGCGTTTCCGGAAGCGTCCAGCTGGAAGCGGGCGAATACGGCCGCCGGCTGATCCGTTCGGGTGAGGATCGTGCCGAGAGAGTGTGCCCGGGCACGGGGTGGGCACGCGTGCCCATTTTTCAACATATTGATATGAAACGGCTATTTTTGGCCGTTAAGCATTAGGAAAGCTCTGTTAACGAGCTCGGGCGCGCCCGGTCCCGATCCCGTCTCATGGGAGCGGGCGTCTGCGGGACGCCCGCTCCCACGATTTCGGGTCAGTTCGCCGCCGTGCGCGCGGCGTCGAGCCAGCCATCCACGGCATCGCGGTTGTCGGCGATCCAGGCAGAGGCCTGCGCCGCGATATCCGTGTCGCCGGCATTCATCGCCGCATTCTGCGCGAAGATGTCCGCAAGCGGGATCTCGACCGTTTCGAGCAGCGCGCGGACCGCGGGATTGTCATTCAGGAACGCAGTATTGGCGACGGGCACGATGTCGTTCGCGGGAAAGCCAAGCCGGCAGGGGTCGCTGACGCAGCCCGTGACGCCCTCGCGGGTGGCGGCGTCGGCGAGCTCCATCAGGTTGCCGGGAAGATCGACCTCCGGCACCTCGATCCAGACGACGTCCTCGCCGGGGACGAGCTCGTTGACCGTCCAGTTCGGCGTCCAGGTGTAGAAGAGGATCGACTCGCCCCCCTGATAGGCCGCGACCGCATCGGCCATCGAGGCCGAATAGCCCGCCTTGATCGGGTTCACATGATCGCGCAGGTCGTAGGCATCGAGGTGATGCTCGATGTTGATCTCGCAGCCCCAGCCCGGCGGGCAGGCGACGAGGTCGGCCCGGCCGTCGCCGTCGCGGTCGAAGGCGGCCTTTACCTCGTCGCGCTGGAAGTCGGCGAGCGAGGTGATGCCGAACTCTTCGGCGCTGGCCTTGTCGACCAGATAGCCCTCGAGCGCGCCGCCGCGCGCGACTGCACCGACGATCTCGGCGCCTTCCTCGAAGGTCGGGCGATAGGTGTTGTGCAGCGGGAACCAGCCATCGACCCAGAGCGTGACGTCGCCGTAGGCGACGGACTGGTAGAAGGCGGGATTGTCGAGCGTCATCGTCTCGGCGGTGGTGTAGCCGAGCTCCTCAAGGAGCTGGCGGTAGATCTCGGTGTGGAACCAGCCGGTATCCCATGTCGGCTGGGCCATGGTGAGGGTGACGCCCTCTCCTGGCCTGTCCTGGCCGAGCGCGGGGACGGTTGCGGCGATAAGCGAGAGCGCGCCCAGGGCGGGCAGCATTTTTCTGAGACTGGGCATGCGCCGGGTCTCCTTCCTGAATTCGGTTTCTCCGGACGGGCCGAGCGGCCCGCCATGCGAAACGGGCGGGTTCACCCCGCCTTCTGGGCTTCGGCGACCGGGGCGGAGCCCCGCAGCCGGAAGAGGTTCGCCAGCATCTGGCGCAGCGACAGGCTGCCGACGTCGGTGCGCTCGGCCAACCCCTGGGTGATCCGGTCGAGCACGATGGCGAGGATGACGATGGCCACGCCCCCGGCGGTGGCGCCGCCCACGTCGAGCCGCCCGAGGCCGGTGTTGACGACGAGCCCGAGCCCGCCCGCGCCGATCAGGGCGGCGATGACCACCATCGAGAGCGCCAGCATCAGCGTCTGGTTGAGGCCGGCCATGATCGTGCGGAGCGCGAGCGGGAGCTGGACGTCCCAGAGCATCTGCCAGCGCGTCGAGCCGAAGGCTTCGGCCGCCTCGATCAGGTCGGCGCGCACGTTGCGGATCCCGAGGTTCGTCAGCCGCACCACCGGGGGCAGGGCGAAGACGATGGTCGCGATGATCCCCGGCGCCATCCCGACGCCGAAGAGCATCACGATCGGCACCAGATAGACGAAGGAGGGGATGGTCTGCATGATGTCGAGTACGGGCCGCATGACCCGCCAGAGCGCGTCGGATCCGGCCGCGAGGATGCCGGCGGGAATGCCGATCACCGCGCAGAAGAGCACCGAGGTCACGATCATCGCGAGCGTCGTCATGGTCTGGTCCCAGAGGCCGATCATGTCGATGAAGGCGAAGCCGAGGGCGGTGAAGATCGCCATGCCGCGCCCGGCCGTCTTCCAGGCGGCGAGGCAGAACGCGCCCGTCATCACCAGCATCGGGACGAAGCGGAAGAATGTGTCCAGCCAGACCAGCACGCTGCTGATCGGCACCTGTGCAGCCCGGAAGGCGGGGCGGAAGTTCGGCACCAGCCAGCCGCGGACGAAGGCGTTGACCCAGTCGTCGAAGGGCAGGGTAAGAAGATCAGCGGGGCTGAACATCGGCGGCCTCCGTGTCGTGTGCGGTCTCGGCATCCGCGTCTGCGGGCGCCGCATCGCCCGAGAGCTGGGCGAGCACGCTGTTCGGCTCGACCACGGCGACCAGCCGGTCGCGGTCGTCGGTGACGGCGATCGGCAGGCCGGCGCCGGCCGGGCCATAGAGGTCGTGAAGCTGGGTGTCGGTGTTCGTGGTCGGGAAATCGGTTATCAGGGACCCGCGCAGCGTCGCAGGCGGCGTGCTGGTGTCGAGTTCCGAGGCGGCGAGGTCGCGGTAGGTCACCACGCCGGCCACCCGCGCGCCGTCCATGACATAGAGCGCCTGGCTGCCGCTCTCTTCCATGGAGCGCAGGGCCTCGCGCACGCTGGTGCTGCGCAGCTGGATCGTGACCGGCTCGGTGGAGACGTCGTCGGCGGTGAAGACCCGGCCCCGGTCGATGTCGGCGACGAAGGCGGCGACATAGTCGTCGGCCGGCGCCGTGACGATTTCCTGCGCGGTCCCGGTCTGGACGATGCGGCCGTCCTTCATGATGGCGATGCGGTTGCCGAGCTGCAGCGCCTCGTTCAGGTCGTGGGTGATGAAGACGATGGTCTTCTTCAGCGTCTTCTGGAGGTTGATGAGCTCGAGCTGCATCTCGCGGCGGATCAGCGGGTCGAGCGCGCCGAAGGGCTCGTCCATGAGCAGGATCTCGGGTTCGGCGGCGAGGCCGCGGGCAAGCCCCACGCGCTGCTGCATGCCGCCCGAGAGGTCCGAGGGCAGGCTGTCGGCCCAGGGCTCGAGGCCGACCTGCGCCAGGATCTCGAGCGCGCGGGCGCGGCGCGCGGCCGGAGGGACGCCGCGCACCTTCAGCCCGTAGGAGACGTTTTCGGCGACGCTCCAGTGCGGGAAGAGGGCGAAATGCTGGAAGACCATGGCGATCTTCTCGCGGCGGATGCGCCGCAGGGCAGAGCGGTCGGCCTTCGCCACGTCCTCGCCGTCGATCTCGATCCGGCCGGCGGTGGGCGGGATCAGCCCGTTGAGCATCCGCACCAGCGTGGATTTTCCCGAACCGGAGAGGCCCATGACCACGAAGATCTCGCCTTCGTGGACATCGAACGACGCGTCCTGCACGCCGACCGTCGCGCCGGTTTCGCTCAGGATCTGCTGCTTGCCCGCGCCGCTACGGACGAGGTCGAGCGCGCGGGCGGTGTTCTTGCCGAATATCTTGTAGAGGCCGCTGACCGATAGCTTCGGCTGCATGAGGCTCCGTCTTCCCACCCGGACGGCAAGCCGGCGCGGGGCCGGCATCGCATGAATGGATGATCCCGCGCCGGAATGCAGCGCACGGGCCCCGGCGACCGGCAGGCCGCTGGGACGAGAGACTCCGGGGTAAGCGTCTCGGGATCGTCGAGTGCGGAGACACTAACCCGATAATTCATAGAAAACAAGGCCTTCCGGCCACGCCGCTTTCAATGGCGGGCGTCTCAACGCCGGAAGGAAGGCTTTCCCGTTGAAAGCGCGGCCTTTTCCCGGCTGGTCTACTGCCCCGCCGTCCAGGCATCGACGCCGGCCTGCGCCACCGCCTGATCCTGCGCCGGCGTGCCCGAGGAGACGCCGATCGCGCCGACGACCTCGCCCTCCCAGACGATGGGCAGGCCGCCGCCGACGATCATTAGCCGCCCGCCGATCGCCGAGTTGATGCCGTAGGCCGGCCCGCCCGGGGTGGCGACGGCGCCGTATTCATGGGTGGCGCGCTTGGCGCCGGCGGCGGTGAAGGCCTTGTCGATGGCGATGGTGGTCGAGGTGACCTTGCCGCCCTCCATCCGCTCGAAGGCAAGGAGCTGGCCGCTCTCGTCGGTGATGGCGATGCACATCGGCACGCCGATCTCGGCGGCATGGGCGCTCGCGCCCTTGATCAGCACGCGGGCATCGTCGAGGTCGAGGCGGGTGACGGTCTTCATGGACGTTTCCTCATAAGTACAGTCTGTTCGTGCGGGATGAACGGTGAGGACGGGGCGGAGCACCGTGGTGCCCGCCGCCCCGCCTCGATCAGGCGTCAGGCCCCCTTGGCGACCCGCCGCCAGGCGTGGAGGAGGGGCTCGGTATAGCCCGACGGCTGTGCCGCGCCCTTCAGGATCAGGTCGCGGGCCGCCTTGAAGGCCGGACCGTCGAAGGCCGGCGCCATCGGCAGGTAGGCCGGGTCGCCCGCGTTCTGCCGGTCGACCGCCGCCGCCATCCGGCGCAGGCTCTCGTCGATCTGGGCCTCGGTGATGATCCCGTGGATCAGCCAGTTGGCGAGGAACTGCGCCGAGATGCGCAGCGTCGCCCGGTCTTCCATCAGGGCCACGTCGTCGATGTCGGGCACCTTGGAGCAGCCCACGCCCTGGTCGACCCAGCGTACCACATATCCGAGGATGGACTGGCAGTTGAGGTCGATCTGACGGGCGATGTCGGCTTCCGAGAGATTCCGCTGGCCCATGAGCGGCGGCGTCATCAGTGCATCGAAACTGGCGCGCGCGCGGCTCCTGAGTTCCGCCTGCCGCGCGGCGACGCTGACCCGGTGGTAGTGGGTCGCGTGCAGCGTGGCGGCGGTCGGCGAGGGGACCCAGGCGGTGGTGGCGCCGGACTTCGGGTGGCCGATCTTCACCTCGAGCATCTCGGCCATGGCGTCGGGCTTTGCCCACATGCCCTTGCCGATCTGGCCCTTGCCGTCGAGCCCGGTGGCAAGGCCGGCATCGACGTTGCCGTCCTCATAGGCCCCGAGCCAGGCCGCATCGCGGATCTCGGCCTTGGGCAGGACCGGACCTGCCTGCATCACCGTGTGGATCTCGTCGCCGGTGCGGTCGAGGAAGCCGGTGTTGATGAAGGCGATCCGGTCCTTCAAGGCCCGGATGCACTCGCGCAGGTTCGCCGAGGTCCGGCGCTCCTCGTCCATGAGCCCGAGCTTCACCGTGCCCTTCGCGAGCCCGAGGATCTCCTCGACGCGGGCATAGGTGTGATCGGCGAAGGCGGCCTCTTCCGGCCCGTGCATCTTGGGCTTCACGACATAGACCGAACCGGCGCGCGAATTGCGCGGGCCGGAGGTCTTGGCGAGGTCGTGCATCGCGGCGGCGACCGTCACGATCGCGTCGAGCAGGCCCTCGGGCGTCTCCTCGCCGTCCAGCAGGACCGCGTCCGTGGTCATCAGGTGACCGACGTTGCGGATCAGCATGACCGCGCGGCCGGGCAGGGTCAGCGTGCTGCCGTCCGGCGCGGTGAAATCGCGGTCGGGGTTGAGGCGGCGGGTCAGCGACCGGCCGTCCTTCTGGAAGGTGTCCTCGAGGTCGCCTTTCATCAGGCCGAGCCAGTTCGCATAGGCCGCGACCTTGTCCTCGGCGTCGACGGCGGCAATCGAATCCTCGCAGTCCTGGATGGCCGTCAGCGCCGATTCCAGCACCACGTCGCGCAGCCCCGACGGGCTGGCCGCGCCCACAGGATGCGCGGGGTCGAAGACGAGCTCGATATGCAGGCCGTTGTGACGGAAGAGGAGCGAACGGCGTGCGCCCTCGCCCGCATGGCCGACGAAGGCGGCCGGGTCCGCGAGTTCGGTGTCGCGGCCGCCGACCGTGGCAACGGCGCGCCCGTCTTCGATCCGCCAGTCGGTGACCTCTGCATGCCGGCCCGAGGCGAGCGGCAGGGCGGTGTCGAGGAAGTTCGCGGCCCAGGCCACGGCTTCGGCACCGCGGGCCGCGTCATAGCCCTTGCCCGCCGGCGTGCCGGGCAGCGCGTCGGTGCCGTAGAGCGCATCGTAGAGCGAGCCCCAGCGGGCATTGGCGGCATTGAGCGCGAAACGCGCATTCATCACCGGCACGACGAGCTGCGACCCGGCGACCGTGGCGATCTCGGGATCGGCGGGACCGGTCTCGACCGTGAAGTCGGGGCCCTCGGGGACGATGTAGCCGATCTCGCGCAGGAATTCCTGCCAGGCGGCATTGTCCCAGTCCTTGCCGCGGCGCGCGGCGAGCCATTCGTCGATCTGGCGCTGCATCTCGTCGCGCACGGCCAGAAGGCGGCGGTTCTGGGGGACGAAGTCGCGCAGCAGGCCGGCATACCCGGTCCAGAACGCCTCGGCGCTGACGGGCAGGCCGGGCAGCAGCCGGGTCTCGACGAAATCGGCGAGAACGGGCGCGACCTCAAGGCCTGCGCGCTGGATGTAGTCCGACATGTCCTCACTCCTCTGTCAGGGTTCGGCGCGGCTTAGCGCGGGAGGCGGGGACGGGGCCACCGGCCGCTGGCGTTTTTCCACGATACGGAATACTTGCGGTGTCATCATGGATCAGACCGGAACCGTTCAGGCCGTTGACCGGGCGCTTGCGCTTCTCGAGGCGCTGGCCCTGCATCCCGAGGGCGTGCGCGTGACGCACCTTGCGCGGGCCGAGGGGCTGGCTCCCTCGACCGCGCACCGTCTGCTGACCACGCTCGAGCGCCGGGGCTTCGCCCAGCTCGATCCGGCCACCACGCGCTGGCACGTCGGGCGGCGCGCCTTCGCGGTCGGGATCGCCTTCACCCGCTGGCAGAGCTTCATCGCGGCGGCGCTGCCCTTCCTCCGCCGGCTGCGCGACATCAGCCGGGAGACGGCGAACCTCGGGGTGCTGGACGACGGCGAGGTGCTGACCGTCGCGCAGGTGGAAAGCCGCGAGATCACCCGCGCCATCGCGCCGCCGGGCGGGCGGACCCCGGTGATGAACTCGGGCATGGGCAAGGCGATCGTCGCGACCTGGCCCGACGCGGCGATCGAGGCGCTGATCGACCGGCATGGCCTGCGGCCGGCGACGCCGCGCAGCCTCGCCTCGCTCGAGGCGGTCCGAGCGGAGATCGCGCGGATCCGCGCGCAGGGCCATGCCTGCGACAACGAGGAGTTCCGGCCCGGAATGCGCTGCGTCGCGGCGGTCGTCTGGTCGCCGCTCGGCGAGCCGGTGGGCGCGATCTCGATCTCGGCGCTGGCGGCACGGCTGCCGGTCGGCGAGATGCCGGTGATGGGCGCGAAGGTCCGCCGGATCGCCGATGAGCTCACGGCCGTGATGGGCGGCACGGTCCCGCCGGATCCGGGCGTTTAGGCTCCGGCGGTCAGCGCTGGAAGACGTACTCGCCCGGCGCATCGGCGACGGCGGGGAAGCCGCGCTCGGGCGCGCCCATCGGCGGGGGGGCTGCGCGGTCCGGGTCTGAGTGCGCCGTCAGCCAGGCGCACCACTCGGTCCACCACGATCCCTCGACCGGCGTCGCCCGCTCCTGCCATTCCTCCGGGCCGAGGCAGGGGTCGTCGGCGCGCTTGAGGGCGATGCGGAAGCGCCGGCCCCGATGGCCGGGTTCGGAGACGATGCCGGCATTGTGGCCGCCGCTGGTCAGCACGAAGGTGATGTCGGTGTCGGCGAGGTAGTGGATCTTGTAGACCGACCGCCAGGGCGCGACATGGTCGCGCTCGGTGCCGACCACGAACATCGGCTTGCGGATGTTCTGGAGCGCGGCGGGGCGGCCCTCGACCATGAAGCGGCCGGCGGCGAGCTCGTTGTCGAGATAGAGGCGCTGGAGATATTCGGCATGCATCCGGTAGGGCATGCGGGTCGAATCCGCGTTCCAGGCCATCAGGTCGTTCATCGGCGTGCGCTCGCCCATCAGGTACTCGCGCACCAGCCGCGACCAGATCAGGTCGTTCGAGCGCAGGATCTGGAAGGCGCCGGCCATCTGGTCGGAGGAGAGATAGCCGCGGCTCCACATCATGCTCTCGAGCAGATGCATCTGGCTCGGGTCGATGAAGAGCGCGAGCTCGCCGGGCTCGGAGAAGTCGGTCTGCGCGGCCAGGAGGGTGACCGTGGCGAGCCGGTCGTCGCCCGCCCGGGCCATGGCGGCGGCTGCGATCGAGAGCAGCGTGCCGCCGAGGCAGTAGCCGGCGGCATGGATCCGCCGCCCGGGCACGATCGCCGAGATGGCGTCGAGCGCGGCCATCACCCCGAGCCTGCGGTAGTCGTCCATGTCGAGGTCGCGGTCCTCGGCGGTGGGGTTGCGCCAGGAGACGGCGAAGACCGTATGCCCCTGTGCGACCAGGTGGCGCACCAGCGAGTTCGCGGGCGAAAGGTCGAGGATGTAGTATTTCATGATCCAGGCCGGCATAATCAGCACCGGCTCGGCTGCGACCGTGTCGGTGGCGGGCGCGTACTGGATGAGTTCGATCAGGTGGTTGCGGAACACCACCTTGCCCGGGGCGGCGGCAACCTCGCGGCCCGGGCGGAAGGCTTCCGTGCCGACCGGGGGCTCGTTGCCCGCGAGGCGCTGCGCATCCTCGAGCCAGTTCCGGAAGCCCTGCACGAAATTGCCGCCGCCGGTCTGCATCGTCCGGTAGATGACGTCGGGGTTGGTCAGCGGGTTGTTCGAGGGCGAGAAGACATCGAGGATCTGGCGGGTGGCGAAGGCGACCACGTCCTCGTTGTGCGGGGTGACGCCGGGGACGTCGCGGGTCGCGGCATGCCACCACTGCTGGTTGAGCAGGAACATCTGCGCCAGCGTGGCGTAGGGGGCCTTCTGCCAGAGCTCGCCGGTGAAGCGGTTGTCGCCGGGCAGGGGCTCGATGCAGGGGCGTTTCTCCCCCTGGGCGCAGGCGGCGAGATGGGTCATCAGCCGCATCCACTTGCGCCCGGCCTTGTCGGCGAGCTCGAGCTGCTTGCCGGGGGCCGAGGCGAGGTGCAGCCACCAGTCGAAGCCCGCAAGCGTCAGCGCCGCGGGCGAGAGGCCGCCGGTCATCTGGCCGGTCATCGTCTCCCGGATCCGGTCGAGCGCGGTGAAGGCCTCGCGCCGTAGCGTCTCGTCGGTCCGCGCGGAGACCGGTGCGGCGGGCGGCGGGGTCGGTTTTGCCGGCGGGACGTCCTGTTTCATGGTCTGCTCCCTGTCCGTCCGTGCGATCGACCCCGGCCCGATTTCAGGTAGGGCGCGGGCAGAGATAGTCGATGGGGCTCCGGCGTCCTTGCGCCAGATCAAGCGGCGCCTCGGCGGGGCAGGGCCATCCCTGCCGGCTCAGGGCCATTTCGCCACGGGGGGCAGGGACATGAGCACCGCCTCGGGATTGTGGCCGGTCTCGAGGCCGAACCGGGTGCCGCGGTCGTAGACGAGGTTGAACTCGGCGTAGCGGCCGCGCTTCACGAGCTGGATCTCGCGCTCGTCGTCCGTCCAGCTCTCGCGCATGCGCCGGTCGGTGATCGGGGGGAAGGCTTTGAGGAAGGCGAGGCCCACGTCGCGGGTGAAGGCGAAGTCCGCCTCCCAGTCGCCGGTGCAGAGGTCGTCGTAGAAGATCCCGCCCACCCCGCGCGCCTCGTTCCAGTGGCGGATCAGGAAATACTCGTCCGCCCAGGCCTTGAAGCGGGGATGGTAGCCCGGGTCGTGCGCGTCGCAGGCCTCGCGCAGGCGCTCGTGGAAGAAGGCGGTGTCCTCGGGGAACTCGATCGCGGGGTTGAGGTCGGCGCCGCCGCCGAACCACCAGGCATGGGGGGTCCAGAACATGCGGGTGTTCATGTGCACCGCCGGGGTGCGGGGCGAGCGCATATGGGCGACGAGGCTGATGCCGCTCGCCCAGAAGCGGGGATCGTCGTCGAGGCCGGGGATCTCGCGGCGGGCGGTCAGGCTGCGCCGGGCGGCGGGGGCGAGGATGCCGTGGACGGTCGAGATGTTGACGCCGACCTTCTCGAAGACCCGCCCCTCGCGCATCACCGACATGACG
>CAZESN010000015.1:13430-25388 GCA_964514775.1 uncultured Rhodovulum sp.
AGGCCGGCAAAGGGGCCGGTCGTCTGCGCGTCCTCGAGCGCCTCGAAGGCGGCGCAGATCCGGTCGCGCAGCTCGGCGAACCATGCGGCGGCGCGCGCTTTGCGGGGCTCGTCGGGCGTGGTCGGTGTCATGGCGGTCCTCATCGGCGGTGGGCGCTGCGTTCATGCATCGTCGCGCCGGCGGAGGCCAGCCCCGCCGAAGGCCCCCTGTCCCCCTTGCTGGCCCGGAGTTGCCGCCGTCCGTCACCTTGTCCGAACCCGGACAAATGGCCAAGTATATGATTTTGCTATGAAATGCCTGCGGCGTTAAGCCGATTTCAACCTTTGTCCGCGGCCGCGGGGCCGGACCCCGTAGCCGCGGAGGGACAGCCTAGAGCGCGTTCACCGCCAGCCAGTGACGCCATTGCGCCGGGCTGCCGTGGAAGGCGTTGATGTCGGTCTTGCCGGCGATCCCCGGGACCACGCCGGTGCCAGTGTACTGCCAGAACGCCCAGTCCTGACCCGGATAGACGGCCGAGGGATGGTTCGCGACCGAGCGGAGCCAGAAGTCGTATCCCTCGACCCGCCAGAGCTCGTTGTCGCGGTAGAAGTCGACCGTGGTGTAGATCACCGGCCGGCGCAGGTAATGGCGGCCGAGCTCGCGCTTGAAGGCCGCCATCTCGGCGCGGACCGTCGCCGGCTCGGGGCGGATGCGGCAGGTGCGCGAGGTCGGCGTCCATTCGACGTCGAGCACCGGCGGCAGCGCCCCGCGCTCGCGCGGCACGTTGGCGATGAACCAGCGGGCCTGCTCCTGCGGCGTGCGGCAGAAATAGTAGTAGTGATAGGCCCCGCGCGGAACGCCGGCATGGCGCGCCCCCTCCCAGTTCTCGCGGAAGCGGTCATCGGCATGATCGCCGCCCTCGGTCGCCTTGATGAAGGCGAAGGAAACGCCCGAGGCGCGCACCTGGTGCCAGTCGA
Source organism: uncultured Rhodovulum sp. (assembly GCA_964514775.1). GTDB lineage: Bacteria > Pseudomonadota > Alphaproteobacteria > Rhodobacterales > Rhodobacteraceae > Amaricoccus. The sequence continues at coordinate 14,387 of CAZESN010000015.1, forward strand.
TCTCGCCCTGCCACTTGGAGACGTCGATGCCGTGGACCGGATAGTCCCAGGGCCGGATCGTGGTCCAGTCGTGCGGCTTGACGTCACCGAAGACCGGCGCCGGGCCGGTGGCGGCGCGGCTTTCGGGAGCCTGGGGGGCGGGTCCGCCGCAGGCGGCAAGGCCCAGGGCCAGAAGCATTGGAACAAGGCGTCGCAAGTGCCTAGGACTCCTATCCGAATCGCTCCCGCGCCAACATAGCGCCTGTCCGCGTCTGCGTCAGCAGATGATTGGCGAGGATTGGAGGTGTCCCGACGCTCACACTGTCGTGAAAGATGGTGCGACGGAACCGGCTCGGTCCTGCGTTGGAGCTTCGGCGAAATGGCTGTGCCAGGCTGGTGAACAAGGGGATCGGGCCGGATGACGGACGGGAGAGCAGGGGTGCGGCGAGGCTCCGGATCCGCCGGCGGGGATGCGGAATCGGGCTGCACATGCCCCGGAAACGTCTTATGTTCCGGGACTTGGGCGCAGCCGGCGCCATTTGACGGAGAGGACCGCGCATGCGGTTTCTGATACGCAGCCTGACCGGCGCGATGCTGATGGTGGTGACGCTCGGACTGCTCGGGCTCGGGGTCGGTACGATCCGGCAGGCGATCTCCGAGCGCGAAGCGGCGAGTGCTCGGCAGCGTCCACCGACCGAGCGGGTGACGGCGGTCACCGTGGCCGAGCTTGTCGCCGAAACGGTGGAGCCCGTGCTCACCGCCTATGGCGATCTCCAGAGCGCGCGCCAGCTCGAGCTGCGCGCGGCGACGGGCGGCACGCTTCTCGAGATCGCGCCGGGCTTTCGCGACGGTGGCCGGGTCGCGGCGGGCGAGCTCCTTTTCCGGATCGATCCGGCGGCGGCCCAGACCAGGCTTGCGCTTGCCGAGAACGATCTCGCCGCTGCCGAAGGCGAGGCGGCCGAGGCCCGTATCGCCCTCGTGCATGCGCGCGAGGAAGCCGAGACCGCCCAGCGTCAGGTAGACCTGCGCGCCCGGGCGCTGACGCGCGCCGAGGATCTGCGCGGGCGGGGCGTGGGCACGGCGGCCGATCTCGAGACGGCGGAGCTCGCGCTCGTCACCGCCGAGCAGGTGCTGACCGGCCGCAGGCTCGCGCTTGCCCAGGCCGAGGCGCGCATCGAGCGGGCAGCCGTGTCGCTGGCGCGCACGGTGATCGCCCGCGACGAGGCGGCGCGCGATCTCGCCAATACAGAGGAGGTGGCGCCCTTCGCCGGCCTGCTCGCGGATGTGACCGCGCTTCAGGGCCGGCTCGTCAGCGTCAACGAGAAGCTCGGCACGCTGATCGACCCCGGCGCGCTCGAGGTCGCCTTCCGGGTCTCGCGGGCGGAATACGCCCGGTTGAGCGATGCCGAGGGCGAGGTGCTGCCGCTCGCGGTGACGGCGAGCCTCGACGTCGAGGGGGTCGAGCTCACCATGCGCGGCGTGATCGACCGGGCGGGCGCCTCGGTGGGCGCCGGGCAGAGCGGGCGGCTGCTCTATGCCCGGCTGGAAGAGGATGCGGGGGGCGCGGGGGGCCAGTTCCGGCCCGGGGATTTCCTGACCGTGCGGGTCACCGAGCCCCGGCTTTCGGGCGTGGCGGTGGTGCCGGCGACGGCGGTCAGCGCCGACGGCCGGCTCCTGCTCGTGACCGGCGAGGAACGGCTGGAAGAGGTGGAGGTGGTCGTGGTCCGCCGCCAGGACGACAAGGTTCTGGTCGCCGGCGCCCCGTTCGGCCGCACCTATGTCACCGCGCGTCATCCCGCCCTCGGGGCGGGGGTGAAGGTGCGACCGGTTTCGCCCGCGGGCGCCGGAGAGGCGGAGGCGGACGCCGGGGCCGGCGCGATGGTGCGCCTCTCGCCCGAGCGCCGGGCCGGGCTGATCGCCGCGGTCCAGTCGAACGCCCGAATGCCCGAGGACGCCAAGGCCCGCATTCTGGTGGCCCTCGAGGCCGACGAGGTGCCGCAGAGCATGATCGACCGGCTCGACGGCCGGTCGGGGGGCTGAGCGATGGCGCTCGGGGCCCGGATGAAGGCGGCGGGGCAGGGGGTCTTTGCCTATTTCGCCCGCCATCCCACCGCCGCGAACCTGCTGATGCTCGTGATGATCGCCTCGGGCCTTCTGGCGGGCACCCAGATCCGCACGCAGTTCTTCCCCGACGTGGTGATCAACAGCGTCAACATCGGGGTGAGCTGGGACGGCGCCGGGGCCGAGGACGTCGACACCGGGATCGTCGCGGCGCTGGAGCCGGTCCTCCAGACCGTCGAGGGGGTCGAGGCGACCGAGGCGCGCGCGCGCGAGGGGCGCGCCAACATCCGGCTCGACTTCGAGCCCGGCTGGGACATGACCCGCGCGCTCGCCGATGTCGAGACGACGATCGCGGGCGTGTCGCTGCCCGACGGCGCCGAGGAGCCGACAACGAGCCGCACCCAGTGGCGCGACCGCGTCACCGACGTGACCATCCACGGGCCGGTTCCGGTCGAGATCCTGGGGCGCATCGCCGACGAGTTCGAGGCGAGGCTCTACCGCGAGGGCATCAGCCGCACCACGGTGCGGGGCATCGCCGATCCGCTGATCCGCGTCTCGGTGCCCGAGGCGCAGCTCATGCGCCACAACATCACGCTGCGCGAGGTCGCGGGGATCGTGTCGGCCGGCACCGAGGCGCGTCCGGCCGGCGAGGTCGAGGACGGCGGCACGCGCCTGCGCGCGGGCAACGAGCGGCGGGAGGCGACCGAGATCGGCGCGCTGGTGCTGCGCTCGAACGCGGATGGCGGCCAGCTCCGCGTGGGCGACATCTCCACGATCGTCCTGGAGGGCGCCGATTCCGGCATCGCCTACTATCGCGACGGCCTGCCGGCCGTGACGGTGCGCGTCGACCGCAGCGACCAGGGCGACGCGATCGGCATGCAGCGCACCGTCGAGAGGGTTGCCGCCGAAATGCAGCCGACCCTGCCGGCGGGGGTGGTGATCGAGCTCGTGAACACCCGCGCCGAGGGCATCACCGACCGGCTGAACCTTCTGCTCAGCAACGGGATCATGGGGCTGGTCCTCGTGGTCGCGCTGCTCTTTCTCTTCCTGAGTGCGGGCGCCGCGGTCTGGGTGGCGGTGGGCATCCCGGTGGCGATCGCGGCGGCGGTGGCCTTCATGTACGCCTCGGGCCTGACGCTCAACATGATGTCGCTCTTCGGGCTCATCCTCTGTCTGGGGCTCGTGGTGGACGACGCGATCGTGGTCGCCGAGCACGCGGAATGGCGGCGCAACACGCTCGGCGAGGCGCCGGCGGTCGCGGCGGAGAGCGCGGCGCAAACCATGGCGATGCCGGTCTTCGCGGCGATGAGCACGACGGTGCTCGCCTTCTTCGGCCTTACCTCGATCGAGGGCCGGTTCGGCGCGCTGATCGCCGACATCCCGTTCACGGTCATCGTGGTGCTGACCGCCAGTCTGGCGGAATGCTTCCTGATCCTGCCCCATCATCTCGCCGCAAGCTTTGCGGGGGGACGCCGGCGTGCCTGGCTCGATGCCCCGAGCCGGGCGGTGAACCGCGGTCTCGACGCCTTCCGCGCGCGGGTCTTCCTGCCGGCGATCGGCTGGGTGATCCGGCTGCGCTATCCGGCGCTTGCGCTCTCGGTGCTGCTGGTCGCCCAGGCCGGGGCGATGTTCATCCGGGGGGACGTGACCTGGCGGTTCTTCGCCTCACCCGAACAGGGGTCGCTCACCGCGAACATCGGCATGCTGCCCACGGCGAGCCGCGACGACACCCGGGAGATGGTGCGCGAGCTCGAGCGCGCGGTGGCGGCGGTGGATGCGCGGTTCGAGGAGGAGCACGGGAGGCCGGCGGTGCTCTCGGCGATCGCCCAGCTCGGCGGAACCTCGGGCCGGGGGCTCGCCAGCGAGGAGGGCAAGGACCCCGACCAGCTCGGCGCGATCGACATCATCCTGATCGATCCCGATCTGCGCAGCTATTCGAGCCAGGAGTTCATCCAGGCGGTCGAGGCCGAGGTGGTGCGCCGCCCCGACCTCGAGACGCTGAGCTTCCGGAGCTGGGGCCAGGGACCGGGTGGCAACTCGCTCGAGATCAGCTTCTACGGCGACGACGTGCGGGCGCTGAAGGCCGCGTCCGATGCGCTCAAGGCCGCTCTCGCGCCGATGGCGATCGTGACCGGGGTCGAGGACACCCTCGTCTACGACAAGACCGAGCTCGTGCTGAGCCTGACCCCGCTCGGCGACCGGCTCGGCTTCACCACAGAGGCGATCGGTGCCGAGCTCTTTGCCCGCCTCTCGGGTATCGAGGCCGCGGAATTTCCCTCGGGTGCCCGCACCGCGACGATCCGTGTCGGGCTGCCCGAAGATGAGATCAGTGCCGATTTCCTGAGCCGCACGCGGCTCCAGACCCCCGGCGGCGACCACGTCCCGCTCTCCGAGATCGTGACGGTCGAGAGCCGGCTCGGCTTCTCCAGCCTGATGCGCGAGAACGGCCGGCGCGTGGTGACGGTGTCGGGCGAAGTCTCCGAGGACGATCCCGCGGCCGCGGCCGAACTCACCCGGCTGCTTCAGACCGGGATCCTGCCGGGCATTGCCGAGACACATGTGGTGGACTTCGCCTTCGGCGGCCTGACAGCGCAGGAGCGCGACTTCCTGAGCGAGGCGCTGATCGGGTTCCTGATCTGCCTCGTGGGCATCTACCTCGTGCTCGCCTGGGCCTTCGAGAGCTGGCTTCGCCCGGTGCTGATCCTCGCGGTCATTCCCTTCGGCTTCATCGGCACGATCTGGGGGCACTGGCACTGGGGCCTGCCTATGAACATCTTCACGGTGGTCGGCATCGTCGGCATGAGCGGCATCATCATCAACAACTCGATCCTGCTCGTGGCCACCGCAGACGGCTACGGGGTGCGCCGGGCCACGGTGCCGGCGGCGATCGCGGCAGCGGGCGACCGGTTGAGGCCGATCCTGCTCACCACGTCGACGACCGTTGTCGGTCTCGCGCCGCTGCTCTTCGAACGCAGCCAGCAGGCGCTTTTCCTGAAGCCCACCGTGATTTCACTCGTCTACGGCCTCGGCCTCGGCTCGCTGCTGGTGCTGTTGCTGGTGCCGGCGATGCTCGTGGTCCAGCGCGACATCGCGCTGGCGCTGCGCGGCTGGCGGCGGTCGCTGCGCGCCCGGCCCGGCCGGGCCGCGGGCCTGAGAGTGCTGGCGGTGGTGGTGACGGGGGCCGCGGTCCTCTGGCTCGGCGCCATCCTCGGCCCGTGGCTCACGGGCGGCGCCGGACCAGCGGTCTGGCTCGGCAGGGTCCTGCCCGGGCTCGGGCAGGGGGTTCTCCTGATGTCCGCGCTGGTCGCCGGGCTCGCGCTGTTGGTGGCGATTACCCTCGGCGCGGTGGCCTGGACCGGCCGGCGCGCGCGGCTGCGCTGAGGCCGCCGCCTGCCTGTGCCGGGGCGGGGGGCAAGGGATCGATCTGGGCGGGCCGACGCCCGTCAGTGACAAAGGCCGTCGCCGGCCAGCTCTGTCAGGTTTCCTGCCGGGCGATTTCGGTGATCAGGACCTCGCCCACCGGCGCCTCCGCCATCACCTCGCGGGCGGCCTGCAGCAGAGCCGAGCGCAGGTCCTCCATCTTCTGGCCGGTGGTGAAGCTTCCGTCGAAGCCGCCGGAATTGGCGTGGCGGAAGAGCGCGGTCAGGAAGCTGTCGCGCAGCCGGGGCTGGAGCGTGTCGACGACCTGCGCCCCGTCGAGGCTGGTGGCCAGCGAGACCGAGAGGACCACCATGGCGATGACGCGCTCACCGGCGAAGATCGGCACGACGAAGGGCTTGGAGAGGGGGACGTAGGTCGCGTCGCCCTCGGGCATGCCGGAGGCTGCGGGCGTGGTTCGAAACGGATCGGCCGCCGCCACCTCCGTGCAGGCGGGCGCGCCCTCGACCCCGCAGGCGGCCTCGGCGTCGGCCACGGCGGCGGGCTTGAGCATCACGCCCGCCCCGATGCCGGCACCGAGGCCGAGCAGGGCGAGAAGGACCGGCAGGAGACGCTTCATCGGCTACCCCGTCATCAGTAGGGAACGACCCGGTCGGTGATCTGCTGGCCCCAGCGCGGCTGCTGGGCCGTCGTGATCTGGCCCCGGCCGCCATAGGAGATCCGGGCCCCGGCCACCCGGTCGTATTCGATCTCGTTGTGGCGCGAGATGTCCTCGGGCCGCACGATCCCCGCGATCTGCAGGTCCCGCAGCTCGAAGTTCACCCGCACCTCCTGATCGCCCTGGATCACCAGATGCCCGTTCGGGAGCACCCGCACCACGGTCGCGGCGACGCGCAGCGTCAGCTTCTCGTTGCGGCGAACGGAGCCCTGGCCCCGGAAGGTCGAATCGGATTCCATCTCGAGGTTCGGGTTGAGGTCGGTCTCGCCGAGCACGTTGCCGAGGCCGAAGAACGCGCCGACCGACGCGCTCTCGCTGCCCGAGCGGGTGCGGCTCGTGGTGTTGCGGATCTCGGCTTCCTCGTCGATCTCGATCACCACGGTCAGGATGTCGCCGACATTGCGGGCCCGCTTGTCGCCGAGCAGGCCGGACCGGCCGGTGCTCCAGAGCGATCCCTGCTGGTAGGTATGGCTCGCCGGCTGCGGCGGCGGCACGGCGAGGGCCATCCGCTCCTCGGTCATGATCGGCAGGGCGTCGGGGGCATTCGTCCCGATGGTGGTCATCGGCGGCGGCCGTCCGATCGGATTGTCGGCGCAGCCGGCCAGCAGGACCGCGAGGCCCAGGATGGCGCCGCGCCCGATGGCGGGTGCGTGTTTCGCAGTGGTCTTCGTCATCTTCCGACCTCGATGCTGCCGTCGGCCGCGACCGACCCTGTGACGATCTGGCGCGACGCCATGTTCATGACCCGGACCATCTCGCCGACGCCCGCCCGGTCCAGTGCCCGGCCCTCGGTGGTGATCGAGAGCGGCCCCTGGGCGAAGTTCATGCGCACGATCTGGTTGCGCTCGATCAGCGCCGGCGCGCCGATCTGGCCGCCGAGGATCGGGCGGCCGGGATAGAGGGTGACGCGCGCCTCGCGCCCGATCACCGCGCCTATGTCGCCGATCGCCCCCGGCGCGGTCTCGTCCGAGAGCGCCACGTCGTCGGGGCCGATCACCGACTGGCTGCGGATGGCGCGGGTGGGCGTGACCGACTGGGCGAGCACGACGCCCGCCGCCATCATCGCCACGAAAAGCGTGAAGATTGCCGAGGCGCGCAGCATGGTCTCAGCGCACCTGCACCGTGGCCGCGAGCATCTGGTCGGCGGCGGTGATCACCTTGGCATTGAGCTCGTAGCCGCGCTGCGCCTCGATCAGCCCGGTGATCTCGCGCACCGCATCGACGCTGGAGTTCTCCAGGTATCCCTGGCGGAACGTGCCGCGGCCGTCCTCGCCGGCATCGCCGACGTTGGCCTGGCCCGAGGCTTCGGTCTCGCGGTAGAGGTTCGAGCCGATCGCCTCGAGGCCCTTCTCGTTCGAGAAGGTGGTGAGGCTGAACTGCCCGAGGAGCTGGGCCTCGACCTGGTCGTTGAAATAGACGTAGACCTCGCCGCTGGCGTTGATCGAGATCTCGCGCGCGTCCTCGGGGATGGTGATGTCGGGCACCACCGTGAACCCGTCCGAGGTGACGATCAGGCCCTCGCCGTTGCGTTTCAGGGCGCCGTCGCGGGTATAGGCGGGCTCGCCGTTCGGCAGGGTGATCTCGAGATAGCCCTGGCCCTCGATCGCGACGTCGAGGGCGCCGCCGGTTTCGGCGAGCGAGCCCTGCGCGACCTGCATCGAGACGGCCGCCGCGCGCACGCCGAGGCCGAGCTGGACGCCCGCGGGCAGCACCGCGCCGTCGGCCGAGTTGATCGTGCCGGGGCGCTGCATCTGCTGGTAGTGCAGGTCGGAGAACTCGGCGCGGCGCGCGTTGTAGGCGGTGGTCGACATGTTGGCGAGGTTGTGGGAGATCACCTCGACCCGCATGTTCTGGGCCGCCATGCCGGTGGCCGCGATGTTCAGTGCCCGCATGGGTGCGCTCCTGGGTTTGCCGGTTGCCGGGTGGTCACGTCAGGTGGTCTGGCCGAGCACGCGCACCGCCTGGCGGATGCGCTCGTCTTCCTGGTCCATCAGCTTCTGGCCGTATTCATAGGCGCGCTGGACCTCGATCATCCGGGCCATCTCGGCGACCGGGTTCACGTTCGACTGCTCGATGAAGCCCTGGACCACGCGCCCGTCCTCGACGGGGGCGAGCGCCTCGGCCTCCGCGCGGAAGAGCACGCCCGCCTCGCGCGTGATCTTGGTGGGGTCCTCGACCCGCACCAGCCCGATCTGGGCGATCGGCTGGCCGTCGGCCGAGATCGTGCCGTCGGCCGCGACGCCGATGGTCTCGGCGTCGAAGGGCAGGATGATCGGCCCGCCGCCCTCGTCGAGGAGGAGATGGCCGTCGGGGTTGACGATCTGGCCCTCGCCGTCGCGCATGAAGGCGCCGGCCCTGGTCAGACGCTCGCCCTGCGGGGTCTGGACGGTGAAATAGCCCTCGCCCTCGATGGCGAGATCGAGCGTGCCGCCGGTGGCGACCAGCGCGCCCTGCAATTCATCGGTGAAGCGGGCGCGGGTCGCGGTCATCGCCACCGCGCCGCCCTCGACGGGCAGGGCGCGTATCATCTCGGCGAAGAGCACGCCCTCGCGGCGATAGCCGGTGGTCGAGAGATTGGCGATGTTGTTGGCGACCGACTGGAGTTCGTTGGCGAGTCCCGCCTGCCGGGTCAGGGCCACATAGCCTGCAAGGTCCATCGCGCTCCGCCCTTCTGGCCAACTGCGCGGACTGCCGCGCCTCGGGGCGAGATGTCGCGCAGGTTCGTAAAGATTCGGTCAAGGGCGGCAACAGCTTGGCCGGGAGCAGGTCCCGGCGACCGCAGGTTAACTATTGTCCGAAAACAGCCTCGGGCCGCGCGCGCAACTGCGCTACCATGATTAAGGGTTCGTTAAGGGTGGCCCGGTGACTGGTGTGCCCCTTCGGGGGTGATGAGGGGGTGTATAGTGAAAATGTCGAAGTACCTTGCGTCCGCGGCCGTTGCCGCGGCTCTGTGTCTTCCCGGCGTGGCGAGTGCGCTGACCTTCAGCGGCGACTGGGCGGTGACGGGCTTGCAGTCGAGCGATCCCGGTCTGGTGGTGAAGACCTCGGGCTCGGCCGGCAGCTTCTCGACCGCCGATCTGGCGGTGGGCGAGAGCTACACGTTCAATCTCTTCCGGATCTGGACCGACGAATCCTCGGTCAACAAGCACGAGGACACGGTCGCTTCGCCGATCGAGGTGACGTTCAGCTTCGCCGAGCCGCTGGCGTCGGGGCCGGTGTCGGGCACGACCCGCGGCGTGAATCACGTGCTGAAACAGTGGGGCGCGCTCGACTGGAACTCGCCGATCACGCTCACCTTCGGCGAGGCCGACACTGGCCGGCTCTCGCTCGCGCTCTCGGACGTGATCTTCAACAAGGGCCTCTTCGGCCTCAACGACGGCTACAAGCACGGCGCGAACGTGACCGCGACGCTTACCTATGACGCGGCGCCGATCCCGCTGCCGGCGACCCTGCCGCTGCTTCTCGGCGGACTGGCCCTGGTCGGCGCCGCCCGTCGCCGCGCGACGGCGCGCGCGGCGGCCTGATCCACGCAACGTGCCTCCTCCGGCGGCGGCAATCGCGTCGCCGGAGAGCCCCGTGGGCGGTGGGGCTCTCCATTCACTTTGAAAGCGATGACGGCTTCATCCGGCCTGCAACGTGCAGGCTCCGGGTCACCAGGCGGCGCGATAGATCTCCAGTGCCGCGGCCTCGGTGACCTCGCGGGGGTTGTTGACCAGAAGCCGCGTCTGCTTCATCGCCTCCGCCGCCAGCATCGGCAGGGCTTCGGCCCCGATTCCGACCTCGCGCAGCCGGCTGGGAAGGCCGAGCTCGGACGGGAGTGTAGCCAGCCGCTCGGCGAAGGCGGCTGATCGCGCGGACGCCGGCAGATCGCCGATATCGGCAAAGGCGCAGGGCGCGACCTCCGCATAGATTTCCGGATCCGCCTCTATGTTGAAGCGCAGCACATGCGGCAGGACGAGCGCGTTCGAGAGACCGTGCGGGACATGAAAGTGGCTGCCGACCGGATAGGCGAGCGCATGCACCGCCGCGACCGGCGAATTGGCGAAGGCCTGTCCCGCGAGCATTGAGCCGAGCAGCATGGCCCCGCGCGCGTCCCGGTCCTCGCCCTCGGCGACGACGCGGCGGATATTGCTTCCAAGGAGCCTCAGCGCCTCGCGGGCGAGTGCGCGCGACAGCGGATTGTTGTTCGGGCTCGCCGAGGCATGGGCCTCGATCGCGTGCACCATCGCATCTATCCCGGTGGCGGCGGTGACATGCGGCGGCACGCCCAGGGTGAGCTCGGCGTCGAGCACGGCCAGGTCGGGCAGGAGAAGCGGCGACACGATGCCTTTCTTCTCCGCGGCCCCGGTCGTCAGGATCGCGATGGGCGTGACCTCCGACCCGGTCCCAGCGGTGGTCGGTACCAGCACCAGCGGCAGGCGCGGCCCCCTGGCATTGCCCACTCCATAGGCCGCGGCAAGCGTGCCGCCCGCGCCTGCCAGCAGAGCCGCGGCCTTGGCGAAACGTCCATTGGCGACCCGCCCCCGAGACCGAGGATGCCCGTCGCGCCATGCGCCTTCGCCCTGGCGGCGGCCGCCATCGCGTCGGTTTCCGGCGGCTCCGGCGAGACGTCGTCGAAGACCTCGACCACGGCGCCAGCCCCGGCAAGCGCCGCCGCGACCGATCCTGCGATGCCGGCGCGGACCAGACCGGCGTCCGTCACCACCAGCACCCGTTCCCCGAGCAGGCTGGCCGCGCGCTCCGCCAGCCCGGCAACGGCTCCGGGGCCGGAGAGGATCGAGGGGGTGGTGTTGAAGGTGAAAACGGACATGTGCGTCACTCCACGGTGACGGACGTCGACCAGCCGCGCAATCTGGCGAAGTCCGT
>CAZESN010000016.1:0-25243 GCA_964514775.1 uncultured Rhodovulum sp.
GCCGCCATCGGGCGCCACGCCGAAGAAGATCGAGCCACAGACGAAGGTGCCGCCGATGAAGTAGCACCAGAACCCGAAGGCCGAGAGCCGCGGAAACGGCAGGTCGCGCGCGCCGAGCATCCCCGGCAGGATCACCATGGCCACCGCCTCGAAGATCGGCACGGCGAAGAGGAACATCATCACCGTGCCGTGCAGGGTGAAGAGCTGGTTGTAGGTGGCGGCGCTGACGAGGTCGTTGTCGGGCACCGCCAGCTGCAGCCGGATGATGAGCGCGAGGGCGCCGGCGAAGAGCATGAAGGCAAAGGCCGTCGCGACGTACCAGAGCCCGACGGTGCTGTTGTTCACGTCCGAGAGCCGCCGCCAGCCGCGCGGCGTTTCCCAGGCCCGGGCGAGGCGGGCGGCGCCGGCGTCCCGGCTCATTGCAGCGCCGCCAGGAAGCGCAGGATCGCCCGCCGCTCGTCGTCGGCAAGATGGCCATAGGCGGGCATGCGCGCGTCGGGCTTGATCGCCTGCGGGTCGGCCAGCCAGGCGGCGCGTGCCGCCTCGGTCATCGGCAGGGTGCCGGCCGCAAGCGTCCCGCGCCGGGCGAGATGCGTGAGGTCCGGACCGACCGCCCCCTCGGCGACGAGACCGCGCACGCGGTGGCAGGCGCCGCAGCCGGCATTGCGAAAGGCGGATGCGTCGGCGGCGGGATCGGCGGGCGCGGCCTCCGCCGCCAGCCAGGCGTCGAACTCCTCCGGCTCGTGGACGATGACCGGAAACGCCATCAGCGCGTGCGACGCCCCGCAGAACTCGGCGCAGACGCCCCGGAAGCTGCCGGTTTCCGACGGGGTCAGCCGCAGCAGGTTCCGCCGCCCGGGCAGCATGTCGAGCTTGCCGCCGAGCGGGGGGATCCAGAACGAATGGATCACGTCATGCGCCGTCAGCTCGAACTCGACCACCTCCCCCCTTGGCAGGTGCAGCTCGTTCGCGGTCTCGATCCAGCTGCCGTCGGGCAGCTCATAGGCAATCCGCCACCAGAACTGCTCGCCCGTCACCACCACGCGCAGGTCGGGCGCATCCCCGGCGCGCCAGTCGGGCAGGAGCCGCAGCCCGTAGATCAGCAGCGCCGCCAGCACGACCGTCGGGAAGATCACCCCGGCCCCGAAAATGAACCGGTCGGCGAAGCGCTCGCTCGTGGGCTTGTTGCGCCCGAGGACGGCATAGACCGCGACCCCCATCGTCGCGGCCCAGATGACCGCCCCGCCCACCGTCATCACCCAGAAGAGCCGCGCGACCTCGCGCGCGTTCTCGGATGCGGGATGCAGGGCGCTCTGGTCCGTCTGACAGCCGCCGAGCAGCAGAATGGCCGCGAGGGAGAAGCGCCCCAGACCGGTCCTCGACATAGACGGCACGGGCCTCTCCGGTGTCAGTGGAACCATTCCCTTTTCAACCGATTGACCTGAAAAGGGTTCCAATACACATGCCGCTCAGCTCCAGAAGAACCGCGCCCGGCCGCTATTCGCGCGCGCAGGTGATCCTGCACTGGACGACGGTCGGGCTGGTGTTCATGCAGCTCGTGGTCAACGACGAGATCCGGCGCGCCTTCCGCGACCGGCTGGGGCACCTCGACGGGGAGATGGCGGCCGGCACGGCCCTGCACATCGCCGGCGGCTCGCTGGTCCTCGTCCTGACGCTGCTCCGGCTCTCGATCCGCGTCATGTCCGGCAGCCCGCCGCAGCCCCCCGGCACGCCGCCGCTCCTCAAGCTCTTCGCCGGGCTCGGGCACTGGGGGCTCTATGCGCTGCTGCTCGGCATGCCCGCGACCGGGATCATCGCCTGGTTCGGCCGCGTCGAGATCGCCGGGGTCCTGCACGAGACCGGCCGGCTTCTCCTGATCGCCCTGATCCTTGCCCATGTGCTCGGCGCGCTGGTCGAGCACTTCGTCATCGGAAACCGGACCTTGCGACGGATGCTGTGACTGCGCGTCACCGGGACCGCATGTCCACCGGGCGCACCGCGGGCGACGCCGCGATCCTGTCGATGAGGCGATGGACCGCCCCGACGGTCTCCAGCCTGTGCCGTGCGACCGTCCCGCCGGAGGCATTCATCCGGATCGATATGCCTCCGCATGAATTCACGTACTCGAACCCGTTCTCGTCGGCCTCGTCATCCCCGATGAAGACCGGCCTGCGCCCGGCGAAGGGGCGGTTCTCGAGAAAGCGGCGGATGGCGGCGCCCTTCAGCGCGTCTACCGGAATGAATTCCAGCCCGGCGTTCCCGGCGACGATCCGGTAGCGATCGCCAAGCCGCGCCAATGCCGCTTCGGCCGCGCGGCGCACCGACGGCAGGGCCGCGGGCGCCGCGCGCGTATGGATGGCGAGAACCGGCCCCTTCCGTTCGAAATGGATCCCTTCGACCGTGTGAAACGCCGCTTGAAGCGCATCCGCGACAGCGGCCAGGTCCTCGGGCTCGTGCGCCAGCTCCGCCGAACCGTCGGCGTGCAGGCGATGCTCCAGCCCGTAGATGCCGGCGACGGGGAGGCGCAGCGGCGCGAACATCGCGTCCACCATGGCGATCGACCGGCCGGTGACCAGGGCAAGCGCCCCCTCGAGCCTGTCGGAGGCCCTCGCCAGCAGGGCACGCAGCCCCTCGTCGGCCAGGACCGCGTCCGGGTGCGACCGGTGCTCGATCAGCGTGCCATCCACATCCAGAAACAGCGCGTATTCGTCTGCGGGCAGCTCGGGATCCCGGGTGTCGTCCGCCTTCACTGCGCGGCCCATCTCTCGGGAGGGAGGCTTTCCTCGACCCTGTCGGCCGGCAGGCCACTGCGCCTCTGAACCCGCACGGCGTCCATCAGCATATGGCCGATCCAGCGATACACGTTGTTCGCGCGCACCGTCTCGCGCATCGCCCGCATCCGCTCGCCCTGTTCCTCGGGCGGCGTGGCCAGCGCGCGGTGCATGGCATCCGCCATTCCCGCCGCATCATAGGGATTGACGATCACAGCTTCGGCCAGCTCCTGAGCCGCACCGGCAAAGGCGCTCAGCACCAGCACGCCCTGCTCGTCATCCCGGGCGGCGACGTATTCCTTGGCCACGAGGTTCATGCCGTCCTGCAGGCTGGATACCACGCAGACGTCCGCCGCGCGCAGCAACGCGTTCACGGCCGCCCGGTCATGGGGTCGTTCCAGCCAGATGATCGGCCGGTAATGGTCGCGACCGTAGCGCGCATTGATCTCGTCGACCAAGGCGCGACACTCGCGGCGCAGGCGCTGGTAGGCCGGCAGGTTGCTTCGGCTCGGCGAAGCGACCTGGATCAAGGTCAGCTTTCCCCGCCATTCCGGATGATTGCGCAGAAGGCAGTCCAGGGCCTGGAAACGCTCGATGATCCCCTTGGTATAGTCGAGCCGCTCGACGCCGACCATCAGCCGTGCGTCTTCGGCAATGTCGTGGCGGGCCATGATACGGGATCGCGCGGAGCCATCGCGCGAGGGCGATGCCTCCGGCCAGCGTATCGAGATCGGATAGGCGCTGGTCGTGGTCATCCGGCCCTCGCGGTAGACCGTGCCCGCCTGGCGGTCGATGCGCGATTCCAGGAAGCGGTCGACGCTGTCGAGGAAGTTGTCGCAGTGAAGCCGGGTCTGGAAACCAAGGATCGAGCTGCCGAGCAGCCCTTCGAGGATCTGCTCCCGCCACGGACAGACGCCGAAAAGCTCGCCGTTCGGCCAGGGAATATGCCAGAAGGTGAGAATGCATGCCTGCGGCAGCAGTTCCCGGATCATCGCCGGCAGCAGCGCGAAATGGTAGTCCTGGACGAGGACGAGGGGGCGCTCCGTCCTTGCCTCCTCGGCCACGGCTTCCGCAAAGCGCCGGTTGACGGTCCGATAGGCCTCCCAGTCTTCGGCGCGAAAGGCCGGGCGCGTGAAGGCGACGTGGCAGAGCGGCCAGAGAGCCTCGTTGGAAAAGCCGGAATAGTGCCCCTGGTGATCGCGCGCGTCGAGCCAGACCCGGCGAAGCGTGTACTGGGGGTGGTCCGGCGGTACGGCGACGCGATCGCGGCAGTCCACGGTTTCCCGGTCGGCCGAGCCTCCCCCATGGGCAATCCAGGTGCCGGCGAAGGCGCAGAGCACCGGATCGAGGGCCGTCACCAGGCCGCTTGCGGGGACCTGCAGTCTGATCTCCCCGTCGATCCACTCGTGCGCATAGGGCTCCCGGTTCGAGACGACGATCAGCTCGGCCCGCTCCAGGTCGTCCGCCAGAATTGCGCGAAGGGTCTCGGGGGACCATTGGGTGAGAGCGTCGTCGATCATGGACGCCCCCCTTGCGGAACCCGCCGGAAGACGGCGAGGCCGGCGCGCGGGTCATGGCTATGGGGCGGTCCGGACACCGAGTGGCCCTCCTGATGCACTTACGGGTGAATCGTGCCGCAACCTCGCCCCGCGGGTGCGGTTGACGAGCATGCGATAGACGGTCTCGTAGTCGTCGGTCATCCGCCCGACGGAAAAGCGTTCCTCGAAGACCCGGCGGATGTGCCGGCGGTCGAGTCTCCGCGCATCGTCGATCCGGGCGACCGCCTCCTCGACCGAGGATACGAGAAAGCCGGTGCGGCCGTTGTCGATGACCTCGGGCATCGCGCCATTCGGCCAGGCGATCACCGGGACGCCGCACGCCATCGCCTCGATGGCGACGAGGCCGAAGGGCTCCGGCCAGTCGATGGGAAAGAGCAGCGCCGCGGCGTTGGCGAGGAAGCTGCGCTTTGCCTCCTCATCGACCTCGCCGATGTACTCGACGTCGACGCCGTCGATCATCCCCTCGATCTCGCGCTGGAAGTATGCCCGGTCGTCGACATCGACCTTGGCCGCGATCTTCAGCTTCATCCCATAGCGCCGCGCGATCTCGATCGCCCGATCCGGCCGTTTCTCGACGGAGATGCGCCCCAGGAATGCCAGATAGGGCTCGGTGTCCCTGTCCGCCCGCGTCGCCGGGAACCGGTCCGGCGGCAGGCCGTGGTAGACATTGGCGATCCAGTTCGCCGCCGGCAGCGGGGTGCGCTGGTGCATGGATATCGAGCCGAGCGGAAAATCCGACCAGAGGGCGAAGGCGCGGGGCAGGTCGCGATAGTCGAGCCGGCCGTGCTGCGTGGTCAGGGTCATGTCCGGGCAGTGCTCGAACAGCGGGAAATGCAGGAAATGCCCCAGATGAAGTTGGATCACGTCGAAGTCCTGCGCCCGGCGCCGGACTTCGTGGAGCATGGAGAGATGCGCGGCGATCGGGGACTGCAGCGGCTCGGGGTCGAGGCGCAACGACAGGTCGCGCCCCGGCGCGAGCGTCGCCGCGGTGACGGAATCTCCGCTCGCGAACAGCGTCACCTCATGGCCCCGGCGGACGAGTTCCTCGGTGAGATAGGACACGATCCGCTCGGTTCCGCCGTAGAGGCGGGGCGGGACGGCCTCGTACAAGGGGGCGACCTGCGCAATGCGCAACCGGCCGGCGGCCAGTCCGGGGGAACGATCCAACAATTGTACCTCCTTCAATCCGGTGTCCGTCCCGACACGAATGCGTCAGGAGAACCCCTGCGCCGATGAGGCGGCGAGGCGACCCGCAATCTGCGGCGATCTGCCTTTGCGCGGAGACCGTGATCCTGTCTCGGCACGGCGCCCGGACCTTATGGGGGTCGCGTCGCCTCACCGGCGTTCAGTCCTGTAAACCCGCAAACCACGGAAATGTTCCGCGCCGGGGCACAGAACGGCCACTGCATCGTGGCAGGATCTTGCAGGGATGCCCGAGGAGCTCCGTTCGGAGGTGGATTGATTGGGAAAAGCAGGCCGCGACGGGTGACAGCGAGGAGAGGCCAGAGCTCGACAAAGCCCTGTCCGAGCTGTTGACCTGGGCCGAAAAGGGACCCGATCTGGCCGAGGCTTCGCGCGCTGGCAATAAAGCTCGATGCCGCCTTTGCCGGGCGCGTACCGTGAGGCGACCATCATCCTCGGTCTGGTCGGCCAAAGCTCCATCGATGGCGCGTGGATCCTCCAGTGCGACGTTGCGGCCATTGAGCCCCCCGTCACCCGCGCAACCCCGCGAAAGGCGCTGAAGCCCGGGGCGGACACCTGACCCGCCCCTCTGCCGAGGAGCGGGTGGGTCCACTCAGGCCGCGCTGCCCGGAGCCCGTCAGTTCGAAGT
This sequence comes from uncultured Rhodovulum sp., assembly GCA_964514775.1. Lineage (GTDB taxonomy): Bacteria > Pseudomonadota > Alphaproteobacteria > Rhodobacterales > Rhodobacteraceae > Amaricoccus. The sequence continues at coordinate 6,162 of CAZESN010000016.1, forward strand.
CTGCGGCTGGGGCGCGCCATCCTGCGGCGAGATCGCGGGGGCGATCTCGGTCTGCGGGGGAGCGCCCTGCGGCCCGGTCGCGGGCTCTGGCCCATCCCCGGCCGGCACATTTTCCGGGTCCCCGCTCGCGCCGGCGGCCTCGGTCGTGACCCTGTCCGACGGGATCGGCTCGGGCGTGACCGAACCATCGGCCGCGGCCACGCGCCACACCGTGTTGCCGGCGTCGTCGGCGATCAGCAGCGCGCCGGTGCCGTCGATCGCGAGACCTACGGGCCGGCCGCGCGCCTCGTCGCCGACCAGGAAGTCCGTGACCACGTCCTGCGCCATGCCGGACGGCATTCCGTCTGCGAACGGCACGTAGATCACCTTGTAGCCGTTGAAGGCACTCCGGTTCCAGCTGCCCCGGTTGCCCACGAAGGCGCCGTCCCGATAGGCCTCGGGCAGGGCGGAATCGTTGGTGAAGGCAAGCCCCAGCGCCGCCACATGGCTCGACAGCGCATAGTCCGGGACGATCGCGCGCTCGACCAGATCCGGCCGCGGCGGATGCACCCGCGCATCCACGTGCTGTCCGAAGTAGCTCCACGGCCAGCCGTAGAACCCGCCTTCCCGCACCGAGGTCAGATAGTCGGGCACGAGGTCGGGGCCGAGCTCGTCGCGCTCGTTGACGACGGTCCACAGCACGCCCGTCTCGGGGTGGATGGTCAGGCCGTTGGGATTGCGCAGACCGGAGGCGAAGACCCGGGCAAACCCGGTCTCGCGGTCCACCTGCCAGATCGCCGCGCGCCCCTTCTCGGCCTCGAGCCCGCGCTCACCCGCATTGGAGTTCGAGCCGACCGAGGCATAGAGCATGCGGCCGTCGGGGCTCAGCGCCAGATCCTTCGTCCAGTGATGGTTGATCGGACCGCCGGGCAGGGGCGCCAGCAGGGTCGGCGCATCGGTGATCTCGGTCTGGCCGAGCGCGTAGGGATAGGCAAGGATCGCATCGGCCGCGGCCACGTAGAGCGTATCCTCGTGCCAGGCGACGCCAAAGGGCGAGTTGAGACCGGTCAGGAGATCGCTCCGCGCATCCACCGTTCCGTCGCGGTCGGTGTCCTGCAGGAGGGTGATCAGGTTCGTCTCCGGCTCGTCCCCGCCGCCGCCGGCCGCCATGTCCATGATCCAGCCGCGGATGTAGTCCTTCGGCCGGTCGAGCGGCTTGCCGGGCGGCGCCTTCGACTGCACCACCAGCACGTCGCCGTTCGGCAGGGTGTGGACCGTGCGCGGGTTCGCGAGATCCTGCGCATAGGCGGTGATGACGAGATCGGGCGGCACGGTCGGCGTCTCGCCGTCCTGCCAGCCGACCACCTCCGCCACCTTGAGGCCGGGCAACAGGCTCGAGGACGGCTCCGGCAGAACCGGATCCGGGCCGATCTGCTGGGAGGTGTCGAAATCGTCGTCGTCGCAGGCGGCGAGAAACAGGCAGCCGCCGGCAAGGGCGGTCGCGGAAAGAACGGTCAGTCTAGACATAGCGTGCTCCCGGATGGGCCAGCCAGGCGGTGACGATCATGGCGAGCACCGTCGCCGCCGAGAGGGCGAGGCCGTAGGGCACGACGGCGGTCCACCCGTCGGCCGTGTGGACGAAGCTGTTGAGGGTGGCCAGCACCAGGACGACGATGCCGCCGAGCACGGCGGGCCAGGGCGCCCTGATCCTGCGCACGAGATACCGGATCGCATGGAGAAGCAGCGCGAGCGCGCCGAAGACGAGACCCGCGAACAGCAGCCACTCGGAAAAATGCAGCCACAGCAGGTTCGAGGTCTGCGTATAGGCGATATCGGTCAGCAGGGTGAGCGTGAAACAGGCGACCGGAAAGGACATCAGGGCCGCGTGAACCGGTTGTCGTGGGATGACCGCAGCCGGTATCGAGGCTTGGCTCGTCATGAAGGTCTCCTTTCATCCTCCCGGCGGCAAAGGACCCGCAGATGCGCGGGAGGGGACGAAATGGATGTGAGGAACACGGGTCCATTGCTCTGGGCAAAGCCACGTGCCCCGTTAAGCGCCCGCGTGCGGCGTGTGGGGATCGCAGCTTGTCTCTCTCCTCGGAGCATTTGCCTCCTCCGGGATGTGGCTCTTTACCCCTCGCTTCCCGCGCCCCGCCCTCTCGGCTCCATTGCTGTTCAAGGACCCAACTTCCAACTTCGGGAAGTGTTCCGCCGACAGGGATGATTCGCGCGCATGCGATCCGGCCGGTCCGGCCGGGTCAGCAGGCGGCAGCGATCCCTGTGGACATCCGCGGCGGGCGGCCCGATGGGGCCGGGCCGGTCAGGCCAGCAGCCGCTCCAGCGACGAGAAGAACATTCCCTGCGAGACCGCCGTGCGCACCTGGAGGGGCTGGAAGGGCTTGGAGATCAGGAGCGCCGGCTCCGGCTTCTTGCCGGTCAGCAGGCGCTCGGGGAAGGCGGTGATGAACACGACCGGCACTTCCCCCAGCTCGTCGAGGAGCGTCTTGACGGCGTCGAGGCCCGAGGAGCCATCGGCGAGCTGTATGTCCGACAGGATCAGGTCGGGCCGCCCGGCCCGGCCGAGCGTCACCGCCTCGGCCATCGTGCGGGCGACGCCGAGTACCTCATGTCCAGTCTCGTCGACGATGGTCCGAAGGTCGAGCGCGATCAGCGGCTCGTCCTCGATGATCATCACCTTGCCGCGCACGCTCTCCTGCATCTCGCGGCGGGCGATGGCGATCATGTCGGCCGCCTCGTCTTCGGAGATCTGCATGATCTGGCTGATTTCCCGATCGTCGAATTCCTCGATCGCCGACAGGAGCAGCGCCTCCCGGCTGTTCGGGGTGAGGCGCGCCAGATGCGCCTGCGCCCGGTTCTCGAGGGTTCCGGAGGCTTCTTCGGCCGCAGGGGCTCCCGACGCCTGCCAGACGGTGTGAAAGGTGCGGAAGAGCACGATGCGCGGCGGCAGGTCGGTGCGGAGCAGCGCGCGGTTCTCGAGAAGCGCCTCGAGCGTGGCCACCGCGTATCCGTCGCCTCTTTCCTGATTTCCCGTGAGCGCGCGGGCGTATCGGCGAAGATACGGCAGCTCCGCCTCAATCCGTCGCGCCGCAGTTGCCTTCTCGGCCGGTTTCTCTCCGGCCTCGGCGCCTGATTTCCCGTGTTGTCCCGAGGGCATAGCTTGCTGCTTTTTGCGTCCGACTGGGAACCAAACGGCTCAATGGTGGTTTGGTTCCAATGGCCCGTGCATTTCGGCATCGGCAAAGGGAGCGCGGTCGAGGCAGCGGACAGCCAGGTAAGCAGACAGAGGCGGGATCCGATTTGGGAAGCAAGACGGAGCCTACGACGTCGAGCCGCGGACCAGGAAGCAGGCCCGATCGCGCTTCGGCTATAAGCGAGCAGATAGACGAGAACTTGCGTCTTATCTATCGGCAGTGCCTCGAGGAGGAGGTTCCCCTATCGCTCAAGAACCTTGTTGACCGCCTCTACAGCGAGATGGCCCGTGCCGACGAGCGCGCCCTGAAACCCGACCCGCGCGACCGGCCGGGTCCCCGTCCGAACTAGGTCGCGTTGACAGGCGGGCGTGGATCGTGATTGCCTTGCGCGCATGAGCGAAGACAGGATCAAGGGTCCCGCGTCATACTTTCCTTCCATCGAGAAGAAGTACGGCCGCCCGATTTCCCACTGGAAGGATCTGGTCCGTGCGGCCCTCCCTGCCAGACACATGGAGCTCGTTGCCATGTTGAAGGAAGAGCACGGCATGGGGCACGGCCACGCCAATGCGATCGTGGCCCATACGCTTGCCGAGGACGCCGGCTGAGCGGTCCCGCTCTCCGGGCCTCCCGAACCATCTGAAACCTGAGCCGGAGCCGCCTCTGACGGGCGGTCACGGGCCCCTGCGACCCGGGGGCTGAGGCTGACCCGTCCGGCCTTTCCAGAACCCACACTTGGCCATCCCTGCCGCTCTCACTGGCAGGCGGAACTGCGCCGAGGTAAATATGCTCCTTGTCGTATGTAATCCGCCTCTGGGTTCGGCCTGCATTGCCTGTAGGATGCGGGGGTATACTGCGCGGGGCGCATTCAGGGTCCATGGGAGTGTTCGGACGTGGTTCGTCAAACCAAAGCTGGTCAGCGAGCCCCTTCGCGGCAGCAGGCGTCATGCCTGCCGCAACGGGACGCGGATGAGGAAAGGGCACCGCCCGGATCGGGGGGCCTCCACGCCGGAACGCGGATCGAGGAACTCATCCGCTCGCACGACTGGTCGAAGTCCCCCCTGGGGCCTCCGACGGACTGGCCAGCCTGCCTCACATCAGCCGTCAGCCTCATGCTGTCGGCCCATGCCCAGATCGTCATCTTCTGGGGGCCCGACCTGGTCGCCCTCTACAACGACGCCTACGCGCCCGGCATCGGCCGCAAGCACCCGCAGGCGTTCGGCCGGCCGGCCGTCGAGAACTGGCGCGAGCTCTGGCCCGATCTGGAGCCCCTGCTGCGCCACGTGCTCGACACGGGCGAGACCGTCTCCGCGCGGGACCGCAGGTTCTACATCGAGCGCCACGGCTACCCCGAGGACGTCTATTTCGACATCTCCTACTCGGCGCTTCGCGACGACACCGGCGAGGTGCGGGGCGTCTTCTGCATCGTCAACGAGACCACCGCGCGGGTGACCACGCAACGCGCGCTGCGCGAGAGCGAGGAGCGCCTCCACGCCATCATCGCGCAGGCGACGGCCGGCATCGTCCTCGCCGAGACGAACGGCCGGCTCGCCCTGGTCAACGCGCATTTCTGCGACAGCCTCGGCTACCGCGAGGCGGAACTGCTCGGCATGCGGATCGACGACATCATCCACGGCGACGACCTCGGTGCCTACGACGCACGGTTCCGGAAGATGATCGACACTGGCGACGGCTTCGTCGCCGAGATCAGATATGTCCGCAAGGATGGCTCCGTCCTGTGGACCAGCACCTGGGCCGGCCCGATCCGCGACGGATCCGGCCGCGTGCGCCAGGCCAACATGATGGTGATGGGCGTCAGCGAACGCCGGCAGGCTGCCGCGATCGAGCGCAGGCTCGCGGCCATCATCGAATCCTCCGACGACGCGATCCTCAGCACCGACCTCGACATGACCATCACCAGCTGGAACCATGGCGCAGAGCGCCTCTACGGCTACATGCCCCACGAGGTCATCGGCCGGCAGGTGACCATGCTGGTCCCCGGCGAGCGCCACGACGAGGAGGCGCGGATCATCGAGCAGATCCGCAGCGGCAGCCGCGTCGAGCCGCACGAGACCCGCCGCCGGTGCAAGGACGGCACCGTGATCGACGTGTCGCTGACCGCCTCGCCGATCTACGACGAGCACGGCAGCATCATCGGCGCCTCCAAGATCGCCCGCGACATTACCGCCCGCAAGGAAGCCGAGCGGCTCCAGCATGTCCTGATGGACGAGATGAAGCACCGCGTGAAGAACTCGCTCGCGACGGTTCAGGCGATCGCGCGCCAGACCTTTCGCAGCAACCGCGATCTCGAGACATCCCGCGACGAGTTCGAGGCGCGGCTGAAGTCGCTGGCCTGGGCCCACGACCTGCTGACCCGCGAGAGATGGGACGGGGCCGATCTCGGCGAGGTCGTGGCCGGGGTGGCCGGGCCCTATCCGCGCGAGCAGTTCCTGATCGACGGACCGCCCCTCCAGCTCCGCCCCCGGGCCGTCCTCGCCGTGTCGCTGGCGCTGCACGAGCTGGCGACCAATGCGGTCAAGTACGGCGCCCTTTCGGTGCCCTTTGGGCGCGTCGCGGTCACCTGGGAGACGCCGGAGACCGGCGCGCCGCGGTTCATCCTGCGCTGGCGGGAATCGGGCGGCCCCCCCGTCGCCCCGCCGATGCGCAAGGGCTTCGGCTCGCGCCTGGTGGAGGACGTCCTGGCGGCGGAGCTGAACGGCACCGTCACGCTCAGCTTCGAGCCCTCCGGCGTGACATGCAGCGTCGAGGCCCCGATCGGCATCGGATGGGAGACCGACAGCGACTAGCAGGGCCATCCGCGATGCCGATCACCCCCGCGCCCAGTTCTCCAGTATCTCGGCGGCCCCCGCGACCTCGATCTGCACGTCGAAGCGGCTCACGTAGAGATCCATCAGCTGGTCGTGGGTCCGGTCGGACGAGCTGCACAGCGCGTCTGCCGCGAGGACAACCCGGAATCCCCTGTCGATCGCCCCGAGCGCGGTGGCGAGGATGCAGATATCGGTTTCCCCGCCCGACAGCAGGACCGTGTTCACCCGCCCCCGTGCCAGAAGACCGCCCAGCGCGGGATCGAGCCACGGGGAATAGACCGACTTGTCGATCACCCGGGCCGGCGGCACGAAACCGGCCAGCTCCGGCATCAGCGCCACCGCCTCCTCCCCGATCCTGTCGAGCGTGACCGCTTCCCATTTCCGGTAGTAGCGTCGCCACATCCCGCCCGCGTCCTCGGCCTTCGCCGGAGGCAGGAACCGCGTGAACAGGGTGCGCGCCGGATTGTGGCCGCAGAGCGTGACCACATTCGGCAGGATGCGCTCCATCCAGGGTACCGCCCAGGGAAAGCCGGGTCCGAACAGGCGCTGCATGTCGACGCAGATATGAACGCAGTCCGGCCCCAGCGGCCCGTAACGCAACCCAAATCCCGCCATGGCTCCTCTCGAGGCTTAGACTCCGTCCACTCCCGCATCCTCCGCGATGGCGAGCGGCGGGTCTGCGCAAGGCCGGGGCAGATGCCGGCACGTAGCCGTATCACCCCCGTTGCCGGGTCAACCGCTCGTTTTCGTGGAAGTTCCCGCTGCCGGTCATCCGGCTCCCCGCCGCGCGGTCGCGGGTCCTGTCGGTACACATGACGGGCCGGATCCTGTTCACCTGTGTCCGGCCGGCAGACGCCGGGCCGCGCCGACAATCCGTCATGATGGCTTCCCGCGGAAATAGAGGAGGCAGAAATGGCCATATACGATGAGGTGCCGGACCGTGACGGGCGTGGTCGGTTCAAGAGCGACGACGACCGGGGGCAGGGTGGCTGGGTCCGTGCCTGCGAGAGTCACGCGGAACCGGCACGTCGCGGATGGGACAACCGCGGGGATGATGACCGGTCGGAGCACGGCCGCCGCTGACATCCTGATCCGGCGGGCAAGAGGGTTCGGCCCCTCTTGGGCCACGCGGGCCGGAGACCGCCACCTCCGCGCCCGTCCCGGGCAAGGGGGTCTCATTTCCGAATCCGGCCCGATTTCTTACCCCACATCCTGCGCTTCACTCACCTTTGGCAGGCATATGCCCCGGATCTTGTGTCCCTCGGTCAGATAGGCGTCTCAAAGGTTGATAAAGGTTGACGCCGGGTTAATCCGGAAGTGTTTTCATTTTTAAATCAGTATCTTGTCAGATTGTCCGACGTCGGACAACACTGGGCTGGCCGGATCGGAACGTGGCGGCAGTGCTGCTTTCGGCTGTTGAGCGGGACCCGCCTCGGGCGAAGGACGGGCTCAACTCGCCCGGCCCGACAGGCCGCAGCGCCAGGGCAGATCGCCGGTGCGGCTGATCCCGATCCTCAGCCCGCACAGGGCCGCGCGGATCACCACCGCCTCGCCCGGCCGTCTGGCGCCATGGGGACAGCAAATATCCTCTCGGCGCAGGCCAGTGCGATGCCGCCGCCGGCCAGTGGCCCGAAAGCCGGATCACCGATGTCGAGGCCACCGGTGTAGGTGCCAAAGGCGGGCAGGATCAGATGCTCGCGCCCAACCACGAAACAGCGCCATCTCCTGCCCGCGAGCCGTAGGGAGGGATGCATGTGCCCCGAGATGTCAGGGCCTCGGGCAGCCTGATGGCGGAGGGAAATCCGGCCAGGTAAATCTGCGGCGCTGCGCCCCGGAAACTCCGCGGGCAGGGCATGCCGGTCATGGTTGCCGGTGATCCAGAGCCAGTCCCGGCCCCGCGCCATCGCGTGGATCCGTGCCCGCTGCCCGGGCTCGAGTCGGGTGGCGGCAAGATCATCGTCGAAGGCATCGCCGAGCGAGATGATCCGTTCGGGGTCCGTCTCGGCGATTTCCCGGGCAAGGCGCTCGAGCGTATCCGTCACCTCGAACGGAGGCAGAAGCACCCCGCCGCGCCGTGCATGACGCTCCGAGCGGCCAAGGTGCAGATCGGCGACCACGAGCAATCTCTCGGCCGGCCACCACAGCGCGCCGGACGGCCGGGCGATAAGATCGGCGCCCGAGAACCGGAACGGGCAGCCCTCAGCCATGGTGCTCCATGAGTTCCTCGAGCCCCGCTTCCGCCATCAGCGCCTTTGCCAGTTTCTCGGCCAACTGCAGCTGGCCCTCCCCGCCCAACCTGATCCGGCCGAGCTCCAGGAGAAGGGGCGCAGCCAGTGGCGAGACCCTGGGCAATGCGCGCAGCTCGATCCGGGGATTGCGTGCCAGCATGTCGGCAATCCGGTCGAAATCGATCAGGCCCCGGCGTGCTTCGTCCCGTGTCGCGCGCAACAGGATGTGATCGGGATCGTGCCGGCGCAAAGTATCATAGATGATGTCGCTGGAGAATGTCGCCTGTTTGCCCGTTTTCCGCCCGCCCGGACGGTTCCTCTGGATCAGCCCGGCGATGGTCGCCACCGCGCGGAAGCTGCGCTTCATCAGCGAACTCGCGGCCATCCAGTCCTCCAGTCCCTGCTCCAGGACGGGCGCGCTGAGAAGTGGCACGACCTCGGTGACCGGTTGCACCGAGGTGACCATCAGCGCGTGATCGGTGGCGAGAATGCCAAGGGGACCCAGGCCGCTCTCCTCCATCTGCTTTGTGATCAGCAGGCCGAGCGTCTGATGCGCATTCAGCCCCGCAAATCCGTAGATCACCAGATGCCAGCGCCCGCTGCGCGGGAAGGTCTCGCACAGCAGCGTTCCGGGGCGGGGGAGCGCGCTGATCCGGTCCTGAAGGGCGAGCCAGCCGCGAATGTCGGGCGGCAAATCCAGATGGCGGTCCGGGTCGGCGAGGATCGACAGGATGCGCTGCGAGAGCGTGGTCGAGGTCGAGAACTTCAGGCCCGAGAAAGTGGCGATCTTCGGCTCGCGGCCGGGGGCGGGGGTCACCTCCACTACAAGGTCGCGGATGCGGTCGTAGCGCAGGACCTGGCCGCCCAGAAGGAAGGTGTCCCCCGGGGCGAGGCTCGCGGCAAAGCTCTCCTCGATCTCGCCCAGAGGGACGCCGCCCCGCCCCCGGCGCCGCACTTTCAGCTTCTCGGCTTCGGTGATGGTGCCGATGTTCATCCGCAGGTCGCGGGCTGCGCGCGGATCGCGCAACTGCCAGCGACCATCGCGCAGGATCAGCCGCTGCCAGCGCTCATAGGCGCGCAAGGCATAGCCTCCGGTCGCTGCGAAATCGAGGCAGGCATCGAAGTCCTTGCGGGTGAGGGCGCCATATGGCCCGGCGGTGATGATTTCGGTGTAAAGATGATCCGCATCGAAGGGTCCGGCGCATGCGGTCAGCAGGATGTGCTGGATCAGCACGTCGAGCGGGCCGGGTCCGCGCGGCTCACCGTCGAGCTCTCCTGCCCTCGCCGCCTCGAGTGCGGCAACGCATTCGATGACCTCGAAGCGGTTCGCGGCGACGATCCGCGCGCGCGAGGGCGCGTTGTAGCGATGGTTCGCTCGCCCGATCCGCTGCACGAGGCGCTTGATGTTTCGTGGTGCGCCGACCTGAATAACGAGATCGACATCGCCCCAGTCGATCCCGAGATCCAGGCTGCCGGTAGCTACCACGGCCCGCAGCTCGCCCGCGGCCATCGCGGCCTCGACCTTCTGGCGCGCCTCCCGGGCCAGTGCGCCGTGGTGGAGCCCGATGGGCAATCGGTCGTCGTTCGCGAGCCAGAGCGCCTGGAAGAAGAGCTCTGCCTGGGCGCGGGTGTTGAGGAATATGATTGTGGTCTTCGCTGCTGCGACGGTTTCGAGCACATCGGGAACCGCGTAGCGCCCGCCACCGCCTGCCCAGGGTGGCGGTTGGCGGGTCGGCAGCATAGCGATATCGGGAATGGGTCCCGGATCGGCCTCGACGATGTCTTTCGCACCCATGAAGCGCGCCAGAGCCACCGGGTCTTCAACGGTGGCGGACAGGCCCGTGGCGATGACGTCCGGCGCGAGGCCGCGCAGTCGTGCGAGGCCGAGCATCAGCTGATCCCCGCGTTTCGATTCCGCCAATGCGTGAAGCTCGTCGAGCACCACGCGCCTCAGGGAGGCAAACATCCGGGGCGCCTCGGGCCAGGACAGCATCAGCGCCAGCGACTCCGGCGTGGTGAGCAGGATTTCGGGCGGGTCGGCGCGCTGTCGCCGCCGCTGGCCGGTCGGGGTATCCCCGGTGCGATCGCCTATGCGGATGGGAAGCCCCATTGCTTCGACAGGACGTGCAAGGTTCCTGCCCACATCGGCGGTCAGCGCCTTCAACGGCGAGACGTAGAGCGTATGCAGACCTTTCGATGGGGCGAGGTGCAGATCCACGAGCGAGGGGAGAAACCCCGCAAGGGTCTTGCCGCCACCGGTCGGGGCTATGAGAAGCGTGTCCGTGCGCGCCCCCAGCAGCGCAAGCTGATGCGTATGCGGTTCCCAGCCGTTGGCGGCAAACCACTCGGAGAAAACAGGGGGCAGGGCGATCACAGCATCGCTCTGAGCGTCTCGAGCCGGTCTGCCTCGCCTGCAGGTTTGTCCCAGCGGATGCGCGAAATGCGCGGGAAGCGCATCGCGAGGCGGGAGCGATGGCGGGACGAGGCATTCAGCCCTTCAAACGCCACCTCGACCACCAGCTTCGGAGCCAGCTGCCGGACGGGCCCGAAACGCTGTGTCGTGTTCTTCCGCACGAACCTGTCCAGCTCGCGCAGCTCCTCATCGGTGAAGCCGAAATAGGCCTTTCCCACCGGGACGAGATCGTCGCCCTCCCAGAGGCCGAATGTGAAATCGCTGTAGAAGCCCGAGCGCTTGCCATGCCCGGCCTGCGCGTAAAGCAGTACCGCGTCGATGACCATTGGGTCGCGCTTCCACTTGAACCAGGGCCCGCGCGGGCGGCCGGCGAGATAGGGTGCATCGCGGCGCTTGATCATCACGCCTTCGATCACCGGGGCAGGGGGTGCCACGCGCAAACTTGCCAGTTCCTCCCAGCGGGTGAAGGGGAGGATCGGGGAAAGGTCGATCCGATCGCTGTCGAAGCACGCGGCCTCAAGCCGTGCGCGCCGTTCGGACAGCGGCAGAGGACGCAGATCTTCGCCCCTCCATGTCAGGATGTCGTAGAGCCTGAGCGCTGCCGGATGGCTTTGCAACATCGCGTGGCTGACCCGTTTGCGGCCCAGTCGTTTTTGGAGCTCCGCGAACGGGGCAATCTCCGCTTCGCGCCGGATCAGCAGCTCGCCGTCCACCGCGCCTTCGAATGTCATGGCCTCGATGATGTCTGGAAAAGCCCCCCCGATTTCCTCGCCGGTCCGCGAATAGAGCTTGCGAAGTCCGCCCTCGGCAACGGCCTGGACACGGATCCCGTCCCACTTCCACTCGGCGAGATAGTCCTCGGGGTTTGCCGGCGCCAGTTCCTCGGGTGTCACCGGAGTCGAAAGCATGACCGGGCGGAAGGGCGCCTCCGGTCGCTCGGGTCGCGGTCCGCCCTGAAGCCAGGCGAAGAGAGGCAGGAACGGCGGCGAGAGCCCGTGCCAGATCTCCTCGATTTCTTCGACGTCGCGCGGTGTTCCCATCGCCAGGGCCGTGCGCGCCAGGCGTGCCGAGACGCCTACGCGCAGATTTCCGGTCGCGAGTTTCAGGAGCGCCAGCCGTTCGGGTGGGGTAAGGCGGTCCAAAAGGTCCGTGATCACCCCTGGCAGAGCCAGTTTGCCCGTGTCGCGCAGTAGCGTGATGGCCTGCGCGACCGAGACCTCGGCATTGGTTGTCAGCCCGCCCGGCCAGATCAGGGCTATGGTCTCGGCAAGATCGCCTACGAAATCATAGGACAGGCGGAAAAGCTGGTCATCGACTCGATCTGCGGCCAGTCGTTTCAGCAGGGATGGCGAGACCTGGCGCAGATCGAGTGTGCCTGTCAGTGCTGCCAGTGCGTAACCGCGATCCGGATCGGGTGTGGTCTGGAAATAATGCGAGAGGATCGTCAGCTTGGCATTGCGGCCCGGCGTGAAGGCCAGACGCTCCAGCAAGCGCGCGAAGTCCTTCATTCCGCCTCATCCTCATAGCCGATCAGGCGCAGGGGACGGGAAGGAATGCTCTCGATTTCGCACCAGCGCATCAAACCGTCTTCGTTGCCATGGGTGATCCAGACCTCGGCGGGGGAAAGCTCCCGTATCGTGGTGGTGAGTTCTGGCCAGTCGACATGGTCGCTGATGACGAGCGGCAGTTCGATGCCGCGTTGGCGGGCGCGGGCACGGACCGTCATCCAGCCCGAGGCATAGGACAGAACGGGGTCGCGAAAACGCTGCACCCAGGGTGATGCGAAGGCCGAGGGCGGTGCCAGTATCAACTGCGCCCCACCGGGATCGGTGGCGGAGATGAGTTTGCCCAGGTCGATGCCCTGCTGGACGTGATAGTCGCAAAGCCGCTTCAGCGCACCATGCAGGGCAATGGGGGCACCATACCCCGTGGCCCTCATGAGCGCGATGACCCGCTGCGCCTTGCCGAGCGCGTAGGCGCCCACGAGATGCGGGCGGTCGGGAAATTCGGTCATGCTGGCGACCAGCCGTCCGATCTCCAGCATCGGGGCGGGGTGGCGGAAGACCGGAAGGCCGAAGGTCGCCTCGGTAATGAAGATGTCGCAGGCTACCGGCTCCCAGGCTGCACAGACAGGATTTGGCGTGCGGCAGTAGTCACCCGATATCAGAATGCGCGGGCCGCTATCCGGCACGATCAGGATCTGTGCGGAGCCCAGTACATGCCCTGCCGGGTGGAAGCTGACGGTTACGCTGCCGATCCGCGTCGGCCCGTCCGCGATCTGGCGGCTGGCGGTGAAGCCCTCTCCGTAGCGGATCGCCATGATCTCGAGCGTCTGGCGGGTCGCCATCACCGCGCCGTGGCCGGGGCGGGCGTGGTCGGAATGTCCATGCGTGACCAGCGCACGCGCTACGGGGCGGAGGGGATCGATATGGAAGTCCCCCGGGGCGCAGTAAAGTCCGGCCTCGGTCGGGTAGACGACGTCTTGCACCCGCAGCGTCACGCGAGGTTCCGAGTTGTTGCCCGGAGGCCGCCGTAGTGGCGCCGGCTGCGGATAGGCGGTCGCGGATCGTGTTTGCGTAGGGGCGTTTCGCTGTATTCGGCAGGCGCCGCCGAGACGGTCGAAAGGCTTAGGACCGCTCGGGAAGCCGTGAACAGCCATCCGATCGCGGTTGCGACGATTGTGCCGCCCAGTCCGGCCTTCCAGTCGATATGGGCGTCGGTTGTGGTTTCCGTGCGTTCCATATTGATCCCTCCTCTGCGCAGGTCAAGAAATGGCGGGACCGCGAGAGCTACAACTGCGAGGCCGACCAGATAGACGGTATTGTGCAAGAATGTCCCTCGAAGTGTCTGCTCAAGTAACTCTGGATGGGCCGGTGGCGCAGAATGGGTGCCGGCCGCCATACCCCGAGGAGAACGCAACAGGTGTGTTTCCGTTCCGTATTCTACGCTTTGAGCCATCGCGGCCATGTGGGCGTAGATTACATCCAGTCAAGGGGGCAAGTTCGGCTTCCAGATCACCGCGCTGATAAGGCTCTGGAGAAAGCCCGAGTCTGGCAACACTATTGCTCACCGTCGCTCCAGCGGCGTTTGTCGATCACAACTGACCGCCTGCTGCCATAGGATTCAGGCGGGCGTATATAACCGATCCGAGGCTTTATCCCGGCCAGTTTTGCAAGACGGATCGCACGATCGGCGCGGCGCCGGGGGTACGGGCCGTTCAACAGGATGCCCGCTACGGTATCGGGCTCCTATACACCGGTGGAAATGGCGCTAAGGATGGCCGCAAACGCAGGAGAGGAGATCCCGCTTGAAACGGTACTGGTCACACTACACCAGCGAAGAGTTTTCCAGACTGGATCGCGAGCAGCTCGTCGCCGTCCTTCCGGTCGGTGCGATCGAACAACACGGGCCGCACCTGCCGCTGGCGGTCGACGCCGCCATCATCGACGGCATGATCGACGCGGTCATAGGGCGGCTGCCTGCGACGAGCACGGCCCTTTTCCTGCCCACGCAGCAGGTCGGCAAGAGCAATGAACATGCGCGCTATGCGGGAACGCTGACGTTTTCGGTCGAGACCCTGATCTCGATGTGGTGCGAACTCGGCGCCTGCGTCGCCAAGGCCGGGGTGCGCAAGCTCGTGCTCCTTAACAGCCATGGCGGCAACATCAGCGTGATGGATGTCGTTGCGCGCGAATTGCGCGTGCGGCATGACATGCTTGTGTTTTCAGCCAATTGGTTTGGCTTCGGCATGCCGGAAGGTGTCTATACCGACCAAGAGATGAGGCATGGCATTCACGCAGGCGATATGGAGACATCCGTCATGCTTGAACTTCATCCCGATCTTGTCGACATGACCATGGCCCGGAATTTTGCGTCGCTTACAGAGGCATTCGAGAAGGACTTCCGTCATATTGCTCTGTCAGGAGCCAAGCCTGGCTGGCAGATGCATGACATGAACGCTCACGGCGCGGCAGGCGATGCTTCGCTCGCCACTGCTGCGAAGGGTCGGATGACGATAGATTTTGCGGCCGACAGGTTGGTGGAAGTGCTTGATGAAGTGCAGCACGCGCCACTTTCATGGCTTGATAACGTCCCGGCATGGTGAAAGTTGGCTGAATGCCTGGACCCAGGGCAGGCGAGGGCCATCCTGGCAGAGTTCTGGCATCTTGCCCTGCCGCTGTCGCTTCAGGAGGTGAACTATGTTCTCACACCTGAATCCTAACATCGACATCAAGCTGCTTCGCACGCTGCATCTGCTGCTGACCGAAAGAAACGTGTCGCGTGTTGCGGTGATCCTCGGGCACAGCCAGCCGGCCGTCAGTCAGTATCTCAAGCGGGCGAGGGACATATTTGGCGACAGGCTGCTGGTGCGCAATGGCAATGCGCTGGTCACGACCGAACGGGGCGAAGAGATCCGTCGCTCCCTCGAGACCATGCTTGCCAGCCTGTCAGACGCGCTTTCTCCGGCGGGAGAGTTTGACCCCAAGGCGCTGGAGACGCGGATAAGCGTCACGGCGGTCAATTGCTTCGGCATCTTCCTCATCCCGACCATCGGCGAGATGATACGTCAGGAGGCGCCGCGCGTTGCCGTGGATTTCTTTTCTCCGTCGCAGCACATCGACCTCACGCAGGAGCTCGGGGTCGGTCGGGTGGACATAGTCATCGGCAACTGGCCCTCACCCACACCATCGCTCAGGCAGACGGCGCTGTTGCACTGCGATATCGGTTGCGTCGCGCGGGCGGATCACCCCCATTCGGATCCCGGTCCTATCCCGCTGGAGAACTATCTCGATCTCGACCACATATCGCCGACACCGGGCAGCAGCGCCGCCTTCAGCCCGATCGATGGGCAGCTCTACAGGCTCGGAGTGCAGCGCCGGATTGCCATGTCGGTGCCGGAGTATTCGCTGATCCCGGC
The DNA here is from genome assembly GCA_964514775.1 of uncultured Rhodovulum sp. GTDB lineage: Bacteria > Pseudomonadota > Alphaproteobacteria > Rhodobacterales > Rhodobacteraceae > Amaricoccus. The sequence goes on from CAZESN010000016.1 coordinate 21,737, forward strand.
CATTCTTGCGGAAACCGATCTCCTGTTCACCACCGCACTGCCCTATGCGCAGCGAATAGTCGCGGCGTCGCGGCCCGGACAGCTGCGGCTGATCAAGGCGCCACCGCAGTTGGGGAAGATGCATCTCTATATGCTGTGGCATGAGCGCGCACATTTCAGCCCGCACAATCGCTGGCTGCGGAATCTGGTCAAGCGTGCCGCAAAAGGGTTCGACCGTGCGCTGCAGAGCGCCGAGATATCCGGCGGCTTGAGAGATGGTGACGCGCTTCTCACCGATCCAGACGCGGCATAAGCGTCGTCTAATATCGGGTATCGGATTTTCACTGCTACGTCATCCCGGTGCCCGCAGATACGGTCAGTCCCCAATACAACGGCACTCAGTGGCGGCGTTCACCGCCCCAGAACAGAGGTGCAGAAGGGGGGTAGTCCATGCTGATGCACACGCTCTTGCTGGACGGCGCGAGCCGCACACCTGAGAGCCCGTGCTTCTTCTGGACCGACAAGGCCCGTGGGCTCACCTATGCCGCAGCCGTCGAGCAGATGGAGCGCATGGCGGGCGCCCTTCATCATCACGGAGTGCGCAAGGGAGATCGTGTAACCGTCTTCGCACACAACGGGCTCGACTATCTTATTGCTATGCTTGGGTGCTGGCGGATCGGTGCGATCGCGGCACTGGTGAATGTTCGGCTGGCCGACGATCTGGAATACTATCTGGCCGATCACCAGCCAGTCGCTGTCATCTATACCCATGACATGATTGAGCCCCTTCGCAGGGCTCGCGCCACGGCGCCCGCGATCCGTACGCTGATCTGCATGGATGGACCTCAGGACGGCGCGGAAAGCCTGCCGGAGTTGATGGCCGCCGCTCTTCCTCCGCCCCCCGACCCGGGGAACGAGACGGCAATCGCACATCTCTCCTATACATCGGGCACCACGGGCAAGCCGAAGGGGGCTTGCCTTGCCCACGAGCCAACCGTGCGCGCCTCGCGCTGCATAGCCGAGCGTTTGCGTATCGGCAGAGATGACGTGTCATTCGGGCCGTCGGCGCTGTCGAGCTCGTACCAGCTGGTGGCGAACCTGCTCCCGCAACTGTCGCGCGGCGCTGCCATCAACGTGATGTCACGATGGACCGCTGAAACGGGTTATGACGCGATCGATATGCGCGGAGCCACGATGCTCGTGGCCAATCCGCCGATCCTGCAGGACCTGGTCACGGAAGTGGTCAGGCGGGGCAGGTTGCCTGGGCGCTTGAGACTGGGCCTTTCCGGCGGTGGTCCGGTATCGCCCCAGCTCAAGGCATCATTCCAGGGCGAGTTGAAGATCCCGCTGGTCGAAAGCTTCGGTCAGTCGGAGCTAGGTGGTTTTGTCGCCCTTGGCCTGCCGGAAATCCGTGCCGACGACCTTGAGACCCGGCGCGTGGGCATGCCGCTCCCGGACAAGGAGGTTCGCATTCTCGATAGCAGCGGGCGGGAGGTCCCGACCTGCGCAATCGGCGAGATCGCCATTCGCGGCGGTTACATGTCGGGGTATTGGAACAGGCCCGAGCAGACCGAGCGCGCGCTTCGCGGCGGGTGGCTGTGGACGGGTGATCTCGGAACGATGGATGAGGACGGTTACGTGACGGTGCGTGGGCGGCGGTCCGAGCTCATCACCGTCGGGGCGGAGGAGTGGTACCCGCGAGATGTCGAGGAGGCCCTCTGTGCCCTTGACGGCATCCGTGGCGCGGCGGTGGTCGGAGTTCCGCATCCGGCGCTGGTCAATCGTCCCGTCGCCTTCGTCGAAGCCGCAGGCAAGATCAATCCGGATGCCCTCAAGGCCTCGCTTGCGCGCAAGGTTTTGCATGATCTGAGCCATCTCGAGATCCGGGGCATCGACGTGATGCCGATGACGCCCACGGGCAAGATCGCCAAGGCCGAACTGGCTGCAGTGGCGAGGTCGGGCACATAGGTTGGGGAGCAGGTCCATGGCATTGAAGTCGCACTGGTGGTGGGACCACACGGTGAAGGATTTCGCCGAGATGGACATGGCCGGGGTCGTGGCTGTCCTTCCGGTCGCCGCCGTGGAGCAACATGGCCCTCATCTCCCGGTGCGCGTGGATTCGGCGATCAGCGCGGGGATCCTGGCCCGGACGGCGCAGCTGATGCCGCTCGACATGCCGGTGCTGATCCTGCCCATGCAGTCGGTCGGCCGGTCGGTCGAGCATGCAGCCTTTCCCGGCACGCTCACCCTCAGCCACGAAACTCTCTACCGCGTCTGGTACGAGATCGCCGAGAGCGTCCACCGTGCGGGCTGCCGCAAGATCGTCTTCGTGAACTCCCATGGCGGGCAGCCGCAGGTCATGGACATCCTGTGCCGCGAACTCAGGATCCGGCTGGGCATGTTCGCTGTTAGCAGCTGGGTCTACAGCGGAACCGATCTCTCCGATCTGTTCAGCGACCACGAGATGAAGCATGGGATACACGGCGGGGAGATGGAAACGAGCGTGATGCTGCACCTGCACGGCGATCAGGTCGATATGCAGCATGCCCAGGATTTCGTGCCGGTTTCCGTGGAGATGGAACGCGAGGGCCTCCTCTTGATGCCCGAGGGGGCCGGTGTCGGCTATGGCTGGCAAACCCAGGACCTCCAGGAATGGGGCGCGTGCGGAAACGCCGCTGCTGCAGACGCCGATCGGGGCAAGGCGGTGGTGGAGCGATGCGCCGAGGGGCTGGTCAGGCTCTTCCGTGAGGTCGTGGATTTCCCTATGGAGCGGCTGACAGGCAAGACGGCCTACAACACCAGGGCTCAGGCCCCCGCTCCCGCGGTCGGTACCCTATGAGTTTGGTGATTGCCGGCCGCCTCACCAATCCACGGCTGGCCCGGTCGGCTTCGTATCAGGACGTTGTCCATGTCGCATGAATCCTATCTCCGTCTCGACAACGTAACCGCCATGTATGGGGATACGCGGGCGGTCAGCGGCATCGACATTTCCGTTGATAAGGGTGAACTCGTCTCGCTGCTTGGGCCATCGGGATGCGGCAAGACCACCACGCTGCGCATGATCGCAGGCTTCGTGCGACCCAGTTCCGGCAGGATCATCCTCAACGGCGAGGACATCACGGCCAAGCCTGTGCACAAGCGCAATATCGGCATCGTCTTCCAGTCTTACGCCCTGTTTCCCCATCTGACGGTGCTCGACAACGTCGGTTTCGGCCTTCGCATGCGGAATGCCCCAACGGCGACGACCCGCGAGCGTGCGCACGCCGCGCTCAAGACGGTGGGTCTTGGCGATCTCCATGCCCGATATCCCGGTCAGCTCTCCGGCGGGCAGCAGCAGCGCGTGGCGCTTGCCCGCGCTTTGGTCATCGAACCCGAGGTGCTCCTGCTGGATGAGCCGCTCTCCAATCTCGATGCCAACCTGCGTGCGGACATGCGGACCGAAATACGCAGCCTTCAGCAGCGCCTCGGGATTACCACGATCTTCGTCACCCATGACCAGCAGGAGGCGCTGGCCATGTCCGACCGGAT